>JAZKFP010000227.1:0-2100 GCA_040386355.1 Pseudomonadota bacterium | reverse complement strand
TTGAGTCCAAAAATGATATCTACCTGGATTAAATCAGTATTTATTGTTGCTTTACTTGTTTCACCTGCTCAAGCAACAACTGTCAGCCCAACTCCACCACCCATATCAACTTTACCAGTTGAAGAGATTCGCACTTTTGTTGATGTGTGGGATCGCATTAAAAAAGCGTATGTGGAAGAAGTTGACGATCGAACTTTATTGAAGAATGCAATCAAAGGGATGCTTACAGAGTTAGATCCACATTCTGCTTATTTAGAAGCAGACGCATTTAAAGATTTGCAAATTAGTACGAGCGGCGAATTTGGCGGGCTTGGTATTGAAGTTGGTATGGAAGATGGATTTATCAAAGTCGTCTCACCAATTGATGGAACACCTGCAGATAAAGCTGGAATTAAAGCAGGCGATACGATTATCAAACTGGATGAAAAGCCAATTAAAGGTTTGTCATTAAATGAAGCCGTTGAACAAATGCGTGGCAAACCAGGCACTCCAATTACTTTAACTGTTATGCGTGAAGGCACTCCTCAACCTTTAGTCATTGAAGTAAAACGCGCGATCATCGTTGTAGAAAGCGTTAAATCTCGCATGCTTGAATCTGAATACGGTTACGCTCGCATTACGCAATTCCAAGTACACACTGGTAAAAATTTAGCAAAAGCTTTGACTGAGCTGCAAAAGAATAAAGACGGCAAACCTAAAGCGTTAAAAGGTCTTATTCTAGATTTAAGAAATAATCCAGGTGGTGTTCTACAAGCTGCAGTAGAAGTTTCCGATTTATTTTTAGATGGTGGTTTAATTGTTTACACCAAAGGTCGATTACCCAATTCAGAAATTCGTTTTTCTGCAACCACAGGCGATGTTTTGAAAAAAACTCCGATCATTGTATTGGTAAATGGCGGCTCAGCTTCCGCATCTGAAATTGTGGCTGGTGCATTACAAGATCAAAATCGCGCTGTAATCATGGGAACCAAAACCTTTGGAAAAGGTTCGGTTCAAACTGTTTTACCTTTGAATGATGAGAGCGCATTAAAATTAACTACTGCTCGGTACTACACGCCAAACGGTCGCTCGATTCAAGCGCAAGGTATTACTCCGGATTTAAAAGTTGATACTGCAAAACTTACTAAAGTAGATGGCAGTGAAAGCTTTTATCGAGAGGCGGATTTACGCGGTCATTTAGAAAATGGTGAGTTAGAAAAAGCAATAGAATCTAGCAAAGACAAAAAAGAGGAAAGTCTTGCAGAGGAAGATTACCAAATCTACGAAGCTTTAAATGCTCTTAAAGCAATCGCTCTTACTAAAAAATAACCTAACACCTCATAAAAAAAGGGGTAACATCGGTTACCCCTTTTTTTATGAACTCATTGTGAACTTTAGTTCATACTCTAAGCCTCACCCTTGATCCCCTTTTACTATTTTTCTTAAGGTATCTTATACGTGTCATTGATTAAAAAAACTTTATTCATATCTATTTTAATACTAAGTGCTTGCACATCTAAAAAAATAGAATGGCATTCACAAGATGTTTCTGGAGCTATTCCAATTTTAGAATTTAATTTAACTGCGGAAACTGGTAAAGAAGTAAATGCTCAAACCTTTAAAGATAAAGTAAATTTATTGTTTTTTGGCTTTGCCGATTGTCCGCATATTTGTCCAATGACATTAGATGTTTTAGCGCAAACTATTCAAAAGCTTGATGCAAGTGAACGTGCACAAATTAATGTGCTTTTTGTTGGTATAGATCCGCGCGATACTCCAGCGCGATTAAAAGAATATACGCAACGATTTGGACCTGAATTTATTGGCTTAACTGGCACACAAGAAAACTTAAAAGCCTTAAGTAAAAAATATTTAGTCACTTACGATCTTGCGCAGTCCAATTCAATGCAAGGCAATGAATTAACACACAGTAGCATTATTTATGCATTTGACCGAGAAGGAAAATCGAAATTACTGATGCGTGGTGATCAACCGAAAGAGCATCTTGTAGAAGATGTACGAAATTTAATTTCTATTTTGTAGTTTTTTATTTTTGGAAGCATCATCTATGACACGTTTTAATTTATATTATTTGAGCTTATTTTTTATCCTGATGTATTC
>JAZKFP010000226.1:0-4435 GCA_040386355.1 Pseudomonadota bacterium | reverse complement strand
AAGATCAGATAATAGAGTTAGAGGCTAGGGAGATGTTGGTCGTGAAGTACTCTAAATTTTCTTTGTCGAGATTATGCGGCACTCTGTTTTTAATAAATTTAACGTTATTTTCATCTACTACTGCTCATGCTGCAAAGGTTGATGAGCGTCCTAAGCCGCTTGCAATGTTTGCTGATGCTTTACTGGTACGTCCAGTTATGTTGGCAACAACTGTTGTAGGAACAGGTGCATTTGTTCTGACGTTGCCTTTGACTTTAATGGGCGGTAATAGTGAAGAAGTTGGCCGTGAGTTTGTTGCGGTACCATTCCGAGCTACTTTTTTACGTTGTTTGGGCTGTACACGTCAGCATGTTGAAGAGCCCGAAGATTATTATTAATTTATCTTCCTCAGAATTATTTTCTTCCAAAATATCTGTCGCAAGATATTTTGTGTCTTCACTCTTAGCCTGCTCACATCCTCTTTTATAAAAAAAGAGAGAGTATACTCCGCGGGCTTATCATTTGTGTGGATTGCCGTTCGCAAGACAATCCATCATAAAAAACCATTCTGAGTTTGATATTGAAAAACGTGAAAATTGATAAACGGTTTTAGTAAAATTCTAAAACCATTTTTTATTCCCAACAGCTTGCAGGTTGACCAGTACCGTATTTATCTATTTCAAATGTTAGGCAGGTTTTAATTGCTCCATTTTTCTCATTTTTAGCAGTGACTTTATAATTACGGCCCCCATCTTCAAATACAATTGCGAAACTATATTTTCCATCTTCACTTTCAGCCTTGTTTGGATTTTCAGCAATTAAATCAATATATTTTCTTTCAATGTTACTGCGAGCTTCCATATCAGCTCGTAACGACATGAGCTCATTTTTTGCGCTTCTAAAAGAATTTTTACCAATTGACATAGTGTATTGATTTAAACCAAACCCAAATAAAATTCCAACAATTGTGATAACGATAAGAATTTCTATTAATGAAAATGCTTTAAGATATTTTATATTTGATTTCACGTTTTAATATTCCTTCATAAAAACAATTTGCTTGACAGAGCGTGCATCATTTAATAAGGCAAGTACGGTTATGCGGTAGTAGTATACATTTTCAGTCGAAGTGGGATCTACCGCATTAATATGTTTTTTATTTTCGATAATTACTCGTGGAGTAGGATAATCTTTATAAAAATTTTTCAAAGAAGTTGAAAATTCTACGGGCTCACCGTAGGTTTCCCACCATTCTAAAGATTGATCCCACCAGCTGAAGGCACTGTTGTAATATTTACTGCCGCTTAAATTACCTAAACCATCCGGCCAAATTTCATATTCATTATTATTTAAAAAAACTCCACTAAAGTGAGAAATTTCTTTGGGGTGCGTGGTCATTTCTACAAAATCTTCAGCTACAGTCTGTAGGGCAAGTTGCGCAAGTAAGGCAACATCTTCTTTTTTCTGCACATTACCTGTAATGTTTAGATCGTCATATTCGGTTGTCGCCATTTTCATGCTGAGAATTCCAATCATAATTAGCAACATGACGCTCACATGAATAATGAATCCATTTGTTTTTTTAACAAAAGTTAGATCTTTATGCTGCCTATTCTTAAAAATTAAAAACATAACGCAGTACTCAGTAAGAATATATGTATATTTAAAAACTTTGTTTCCTTAAACTAACTGTAGTTTTTTCAGCACGCAAAACTTCACCTGGTTTTGCAATCATTTTTTCACTAAATAAAGTTGCGTCAACTTGTTTTAAATAATTTTTACCAAATTCTGAAATCATTCCAATTTGAATGGCAGTGATATCTTTCCACATGTAGGTTGAGCTGGCGCCTAGATTACTTGCATTAACCCAGCGATAGTTATCTGTATTAACAGGTAAACCATATAACACTTGAAATGATTTTATTTTATTTCCAATAACAATTTTTTGTGCAGAAGATATTAATTTTTCGGGAGCTGAGCACATGGCATCTCCTGTAGCATCGCGTTGATATACCTGACTGTCACAAACTAATTGCGATTCTGCATTGTCAACGTAAAAACGTATTTCAGCACGTTGGTTTTCTTTTATGCTCACACCTCTACAATCTTGAACGGTGCCCTCTGCATTGCCAAAAAAATGAATTAATAAATCATCTGATTGGGAGCTGCTCATTGAGCGGTCTACGCCATAGACCACACTTTCATCTGAAAATTTATTTATTGCTGCAAAACAAATTTTATTCCATTCGGGTACTGCGGGATACTCAGCGAGATATCCAGCATTTCCAATAATTTTTTTGAGTTGTTGCATAATCGATTGCTTGGATTGATTAGTATCTAATTGATCATGACCTTGCAAATAATGTTTAAAAGAATGAGATTGAAAGGAAATAGCAGCAAATAGAACAAGTGACCCTAAACACATTGAGATTAGCAATTCAATTAATGTAAATCCCTTTGTTTTATTGGATTTTTTTAATAATTTAAATGTTTTTTGATATATTAAGTGAAAGAATAGGTGTTTTAGTCGATGAATGTGAATGGAATTGAGAATTTTACTTTTCAATTTAAAATGCATAATCCAACCCATTTAATCAAATTCTTCAAGGCGAAAAACCATTTCATAACAAATAATATCAGAAGCGTTCATACAGCCTTGCGTAATATCAAACACGGTAGAAGTCACTGATTTATTACGATTCCAGGCAATATTTATTGAAAAGACGAAAGGTTCTGTTTGTTGAATAGAGTAAAAGGATTGTTTTGGTAACGTAGTTGCTAATTGATTACCCCACTCTCGTAAATCATAGATTGCTGTTTGAGTTGTAGAGCACGTATTGGTGATGCAATCAAAAGTTGAGTTTATATTTTCAATAAAGCCTTTAGAAATATATTGAACCCCAGTTTTGTCTGGATTATTAGATATTTTTTGTACCAATTGATTAGTTGCTTCTATCACATCAGCTCTTTGTTGGCTTTCGAGTTGATTTTTCATACTCTGATTTTGGATTTTAAGAAAACTAGCCAAGCCAAGTGCAACAATTAGGGCTGAAATTAAAACCTCAATTAAAGTGGATCCAAATAATTTTTTAACAATTAGCATCGGTAATACCAACTAAGCCTGAAGATAAAACATTAACATTTTTACCTTTTATTTTTGAGTCATAACTTGAACAAAAAAGAACATTAGCTTGAGTGACAGGCTGTATTAAAAATCCCGATGGTGAAAAATCAATTCGAGCAGGATTTAATCCGGTAATTTTAATAAGTTTTTCAGATCGATCAGCGTAAATTTTATGAGTGCCGGTACTATCAACAAAGCCAATTAATAAACCATCGGTGAAAGCACTGCTATTACACGTAGTTAAATTTGAAGAAGCACAAATAAAAGTTCTATAGCCTGTCATTATTGCGTAAGAGCGCGTGACTTTAATTTTATCGCCAAATTCTGATGCCAAGCCTTGTATGTTGAGACGATTCACATTAATGCTAAAATTTCCAATAAAACTAGATAAGATAACAAGAATAGCTACAACAGCTAAAATTTCAATCAGAGAAAAGCCTCTAGCAGCACGCGCTAAATATTTATATGGAATTTTTATTGCTGAGGTCATAGGTTTTCTCTAACTAAGGTAGACTATTTACCTAATCAGAAAAGTATAGTTAGGAAGCCTGAAATACCTCTTTGAAATGATAAAAACTTACAAAATCATCTGTTTTGAAAACAAATTGTCTTAAATATCTTTAACAAATGAGAGCTATTCAAAGCAACGAGCGGAAAATCAAATGGTAGAACTTGAAGATTTTTCTTCAATTCCATATTTTTTTGTAGAGTATGCTTTGACATTCCGTAAAGCGTTGGCTAGGTGGTGTCAAAATCCTATTAATCAACCTGGGGGGCGATCAAAAAAAATCTTGCTGCTTCATCGCCCAGCTGCTGCCTTTAATTGTGGCGCGTGATGCCCTTACCCTTTTTTAAGAGTGGAGGTTATATCCTACGGGTATACGTTGATAATTTACAGTCCAAGTAAGGTTTGTAAAAAATTCAAAAGGATTAAAGCTACAAGAGCAGAAAAATCTAATCCTCCGAGTGGAGGAAGAATGCGCCGTATTGGCATAAGAATTGGTTCACTCAATTGATTTAAAAAAGCCAAATAAGGATTGTAATTTGATGGTGCGATCCAGCTTGCTATTACTTGAATAATAATTACAACAATAAAAAAGTTGATAATAAGTGAACCAATGTTTTTCAAAATTGTAATAAGTAAGTGGCCAGAAAAAGGAACACCCAAGAGACTTGCAAAAATAATATTTTTTATTGTAATAAGTAATATGAAAAATATTAAAGAGGCAAGGTCCATTGAACCCATGGGCGGCACAATGCGTCGAATAGGTGCCAATACAGGTTGCGTTAATCGCACAATCATTTGTGAGGCGGGATTATAAAAATCAGCTT
>JAZKFP010000225.1:2091-5141 GCA_040386355.1 Pseudomonadota bacterium | reverse complement strand
TTCAAAAATGTACTTTTAGAGAGAAACCATAGTGAATGACGACCAGTCAGATCAGCTCTTAGTAGAGCGTGCACAGCAAGGTAATCATGCTGCATTCGATTTATTAGTAAAAAAATATCAGCATCGTATTATTTCAATGATTTATCGTATGGTGAAATCACATGATGATGCTTTAGATATTGCACAAGAAGTTCTGATAAAAGCCTATCGTGCTCTTCCCCAATTTAGAGGTGATAGTGCTTTCTACACTTGGCTGTATCGTATTGCTGTAAACACAGCAAAAAATCACTTAACTTCAACCGTGCATAAAGCACAAATTAAATCAGTTGATGTGGATGATCAGGAACCCTTTGCATTGGAGATTGGTCTTAGCGACAACGCGGGACCAGAAGCCCAATTATCTCGAGATCAATTAGAGCAAGTTATTAATTCTGCTCTGCATTCTATTCCTGATGATTTAAAGCAAGCTTTGATGTTGAGAGAGTTCGACGGTTTAAGTTATGAGGAAATTGCTGAGGTCATGAAGTGTCCAATTGGAACGGTGCGATCGCGTATTTTTCGTGCACGTGATGCAATTGACAGAGCAGTTACTGCATTTGAGTCTGGAGAGTCTGGAACTTTATCTACTGAAATGGAATCTACCGGCGAAGACACAAGCAAGCAAGATAAAATGTCTGAAAAAAAGCAAGTACCAAACTCTTCGCGTAGATACGTAAGATAAATAAAAGCAGCGCTAGGAATTAATTTTAGATTTACAGGTAATTAGCAGGAAATAACAACAATAATTAATTTAATGTAAAATAAATTTTATATAATTCAAATCATAGTTGTGAAAATTCTCCTATCTTGATCAGATGGGATTGCGAGACATACATCCAGTAAATACTGTACGCATGACTTCATATAGGACTGAGATAATGACCATGACCACTTTTAGTCAAGATGACGACTCATTACTAGCGCAAATTTCAGCTCTGGTTGACGGTGAGTTATCTGAACCTGAATTTAATGAACTACTTATTCAAATGCAAGCACGACCTGAGTTGAATGAATATTGGCAGCGAATTCAATTGCAGCGAAGTATCTATGCAAAACAGCGGTCAGTTGATCCTAAAATTTCTTTTTTGCACATCGATCTTTCAGACCGTATTAGGCAAATTATTTCAACGGATGCGCCAGAAACAGTTATAAATAATGTTCTACCTTTCAAAACCGCTGTCATTTCACAAGATAAATCTGTTAAACCTTCACTACCAATTAAAAATAAATTTAAGATATTAAAACAATATAATCGTACTAAGGCAGGTTGGTCAGTTGCAGCTTCTATAGCGTTAGTAGCACTAATTAGTGTTTATCAAAACCAAACACCCGAACTATCTGCTGTGAATATGCCTGAGTTAGCACAAGTTACTACTAAAGAGCCGGTTTCATTTGAAAAGAATAGTTCTCAAGAAGTTGTAAAAGTTGCAAATGAGAAATCTCAGCAAGATGCTCAATTAGCAGTAGTGGAAGCAACACCTGATATATCGCCTGTGGAAGAAGATGTTGCTACGGCATTAAGCTTGGAATATACGTCGAATATGGAAGAGTTTCGCATGACTCACTCTGCGCAAGCTTCATTACCTTGGGGAGCAGGTTTAATGCCCTTTGGTCGAATGATTGAAACTAGTCAAGTTGCTCTTTTTGAAGAGGGAATTGTTCAACCCGATGACGAGGAATAAACTCCATTGGATTACCTTTCTCACTGCGTGTTATTTATTTTGGCCAATTTCATTACAGGCCTTTGACAATTCCCCAGGTGATGGTGATTGGTCGATCCAATCCATCGATCCACAAGACCGAGCCGCCGCAATGCTGCGTCGTATGCGCTTTGCAATTGATGAACGTGATGTCACTGGAACATTTGTTTATTTTGATGGCCGAGATCTTAAAAGTGTTGGTTTTTCTCGTGCAATTATCGAAGGCGTGGAATATGAGCGATTTACTCATTTTGATGGGCCAAAAGTTGAAATCGTTCGCTCAGGTGATGATGTTTTTTATTTGAATAACGGTTCAGAATACGGCCGAGTAAAACAACCTTTATCCGTTGGTCCAAGTTCTTCTTATCGATTAGCAGAAGCGGCTCAAGAAAATTATCATATATTTTCAGCTGGTACTGGTCGGATGGCTAATCGTGCAGCGGAACAAGTTCAAATTCGTCCTAAAGATCGGTTTCGTTTAGGTTATCGATTGTGGTTAGATCAAGCTAGTGCTTTACCTGTAAGATTAGAAGTACGAGACGGCACTAGTAATCCACTGGAAGTATTTGCTTTTACAGAAATGAATCCGTCTGCAAAGCTTTCGCTGCAAGATTTCAAAATTTCAAAATCTCGTATTCTTCGCTCAAAAGTATTAGATGCTCGCCGTCAACCTATTGATGCAACAGCGTTACCTCGAAGTGCTGCATTAGTAGAGTTATCTGCCGCAGCGCGAGGTGAAATTGTCTCATCTAATAACCATGAAGCAAAAGATGCTCTTATCAAATCAACATATTCGGCACAAAAATATCGGGTTAAATTAGATTGGGTACCTAATGGCTTTACATCTGTTGATGGAAAAAAATCTGAAAGTTTTATGATTGCAAATAATACCTTAGCAGTAAAAATGATGTCTGATGGTCTCGCATTATTTAGTGTTTTTGTACAACCAGAAGATGCGTCTGAACCCCGTGACCGGTGGAGTGCAGGGGACAGTTACAAACGCGGAGCAACACTTGTTGTTCGTAAAGAAATTCCTGACTTGAAAGTTGTTATGACGTTGGTGGGGGAAGTTCCAATGTTAACTGCCTATAAAGTACTTGAAGCGGCCAAAGTGGAAATTCTTTCGAACCCCTCATCTTAAATTTTTGATCCAGTTGAGTATTATTTTCTAGAGTTCTGATACATCCTTGCAAATTACTATTCGGTTCTATTTTTTGTGGGCAAAAGATATTTCCCTCCCTTTCATGCTAAGAATCAAGAATCAAGAATCAAGAATCAAGAATCAAGAATCAAGAATCAAGAATCAAGAAT
>JAZKFP010000225.1:0-1991 GCA_040386355.1 Pseudomonadota bacterium | reverse complement strand
CAGAGGGCAGGTATAATTAAATTCCAATTTATTTTATGCAGATAAAGCTAGTCGCATCGATTGTTATGTCCGATTCTTTACAGGACCTACTATTTCTAACGACTTATTTAACAAAATGTTAATTGTGTTGCATTACTCCTTTCGGAAAACCGTTATGGGTTTGGTATATACTTTCGACCCTTATTGATGACAAGGAGCAGGGCTGAACGTGGTAGATATTCGTCGTATTCGTAATTTTTCCATCATTGCTCATATTGACCACGGTAAATCGACATTAGCAGATCGATTAATCCAAACCTGCGGTGGTTTATCGGCACGTGAAATGTCTGCTCAAATTCTTGATTCAATGGATTTAGAGCGTGAGCGTGGAATTACCATTAAGGCGCAAAGCGTGACCTTGATGTACCAACCAGAAGATAAAAACGAATTGCCGTATCAATTAAATTTTATTGATACACCTGGACACGTTGATTTTTCGTATGAAGTTTCTCGATCATTAGCAGCTTGCGAAGGTGCATTATTAGTTGTAGATGCGGCACAGGGTGTGGAAGCACAATCGGTTGCTAATTGTTATACCGCAATTGAACAAGGGCTTGAAGTTATTCCAGTGCTTAATAAATTAGATTTACCGCAAGCTGAGCCTGAGCGAGTAGCCCGAGAAATAGAAGATATTATTGGCATCGCAGCAATGGATGCGTGTCGGATCAGTGCAAAAACTGGTGAAGGAATTGATGAGCTGCTCGAACATTTGATAACTGCGATTCCCGCTCCAGAAGGTGATCGTGAAGCGCCACTGCAAGCTCTGATTATTGATTCATGGTTTGATAATTATTTAGGTGTGGTGTCATTAGTTCGAGTAAAAAATGGTCGTGTGACAAAAGGCGATAAAATATTTATAAAATCTACAGGTCAATCCCACCCTGTAGATTATCTCGGAATTTTTACTCCCAAAAAACAGGATCGTAAAATACTTGAAGCTGGTGAAGTAGGATTTTTAGTTGCAGGTATCAAAGACATTCAAGGCGCACCTGTAGGTGACACCATTACGCATGTAGCGACCAAAACTGTTAACAGTTTGCCTGGTTTTAAAAAAGTAAAACCACAAGTTTACGCCGGAGTCTTTCCTATTAATGGCGAAGATTTCGAAGATTTTCGCGAAGCTTTGGGCAAACTCACTCTAAATGATGCGTCGTTATTTTATGAACCTGAATCATCCGAGGCTTTAGGCTTTGGATTTCGATGCGGTTTTCTTGGCATGCTGCATATGGAAATTGTACAAGAACGATTAGAACGAGAATATCAATTAGAATTAATCACTACAGCGCCTACTGTTATTTATGAAGTGTTAACAAATAAAGATGAAATTATCACAGTTGATAATCCAGCTGCTCTACCTTCACCCAGTGATATTAAAGAAGTACGTGAACCGATTGCTAATGTCGCAATTTTAGTACCACAAGAATTTTTAGGTGCAATTATTACTTTGTGTATTGAAAGACGTGGTGTACAAAAATCCATGCAATACATGGGGAAACAAGTCAGTCTGCAGTATGAAATTCCAATGGCAGAAATTGTAATGGATTTCTTTGATCGTTTGAAATCGTTAAGTCGAGGATACGCGTCTTTGGATTACCAGTTTTTACGGTTTGAACCGAGTCGCGTTGTAAAAGTAGATGTGTTAGTAAACGGTCAAAAAACTGATGCATTGGCTATGATTTGTCATACTGATCAAGCTGTGAATCGCGGCCGATCAGTAATAGAAAAAATGCGTGAATTGATTCCACGTCAAATGTTTGAGGTAATTTTACAAGCTTCAATCGGAAGCAAAATTATCGCACGTGAAACCGTCAAAGCGTTACGTAAGAACGTTCTCGCTAAATGTTATGGCGGAGATGTATCTCGCAAAAGAAAATTGTTAGAAAAACAAAAAGCCGGTAAGAAACGTATGAAGCAAGTAGGAAATGTTGAAATTCCGCAAGAAGCGTTTTTAG
>JAZKFP010000224.1:0-9196 GCA_040386355.1 Pseudomonadota bacterium | reverse complement strand
TTGTGGGAAAGTACATGCGGGCGAAAGATGTTTCGCCCCTACAATACTCTTCAAAGACTGGGGTATTTTTAGGAAAGTAATCATTTTATGTAGGGGCGAAACATCTTTCGCCCGTGTTAAGTTCTGCCTACTACTGATTGAATATTAGAAAATTATTTTAGGAAATCCCATCTGCATTTAGTGTAAAAAATTCTTAAGATTTGGCAGCTTGCTTTGTTGGTACTAACCTTTTTAAAGACAGAAATATTTATATCTTTGATGTTGTTGAGGTAGTAACCAATGAGCGTGGCAGTCAGCTATCAAAGTGAAAAGCAAGAATGCATTATTCAAATTATTGGTAAATTTAATTTTGAACAACTGCATGAATTTAAAGAATCCTATTCCAATAAGCCTAATGAATGCAGCGGTTATATTTTAGATTTGCGCGAAGCTAATCATATGGACAGTAGTGCATTGGGTATGCTGGTAAATATGCGAAAAACATTAGGTGACGAAATGGCGATACGAATCATTAATGCGCGCCCTCAAATTAAAAAAGTTTTATCGATATCGCATTTTGACCGTAAATTTTTTATTGAATAAAATTAAATTAGAAAGATACTGTGCAACAGTTCGAAAATTTTATTTTCCTATTGATAAAGAATTTTTATTTCGCATATACGATTTTTTAGAATATTAGCGTTTTATTTTCGTGCACAAATACACGATCTTCGATATGCCATTTAACAGCTTGCGCTAAAACCCGTCTTTCAATTTCTCGCCCCGTTGACCGTAAAGATAAAACCGTTTCTCTATGTGTTACATGTTCAACATCTTGACTGATAATCGGACCCATATCGAGTTCATCCGTAACGTAATGCGCGGTTGCTCCAATAACCTTTACGCCTCTTTCAAATGCTTGTCGATAGGGATCTGCACCAACAAAAGCGGGTAAAAAAGAATGGTGAATATTAATAATTTTATTTGGGAAATGATTGACAAAATCTGGCGATAAAATTTGCATATAGCGTGCAAGTACAATTAAATCACAATTATTTTTACATATTTTTAAAACTTCTTTCTCAGATTCAGAACGTGTATTAGCGCTCACTGGAATGTGATAAAAAGGTACGCCAAATTGTAATACTTCTTTTTTCAAATCTTCATGATTGCTAATAACACCGCAAATATTAGCGTGCAATTCACCACGATTCCATTCCCAGAGTAATTCCATTAATGCATGGTCGTGTTTTGAAACAAGGATATAAATATTTTTTTTCAATTCTGAAAATGTCATCGACCACGTCATTTTAAAGTGATCAGCAACATTTTGTTGAAAATTTTGTTGAAATGATTTGAAGGCTAATTCGTCTTGCACCAAATTTGAGTCAATTTGACAAACGATTCGCATAAATAATTTTCCGCCTACTGAGTCAGTTGAAAACTGATCTAAAGCGGTAATATTGGCTTTGTGTTGTTGCAAAAAACCGGATACAGCTGCCACAATTCCAGATCTGTCCGGGCATTGCACTAGCAATCGAATACATTGGTCTGACATATTTTATTTTCCGAATAAAAAGGTTTTTTATTTATGCCAATTGTATTGTCCCAACCTGATGTATTGAACATAAAAGGCGGTCTTTACTCTCGGCAATTTCAAGATCGTTATTTTTCACACAATCAACCTCGTTCTGAAGTGGATTGGGTTTTTATTCGCGGTAATCGTATCTATGAACGACTGGTCGCGGATGAGTTTTCAAATATTATTGTAATTGCTGAAACAGGTTTTGGTACTGGATTAAATTTTTTACATTTATGGTCAGTATGGCGCCGATTTAAACAACCGCATCAACGTCTACATTTTATTTCTTTTGAACATCAACCGTTATCCATTCAACAGCTTAAAATAATTCATCAGCCATGGTTTGAATTATCTGAGCTTAGCCAAGCTTTACGTAATCATTATCCACCGCCTTGGCAAGGCACGCATGTTATTGATTTTGATAACGACCCAAGTATTCGTTTGCAGCTTGTGTGGGGTAATGTAGAACAAACTTTACCTGAATTAACTGGCCATGTGGATGCTTGGTTTTTAGATGGGTTTGCCCCAGCACAAAATCCTGTTATGTGGTCCGAAAGTGTTATGCGAGCAGTGAGACGTACCGCGCGCGCTGGTACAACCTTCGCGACATTTACCGCTGCAGGACACGTCCGTCAAAAATTATTGCATGCTGGATTTACAGTACAAAAAAAATCAGGCCATGGCTTTAAGCGCGATATGTTGGTGGGTGAATTTAAAGGTATAAACCCCCTACTAAAAGCACAACCGCTGCATATTGCAATTATTGGTGCTGGTTTATCCGGTACGCATTTAGCGCAGCGTTGTACCGAGTTTGGATTAACCTGTGATTTATTTGAAAGTAATGCGCTACCTGCAACTGGCGCTTCAGGCAATTCTTCGGCCGTATTATTTTTCCGTCCAGGATTAGATGAAGCTTCGTATAACCGCTTTCAAGAAATAGCCTATATTCGCGCAATTAATCATTATCGAACACATACATTAGATCGAGGTTTTTGGCATGAGACAGGTTTGCTGCAATTAAGTCATAACGAATCGGAAGAACAGCGCCATATTAAAATACTTGAGCGTTTTAAGTTTTTACCCGGTATGGAATATTTATCACCGCAACAAACATCCGAATTAATAGGGGGAAATATATCGTCTGGAGGATTATGGTTTGATCAAGGTGGATTTATTCAAATACGGGATTTATGTGGCGCACGCCTGCAATCTTTAAAAGAAAAAAATTCTGAAGTATTTAATATTTTTTATAACACTACTATTCAAGATCTTAAAAAAGAAAATAAAAAATGGATCTTGATTGATCAGAATCAAAAATCGTATGAAAAATATGATCATGTTGTATTTGCAAATGCTTTTAATGCATTGGATTTTTTACCAGAATTAATTGGTACAATAAAAGCGGTAGCGGGTCAAACTACAGTAGTTCCTGAAATAAAAAATTCTATTTCTTTCCCTATTACTTTTGATGGATATTATGTTCCAGGTATTAATGGTGTGGCTCATACCGGTTCAACTTTTCATCCATGGCAATCGGTTGCAATTGAAACGCAGCACGATCATTTGCAAAACATTCAACGTTTAAAAAATAAATTACCAAACTTATTTAAAATAGAAAATCAAAAATTTACTGGATGGACGGGGGTGCGTTGTCAATCAAAAGATTATCTACCGTTAGTTGGTGCTGTAGATCAAGATTTGTCTCTTTGGACAATGATTGGTTTTGGCGCTAAAGGAACAACGTTAATTCCGTTGGCCGCAGATGTGTTAATTCATGAATGGTTGGAAATTCCATCTGCAGTCGATGCAACTCTTAAGAAAGCACTATCTCCATTACGTTTTAAAAAAGAAAATAAAATAACTAAAAAAAATTCTGAAACCTTAGTTGTAAAACTATGAGATTTTCTACGTATTACTGTTTAAAAAAACTTACCATAGCCTCTTGAATTCGACAATAAATTTTATCTTTACTCAAATAAGCTTGATTTTTTTAGGATAACAATCCTGTAAAAATTGACTAATCTTTTACTGATAAAAGTTATTAGAATGAGATAATTTAAAGTCAAAATGACACAATATATAGACGTATTTTTAAAACGGATTTATGCGTGATGATAATGAGTATGAGGAGTGAGCTAAGTAAAATTATTTTGTTGGTGTTATTGTATATTGCCACCGGTAAACTTGGTTTATTGCTTGCGGTACCCCCTGGATACGCCACTGTAATTTGGCCACCTTCAGGCATAGCATTAGGGATGTTGATAGTACATGGTGTCCGATTGTGGCCAGGTGTTTTAATTGGTTCGTTTCTTCTTAACTGTTATATTTCACACGCCTATTCCGTTGCAGATGGATTGCATTACGCAAAAGCAATGACAGCTTTAGGAATTGCTATAGGTTCAACTTTACAAGCTGTAGTTGGACGTTGGTTAATTCAACGTTTTATTTCACTACCTTTAACTTTAAATTATTTTAAAGAATTACTGCAATTATTTTTATTAAGTGGTCCTGTTGCATGTATTACAGCAGCAAGTATCGGCACTGCAAGCTTATTTTACTCAGATGTTTTATTAGCCGAAAATATTTTTAAAAATTGGTTGACGTGGTGGATGGGTGATGTATTTGGAATATTAATATTTTTACCTTTAGTATTAATTGCGCCAAATAAAGAAGCCTCATTAATGTGGCGAGGGAATGTATTAAGTACATTACCTGTTGTCGCGATGCTTGTTCTCATACTACCGTTAGGACTTACGTTTTACGCTTGGAAAATTTCCTCAGAGAGTATATATGCGCAAAATACTGCAGAGTTTCAATCGCTTGCAGTTGAAAGTGAAAAAGCATTGTTATATCGATTGCATTCTTATGAAAATGCTTTGCTGGGTGCCGAAGGATTTTTTCAAGGTTCAGAATTTGTGTCACGTGAAGAGTGGCGTCGATATGCTGAAACAGTCGATATCAAAAAAAGTTTTCCTGGAATTAATGGTATTGGTTGGGTTAAACCAATAATTTCAAATGAAATAGAAAATTTTCAAAATAGGGTTCGAAAAGATGGTATGCCTTCTTTTATAGTTCACCCAACCAATACCGAATTTTTTAACGTTATTACTTATATCGAACCTGAGAAAGAAAATCGCCGAGCACTAGGGTTAAATATTGCTTTTGAAAAAAATCGCATTGAGGCTTGTAATCTTTCAAGAGATTCAGGAAAGCCGGCCATTACTAAAAAAATAACGTTAGTGCAAGACGACTCAAAAAATGCGGCCTTTTTATTATTACATCCTATGTATCGTCTAAATATGTCAATTAATACTGAGAATGAAAGACAAAAAGCTTTTTTAGGCTGGATTTATGCGCCATTTATTGCAAAAAATTTTTTGAAAGATTTAACGCTCAGTCAATCACACACTCTCAATTTAAGAATTTATGATGGTGTAAACGAATCAGATAGTGCTTTGATTTACAGCAGCTCTAATGAAAAGAAAATAATCTCAAAATTCAAGGTCGTCAAAAAACTAGAAATCATGCAACAACAATGGTTGGTAATATGGGAAAGCACCCCAGCCTACGAACAAAATAAACGCAGTGATAGTCCACTTTTTATATTAATTGGGGGATTAGTATTTACTGGTTTGTTTGGTATGTTTCTGATTGTTTCTCTCGTGCGCCGAACAGAAACAATTGAATGGTTGGCAGGTGAAAGAAAATTTGGATTACCTGTTGCAGTGTTTTTATTGGTAGCAATTAGTTCGTATTTACTCTATGGAATATTAAAAGAAAAAGAACTTAATTATGTTAAACAAACTGTAGATGAAGAAGCATCTAAAGTTCAGCTTTTACTGCATTCGCAGGCCAATGAAAAGCTTATGGCAATTAAAAGAATGGCTCAACGTTGGGAAATGAGCGGCGGTACATCCTTTGATTTATGGCAGAACGACGCACAAAATTATACTGACCAACTTTCTGGATTAAAAGCATTGGAATGGATAGATTCTAATTACAAAGTTCGCTGGGTTGAGCCTTTAAAAGGTAATGAAAAAGTAATTGGTTTAGATATCTTATTCGATGCGCAACGAGAAGCCGCATTAAAAGGTGCGGCAGAAAAAAATAGTCCAACACTCACGCCTCCTTTTGATCTAGTTCAAGGGTATAAAGCTTTTATAGCGTACATACCTTTATATGTTAAAAATTCATTTGATGGCTTTATGGCAGGTATATTTTCAATTGAAGATTTTTTTGGAGGAATCGTTGCGCGTGAATTGGGTGAGGACTACTCATTATTTATTGCTTATGAGAATAAAATTATATTCAAAAGTACTGCTAAAAATAATCTATCTAGTGCTGAATGGGGTAATGAAAAAAATCTACAGATTTATGATAAAAACTGGACAATAAAAATTGTTCCTACAAAAAAATTTATTGCGAATCAGCAAACCTTTTTGCCAATGATAATTTTTATTGCAGGATTGGTTATTGCTGCATTATCAGCTTTGACCTTACGTTCTATTTTAATTTCTCGCATAAAATCTATGCATTTAAGTAAATTAAATCAATTGAATACGGGAATATTATCAAGTACAGCGTATTTAATTATTTCAACCGACCAAAACGGTATGGTAGTGACTTTTAATAAGGCAGCTGAAGAGGCTTTAGGGTATCGTGCAACAGAAGTTATTGGTAAACAAACGCCAGCTCTCTGGCATAAGCCAGAAGAAGTGATTCGACGAGCAGTTGAGTTGAGTATTGAATTTGATAAACATATTGAGCCTGGATTTGATGTTTTTACTTTTAGGCCAAATCAATTTGGAATTGAGTCTAGCGAATGGACATTTGTACGAAAAAATCATTCGACCTTTTTAGTGAATCTTACAGTGACACCGTTATTTAATAATGTTGGGGAAATTTCAGGTTATTTAGGTGTTATTGAAGACATCACCGATAAAAAAACTCAGAGTGAGGCATTAAAAACCAGTGAAGAAACCTTCCGTTCTGCAATGGAACATGCTTCCATCGGTATGGCATTGGTAAAACCGAATGGACAATGGCTTAAAGTAAATCAAGCGCTGTGTGATTTGATTGGCTATGAAAAATCAGAGTTACTTGCAAGTGATTTTCAATCGATTACGCATCCAAATGATCTTCAACAGGATTTAAAATTTGTACAAAAAATGTTATTAGGAGAATTAAAAACCTACCAAATGGAAAAGCGCTATATTCATAAAAATGGTCGAATTATTTCTGTTTTATTGAGCGTTTCATTAGTACGAAATGTGATGAATGAGCCACAATATTTTATATCGCAAATGCAAGATATCACTGAACGAAAAGAAATCGAACGAATAAAAAGTGAGTTTATTTCTGTAGTGAGTCATGAATTGCGTACTCCAATTACTTCAATTCGTGGTTCCCTTGGATTAATTATCGGAGCACTTTCCAAAGATTTGCCGGAAAAGGTTAAAAATTTAATTACAATCGCTCATAATAATTGTGAGCGATTGATTCTTTTAATTAATGATATTTTAGATATTGAAAAAATTGCCTCAGGGCAAATGCGATTTGATATGCGAGCAGAGTCGTTGGCGCTGATTACGCATCAAGCTGTAGAAGCTAACGAAGCGTATGTACAAAAATTCCTTATCAGTATTGATTTAGAAGATATCGATAAAAATATTAAGGTGCGTTTAGATTCAGCACGCTATATACAAGTGTTGTCAAATCTTATTTCAAATGCTGCGAAATTTTCTCCGCAAAAAAGCACCATAAAAATTTTCGCTGTGGTTAAAAAAGATATTGTTCGAGTGTGTGTTCAAGATTGTGGACCAGGTATCCCAGAAGAATTTCGCTCGCGAATTTTTGGAAAATTTTCTCAAGCGGATTCTTCTGTTACCCGTAGCAAAGGGGGCACTGGTTTGGGATTGCATATCACTAAACAAATCGTTGAACAAATGCATGGACAAATTGGATTCGATACAGAAATGAGTAAAGGAACTACGTTTTGGTTGGAGTTTCCTTTACTAAAAAATACGTTAGATAGTTAATGTTTTAAAAGCAGTTGAGATATATAACGAATGCAGATTGGTTTTCCCGTAGGCGCATGCGAAATAAGCCCGCGGAACCTATAAATATATAGGTGAGCAGGCGAGTGAGCTATGCAACAACCGGAAAACTCATATGCGTTTGGAATATACCCGTAGCGAATGAAAATTAGGTGTTTACCATGATCTTTTTTTCCGCTTGTTGTGTTGCCTGCTCGAACGTGTCACAGCGTTCTCGCTGCGTAAAGCTTTGGCTACGCTGCGTCACAGCGCCGTGCAATCGAAAAAAAATCTTCATGCTTCACCATTTCATTTGTCCGGCCGCTGCCTTGAGTCGCGGCGCGCAAAGCGCCCTACCATTTTTTAAAAACAAAGGTCATTCGCTACGGGTATATTTTCGTATACATCAAATCGCACAGCTTTACCAACTATTTGAAACGTCGGTGAACCCCAAGGTTCAACCGTGTTAGGTCTTTTAATAACAAGTCGTTGTCCATAGCTGCGTAAACTTAACCAATTAAAATCCTCTTTATTAAAAGTTACATATTGAAGAAAAATACTTTCTTTCTTAACTTGCGCACTTTTATTTCGTTTAGGGAACATCGGATCGCAATACACTACAGAAGTAAAATACTGCTGAGTTAATTGCGGAATTAAACTTTCTGCATTTCCCCAATAAAATTGCATCAGAGTAGAATCTTTAAATGGCCAGTTTTCTAAATCGTTTTGAATACTTTCCCAAGCCCAAGAAATGAGTACGAACACACACGGATTCTGTTCAATTAAAAGTACAGGTGTTCCAAGTGCTGCAATGACAGCCGCGTCGCGTGCTAAACCTGCGGTTGCATCGATAACGTGTAAGTAAGACAACGGTTTATTTTCTATTAATAATTTATTTTCTGTTAATAAACGTGCTTTAAATTTTTTAACTTTTTGAATGCCAATAGCGCGTGCTAAAGGTTGTTTTTGATGAGTGAAGCCGATTAAACGCTTGCGCCAGGCTAACAATAAATCTTTAGATGAATAGTGAAGAATGCCGGAAGGTGTTTTTAGAAAAACTGAGAGTTGTTTGCCGTTATGTTCAAGAAAATGGGAATAACCTGAATCAAAAGCTTCAGTCTGATTATTAAACTGCGGAAATTCTTGCAACCAAAAACAACTAGTGTTTTTCCAATTATTTAATTGATTTACAGCAAGTTGCGGAAAATGATGAGGAGTTGGCCATGTCTTTTCACATTCCGCAGTCATTATATATACCAAATGCAGATGAGTTTTCTCTGCTGCACTGTCTTGTGAATGAAGTTTGGTGGGAAAGACCATGCGGGCGAAAAATGTTTCGCCCCTACACACTAACCGTCACCTGTTGAACTATGAATTACGTTTAAATTTACACGAATTTCTTGTGATACCCAGCCTAACTCTACTTCCCTACCTTCAACGAATAATGTAGGGGCGAAACATTTTTCGCCCGTGTTAAATGCTGCCTATTTTCTATTAAGGGTTAGAAAAGTGTTTTAGGAAATCCAATCTGCGTTTGCTATATAGCCATAGCGAATGAAAATTAGGTGTTCATCATGATCTTTTTTTCCACTTACTGCGT
>JAZKFP010000223.1:0-3060 GCA_040386355.1 Pseudomonadota bacterium | reverse complement strand
CGATGGAAGTAGCGCATCAATTAATGGGTGTTACTATGCATGAACCGGGTGTATCACGTTTGGTGTCGGTGGATATTGATCAGGCGGCAGCGTTGGCTGAAGCCTCATAGAAATTTACCAACCGCGGAGTGACTTTCCCGAGTAAAATATTTTATGAATCATGGAAAGTACATGCGGACGAATGATTATTCGCCCCTACGATAACCGTTAGAGATTGAGTTATTTTTAGAAAAGAGACCATTATGTGTAGGGGCGAATAATCATTCGCCCGTGTTGAACGGCCTTTACTGATTAAAAAGTTGAAAAGTGTTTTAAGAAATTCCATTTGCATTTGGTATAAAAGATGCAAAATATTAAGGGTGGGAGAATATATGGAATTCGGAATCCGCGAAGGATTAATGTTGTTGGGATTAGCTGTCATGATTATGATTTGCGTAGATGGCTATCGACGCGTTCGAGATCATCGGCGTTCGCAACTTGGGATTCGACTTGATGACGATCAAGAACAATATATTGCGCCGCAACCCAAGCAACAAGCTGCACCAGCACGCCGTAAAATTCGACATGTTGTGGTCGATGAACCTTCCAATCTTTCATCAGAAGAAATATCCGATTCAATTCGTTTATCGATGGCGGAAAAAATGTCCGGTGCCACGACTGCACCGAAAAAAACCATGCGCAATTGGTTGAGTGCACGTCGTTCGAGTAAAGTCGCGCAAGAAGCTGCAAAACAACAAGTTGCAGAACATCATTATCAAGAGCCGATCCTTACGCAAAAAGTCGAAGCAGTTGCGTATGGAAATCTCACCAGTAAAAATACTAATAAAAATTCAAATAATGTTAATGCTCGAGAAACATTTGGTTCTTCCGTGCAAACTGCAAACGTGTCCACCAACTTGCGCCGTTCCGGTGTAGCGGATGACGTCAGTGCTCCACGTGTTGCTAATAACGCTCAGGTTGCTTCCAATAAAGCAGAAGTTAGCGCAAAACGCCCACCGCGTCGTGAACGAGGAGAAGATAAACCAATTTTATCTGCGAAAGTTGAAGAAGTTATTATCGTTAATGTCATAGCAAAAAATCGCCAACCGTTTCGTGGTAACCAATTATTGCAGGCCTGCTTATCGTTAGGTTTACGCTTTGGACCGATGAATATTTTTCACCGCTTTGAACGGCCTGAAGAAAAACGTGGTTTGTTATTTAGCATGGCGAATTTATTGGAACCAGGAACCTTCGACGTCGATAATATTGAAAGTTTTGAGACTCCAGGCATTTGTTTATTTTTAAGTTTGCCTGGCCCAAAACGTGCGCTGTACGCATTTGATTTAATGCTCGACACTGCTCAACGATTGGCGCATAACATCGACGGCATTTTGTGTGATGAAAAACAACGGCCACTGACCGATGAGATTATTGAAAATTACCGCCAACGCGTTTTGCAACAAGAGAAAAAACAACGCATTATGGGGCAACCAATGATGAAGGTATGAATTTAAAATTTTTACCTCACTAGAAAAAAAGGCCGTTTATGTACGGCCTTTTTTTATGAATGGTGAGTAATGAAGATTTATTTAATAATCTTTTTAGCATCAGGCAATAACTGCTGAGTTAATTCCTGATAAAAAGTATGTTTTTCTAAATCCATTTTACACGCTTCAGAATTAAAGCATCGTCTTAAGAGATTTTCTCCCGGTAATGTAGTTGGTTCCTGCATTTTATCAATAGAATTTACGAATGTGATTTTCTCTAAGAAATATTTTATTTTAGTTAGGATCTCTTCATAAGTTTTATCTGTTTTAGTTTGCAAAAAATGTTCATGCAAAGCATTTTTAATCACCAGTTTTGCTTTTGAGCTGACGAAAATACCAGAAATATCCGCATCTTGACTACCAATAAGTAAATCCACTGGAAACATAAAAAACTGCTCGTTTGTATTTTTAGATATCCAAAATTTCTGAAGCGCTGAGCTAGCGTCAGAATCAAAATTTGGAATTGTCTTTAATACACTTTGTAAGGGAAATTGCATTAATACATTATGCAGCTTTTTAAATTCTTCAGGATTTATGTCAAGCACTCCTGCGTTAACGGCAAAAAAATTATGGCTAGTCGATTTAAAAATATCAATGGTGGTGTAAATTGCTGAGTTTATTGTATCAATGCCATAACATAATCCTTTGATATGCGTCCCATAAAGTGACTGCTCATTGTTTTCAAATATTTTAATATTATTATCAAAACTTTCATCAACATTAAATTTAGTAAGAGTATGTTGGTCATAAATATTTTTTACATGATCTAAATTGTATAGCTTACAACTACCACGTAAAGTCTCTATTTCTAATTTTAAATTTAATCCATATTGCTTGTTTAGTGTTGAAATTAAATTCTTTAAAATTGGCAAACAATTCTTATCAATAAAAACTGATGATCCCAAAGCGCGTATCCCATAAATTACCGAGGAAACATCGTAGTTATTCATGATTGTGTTAAAGTAATGAACAGGTTTTTTTGGAAATTCATTTACTTGTACGAAATCTCGAATAATTTTTTCAGATGACATTAAAATTTGCAATGCTTTTTCTTTTTCAGCAAGTTTTGGTTGAAAAGGTAAATGGTTCAATTTATTTGAAATGTAATGCATTTTTTCTGATATTTCGAACGAAGTTATTGCGTATTTAGAGTCATTGATTGATTCTTTAGATAGCCGTAATTTTGAAAATGGACTATCCCATGCCTGACGAATCCAAGGTAATGAACTAAATAGCACGGCAGCTGTAGCTACACCCACGCTGACTGCTTTGATTAATTTACTCGTTTGATTTTTAATAGATGGATTAAGACTATTGTCGTAACGATTTCGTAAAGCATTAATATTCATAGTACAACTCTCTTTAATATCATTTTTGAAAAAAACATTCTCTAGGAAAAAATCTGCTGCTACAAGGTTTAGATTTACTGATGAGTTTTGCCATTTTTTAAAATCTGAAACTTATAAACTCATACGCTATGGGTATATACCCGTAGCGTTTGATTTTTAGGTGTAATGATTGATTGTATCATTTA
>JAZKFP010000222.1:0-2467 GCA_040386355.1 Pseudomonadota bacterium | reverse complement strand
AACGGTTTGAAATATTACCTATAATTTAGGAAATCTCATCTGCGTTCGGTATATAGCAAGCGATGGCTGATCGGATGATATATTTGAGTACGGGAAAAAAATTTATTAACTTTGATTTTATTTACGCCAGAATTTAAAAAATTATTATAAGAAAAGAAAAATTAAAAAAGCGAAAAACTAAAATGTGATGAAAATAATTGTACCCAACCACCTAACGCTAAATAAGGCCCAAAGGCAATCGGTACGTGGCGACTACGACCTAACAATATAATTAAAGATATTCCAACAATTGCGCCAGTAAATGAAGCGATTAAAATAATTGAAGGTAATGCTGCAAATCCAAACCAAGCACCTAATGCTGCAAGTAATTTAAAATCGCCGTATCCCATGCCTTCTTTCCCAGTTAATAATTTATATAACCAGAATATGGACCACAGCATTAAATAACCCGCAGCAGCACCAATTACCGCCGATTCTAAATTCGTAAACCAATGAGCCGTATTGCATAATAAACCTAACCACAGTAAACAGAACACCATTGGATCAGGTAACAATTGCGTATCAAAATCAATCCAAGTCAAGGTAATTAAAAGCCAGGTAAAAATGAGCGCAGCAAACGTCACCCATTCAACGCCTAAAGTCCAACCTACTAATGCGCTACAAATACCAGTCAAAGCTTCAATAAAAGGGTAGCGCCAGGAAATTTTGGTTTTACAACCACGGCATTGAGCGCGTAAAAAAATAAAACTAATTAATGGAATATTTTCGTAAAAACGAATAGGGCGTTTGCAAGTAGGGCAATGCGATCGAGGACGTGAAAGCGTTTCTTGTACTTCAATGTTCGGCTGTTCGCTCAATTGCTGCATAAATTCATGCGAGGGTTTAATTAATGATTCACCAGCATTAATCAGCGATTGCACATACTGACTTTCTTGTCGCCACTGCTGTTCCAACATACGTGGAAAGCGATAAATAACGACATTTAAAAAACTACCAACCAAAGCGCCAAGAATAAATAAAAATGTGTAATACCAGGTAGGGTACTGACGAAATATATCTAGCAAAGCACTATATTCCGTCGGTATAAAATTCATTAAACAGCCTTACCCATACTGAAAATTGGTAAATACATTGCGATAATTAAACCACCGATTAATACGCCTAGTACTGACATAATAATTGGTTCAAGCATACTGGTTAAACCATCGACAGCGTCATCAACTTCCATTTCATAATACGAAGCAACTTTATCTAACATCGCATCTAACGCACCAGATTCTTCACCAATCGAAACCATTTGAATTGCCATGGAAGGAAAAACACCAGTTGAGCGCATTGCAACTTGTAATTGCGTTCCCGCAGCAACATCGTCTTTAACTTGAATTACTGCGTTTCTATAAATGACATTACCTGTAGCTCGCGCAACGGAATCTAAAGCTTCAACTAATGGAACGCCAGCAGCAAATGTAGTAGAAAGAGTACGTGCAAATCGAGCAACTGTTGCTTTCATTACTAAATCACCTGTAATAGGTAATTTAACGGATATACGATCGAGAATATCGCCAAATTTTTGTGAACGTTGTTTTAATTTAATTAATCCAACAGGAACTCCGATCATAAAAGCAATAATAATAAACCAATTTGCCTGCATCCATTCCGACATGCCAATAACGATTTTGGTAGGAACTGGTAAATCTGCACCAAAGCTACTGAATAAACTTTCGAATGTGGGTACCACTTTTACTAATAAAATAACCGTGACAATAACTGCTACAGAGACAACCGCAATAGGATATTTCACTGCTTTTTTTAATTTAGATTTTAAAGCTTCGGATTTTTCTTTGTAGGTTGCAATACGATCTAACATCACTTCCAATGCGCCTGATTGTTCACCCGAACCCACTAAACTACAAAATAAATCATCAAAATGTTTTGGATGTTGACGTAAAGCGTGTTCCAAGGAATTACCGCCTTCCACCTCATTTTTAATTTCTAATACAAGTGCGCGCATGTTGGATTCTAAACCTTCTGCTGCAATCGTAAATGCACTAATTAATGGAACGCCAGATTTCATCATGGTTGCGAGTTGACGACTAAATCGTGAAATATCATCCGATTTAATCGATCTTTTTTTCTCGCCAAATAATGACACGCCTTTTTTATGAATTTTTTTAACCATTATTCCTTGCTTGCGTAATTCTGCGCGCGCAATAGGTTGGCTAATCGAACTTAATTCGCCTTTTACTTTTTTTCCGCGTCGGTCCAATCCTTCATAAGAAAAAGTAGTTGTCTTAGGAGAAGCCGCTTTCTTAGTACCTGCTGTTGCTATTGCCATTGCACAATGCCTTTATCACTTAAGTGACACCTAATGTCCGGTAGTTACACGATTTACTTCATTTAAACTGGTTACCCCAGCCATAACTTTAATTAATCCAGATCTTCTTAAATCATTGAAGCCTTCTTCTCG
>JAZKFP010000221.1:0-4728 GCA_040386355.1 Pseudomonadota bacterium | reverse complement strand
TTAAATCGATCTGACAAACCTGCACGTTCTGCAATGGGTAAAAAATCAGCAAGTAGTAAAGAGTCTTTGCCAGCACGTGGCCAACGAACAATGGATTCATAGCCAACCATAATACGATGTTCACGATCAAAAATTGGTTCAAAATCAATTTTTAATATATGTTGATCTATGGCTCGATGAAAATCTTGTTCGAGTAACATTTTTTGCACAACTTCTATGTTCATTTCCGTTGTGAAAAATTGATACGCATTACCACCTAAAGATTTTGCACGTTCAGCAGCAGTTTGTGCATTTTTCAATAAAGCGACCGGCGTATCACCGGAATGTGGGTAAGTTGCAACTCCAATGTGACTTGCTGCATATACTTCATGGCCGTGAATTAAAAACGATTCTTTTAATTGTTTTAGAATTTTACGTGCAACCACACCAGCGTCGCTAATATCTTGATTGAGCGTTGCAAGTACCGCAAAAGTATCACCGCTGATTCGTGCTAAATAATCACTAGAACGTACTGCAGATTTTAGACGCTGACTAATTTCTTTTAATAGCGCGTCACCAAATTCATGGCCGAGTGTTTGATTAATATGTCGAAAATGCGATAAATCAATAAACAGCACCGCAATCTGTAAACCAATGTTGTTGGCTAGTGTAATTTGAGTGCGTAAATGATCTTCAAAACGTGTGCGATTAGGTAGACCGGTTAAATGATCCATTCCCATTAGTTGAGTTATATTATTTTGCGTTCCGCGTTTTGCGCGGCGTAATTTAAACGCCATTAAGATATCAAGTGTGCCGCTTTTTTCCATGAATGGAATAGCAGCTAATTTTACTTTAACCGAAACTCCATCGGCACGCCATAAATACACTTGATCAATTTGTAGAATATTTCCTTCAGCACAGACGCGACGAATTGGATGATCTTGCCACACTGAAACTACATGATCGTTGGGTTCTTCAAATAAACTTTCAAAATACAAACCAACCAATTCACTTGTACTGGTTTTTAATAATTTTGCTGCAATGGAATTGACATAAATAATTTTGCCATTGATATCTAACCCAATAACACCTTCTTGTTTTTTACGAACAATTTGTTGATCTTCGTTTAATAATTCCACAATCGAATGCTGATAAAAATCCAACTGTAATAAGGTTTGGACTTTAGATTTTAAGACTTCAGCACTCACCGGTTTTGCAACGCATTCAATTAATTCAACCAAGCTTGCATACTGCAATTGTTTTTCATTGGAAAGATTGGGTGTTAATAATAAAACAGGGATATGGCTGAGTTCTTCGTCGGCGTGCATTTGATTAATTACTTGATAGCCATCCAACTCTGGCATTTCTGCATCTAAAATAATTAACGCCGGATGATTTTTACGAATCGCTTCTAATGCGCTTTGACCCGAAGCACAAAATATTGCTTCTAACGAAATCTCTGCAAGAATCTCTGCAATAGCTAGACGATTTCTTTCTTCATCATCAACAATTAAAACCTGTGGTTTAGTTGTGGTGGTACTGCTCATTCGCTTCCCTGCTTTAAAATCTCTAACTGGCGTCATTCCCGCGAAGGCGGGAATCCAGGTAACGGGCTCTCCGGTATTTCATCTCACCTGGATTCCCGCCTTCGCGGGAATGACGCCAGTTGTAGTGAAATGCTTAATCTTATTTTTTCAAATAAGGCTGCGACCTTTTCGGGCTGCGACTCGTAGCCGCAGTGCATTGAGCTTAATAAACCCTTCGGCGTCCGCTTGATTATACGTTCCATGATCGTCTTCAAACGTTGCCATTCGGCCATCAAATAAAGATTCTTCAGAACGTCGGCCTACTACTTGTACTGTTCCTTTTAATAAAGTGAGTTTTACTTCACCGCTTACATATCGTTGTGATTCATCAATTAACGATTGCAATGCTAATCGTTCTGGCGACCACCAATATCCAGTGTAGATAAGCTCTGCATATCGCGGCATGAGTTCATCTTTTAAATGCGCTAAATTTCGATCTAAGGTAATGGATTCTAAAGCGCGATGGGCTTTTAATAAAATGGTGCCACCTGGAGTTTCATAACAGCCACGTGATTTCAAACCAACATAACGATTTTCAACTAAATCCAATCGACCAATACCATGCTTGCCGCCAATTTTATTTAATTTTGCTAGCGCCTGAGCAGGAGTTAATGTTTCACCATTAATTGCGACTAAATCACCTTTTTCAAAACGTAATACGATTTCTTCCATTTCATTAGGTGCGTTCAACGGTGATTGCGTCCATCGCCACATATTTTCTTCAGGTGCCATCCACGGATCTTCGAGTTGACCACCTTCATACGAAATATGCAGTAAATTCGCATCAGTTGAATATGGGCTGGCTTTACCAGTACGTTCAATAGGAATCTGATGTTTTTCTGCAAATTTCAATAATGCATCACGTGATTGCATATCCCAACAACGCCATGGTGCAATGACTTGAATATTTGGATTTAATGCGTACGCACCTAATTCAAAACGCACTTGATCATTGCCTTTACCTGTTGCGCCATGCGATACCGCATCTGCGCCTGTGGCTTCTGCAATTTCAACTAAACGACGCGCAATTAATGGGCGCGCGATACTTGTACCTAATAAATATTCGCCTTCATATAATGCGTTTGCACGAAACATCGGATAGACATAATCACGTACAAAAACTTCACGTAGGTCTTCAATAAAAACTTCTTTCACGCCCATGCCTACTGCTTTTTTTCGTGCTGGCTCAATTTCTTCGCCTTGACCTAGATCCGCCGTAAAAGTAACCACTTCACATCCCAGTTCTACTTGAAGCCATTTTAAAATAATGGAAGTATCTAACCCGCCGGAATACGCCAATACAACTTTTTTAGGATGGCCAAAGCGTTCTTTTAAAGACATGGGTGTTTATTCTCTCTGACTAATATCTGTGGGCTGATCATTATACGTGACTAGTCAACACAGACACTACTTTTCTGACGGTGGAATTTCAGAAGGTGATGTTTCTAACGGTGGAGGATTTAATGCCGGTGGTGCATTAATCATTACGGGTGGCGTAATCTCATCAAATAAAGCATCGGTTGTGGTTTTAATTGGTGCTTCTTTTGGTTTTACCTCAACAGCTTTAACTTTGTACTCATCAACAGGTCTAGGTTCACGCTTTAATTCAACATATACCCGACGATTTTGCGCACGATTCGCAGCAGTATTATTACTTAAGACGGGTTTTCTTTCACCGAAAGCTAAAATTACCATTAAATCTTCTGGCAAACCTTGATCAATTAAAAATTCTTTAACCGATTCAGAACGCACACGCGATAAATCAATATTGTATTCATCGGTACCTTGGCTGTCGGCATGGCCATTAATAATAATGGTTTTAATTTCTGGATCTAATTTGATATATCCGGCAATTAATTTCAGTCGATCACGAAACTCATCGCGAATAAACCACTTGTCCAAATCAAATAAAATAATACTGTGTAGAAGCTGCTCAAAATTCGCTGGATATAACTCTGACATACAGGTAATAAATTGACGATACGCTGGTAAAAAACGTACTACTGAAATATGCATATTTACCGGATCTTCTGCGCCCCAACCTGGATGTTGCACTTCGATGCTTTGACCGCCGCGTAAATATTCCAATACATCTGAAACAATAGGCTCATGAATTGAAACCGGCTGACTTCCTACCACACTAGGTAAACGTTGCAATAAAATAGGAGGTGTCATGGAATTAGTTTCATCACGCCACTCAGGTGGATATACCGATAAAACGGCCTCACCAGGACGAATTACACTGCGTCGCGTTAGAGATCGGTACAACAAACTTTCACCAGCACGTCGATAAAATTGTGCGCGGCCATAGTATGTAATGTTTTGAGTTAACGAACATTCCAATGGTGAAGCAGACACTTCCCAACTCGCATCTGTCATTGAAACTTGATAGGGCTCGGCTGCAAAACTCGGTGTATTCATCAGCAGCAGATATCCGCAGACTACACTCCAATGAGATTTTCTACCGCAAGCTTGTGGTGCTGACATTCTTGTCATGAATGATTGTCCATAATTCCCATATTACATTACTAAGCGTAGCTGCTACTTTTGGTCTTGAGATATGCCAAACACCTATGAGTTTTCTATGGTGAAATATTTTATGAATTATGGAAAGTACATGCAGGCGAAAGATGTTTCGCCCCTACGGCAACCGTTAGAGATTTGGTACTGCTAGGAAAGTGATAATTTTTTGTAGGGAGCGAATAATTATTCGCCCCTATTAACCGCTGCTCGTTACGAATTGACCTGTTACTGATTAAAAAATTTGAAAAGTGTTTTAAGAAATTTCATCTGCGTTCGCTATGTATCGCGAGACATTGAATTAATTAGAATTTTTTTGATTGTGTGCGTTTAAATACACACACTTAATAAAAAATCCCTGTATGGTATTCAGCCCAAAAATTGATCGAGGATATATTAGTGAGTTCTTTGTTGTCCGAACGTTTTCGAGGTTTTTATCCAGTTGTTGTTGATATTGAAACTGGGGGCTTTCATCATCAAACGGATGCGATCTTAGAACTGGCTGCGGTACCTCTTACTATCAATTCGGAAGGTGAGTTATGTCCAACTACGACTTTGCATTATCACATTGAGCCTTTTGAAGGTAGCCGAATTACTCCAGAAGCATTGGCATTTACTGGCATCAATCCTGATTCAGAATTAC
>JAZKFP010000220.1:0-2835 GCA_040386355.1 Pseudomonadota bacterium | reverse complement strand
ATGTGAATTTGAGAGTTGTATTTTGTGTGGTTGAAAGTTGACCGAAAATGCCAGTATTTGTATTGACAACGTTGTTTGTGCCGTTAAACATAGTTGAACCATATGAGTTCAACTTCAAATTACCCACTGTCACAGCCTGTGCTGATGTTGCGATAACTGTCAAACCAAGTGCCAATAAAATCTTTTTCATGTTATTTCCATTAATTAAATTAAAAAAATTGCCAAATTATATTAAATTTGATTGTTGCATGATAGTAAAATGACTGTAAATCAGCAATCCCCAATTTGGGAGTAAGTGGGAAATAAAATAATAGAATCTATCAATATTGCCATGGTTGAAACTTATCACGTTACATTAATTATGTATGGGAAAATATTTAAAAAAAAACAAAATGTAAAAGAAACGACCTAGAGATTTCTTCCTCAGTCGTCTTAAATGCTGGCCCCTCTGTGAGTCGAACACAGTACCAACGGATTCTGGTTTGTGACGGTTTCCCGCCTCCCTGGACTATGCCTTCACCATAACAATCATACGATTGCTTTAGGTGGGTGCCGTCTGGTCTCTACACGCAGACTTAACCCGCTATTCAAAGTAAAAAACTGCAAATTACTCAATACATTTATTTATTATTATCCGCATGCATCAAATAGTATTTAAACACCGTAAATATAATATTATAATCAATAATAAGAATGATTTTCATTTGTATTGGTTATTTTTTAGGACATTTAATATTGGGGAAATTATGTTCAATGTTTTTAGTAATAAACTAAAAACCATCATCCAGCTTTTGGTTGCAACAGGTATTAGTCAACCGTTTGTATATGCATTTGCTGAATTTTGTTATTTGTATTTAATGTCATTTAATACAAAATTTTGCCACTTAACGGCGCTATGTAACCGCATATTATCAAGATCGATCAAACGCCAAGCTAATAAAGCAGGCTACTTTTGTAATATGAAATATGCAACGATAAAAAAAAAGACCTCGTGATTTCTCCCTAAGTCGTCTTGAATGGTGGCCATTGCAACATACAATCTTGAATAAATTCACTAGCGTTTATTGAGTAATGCGCATAGGGTCGATTTTAGAATTAGGCTCATTATGCAACACATCAAGCGAATCATTGTGAATCGCCAATTCTAAAAGGAAATTATAATGTGGAGAACACCAGCAGCTACAGAAATGCGTTTTGGCTTTGAAGTTACAATGTACGTAATGAACAAGTAATTCGCTGCAAAAGAACATCAAGAACCTATTCAGAAATGAGTAGGTTTTTTTTCGTCTTCATATTTGCTAGTTGAACGCATTTTCCAATAGCCCATTCGGGCTAATGCAAGCATTAATGTGCGCTAACACACATTTGAAACATTTATTTTCATTAACAATGGCTTTGCTTCTCAACAAATTAATTTATTATTAAAGGAAATGACTATGAAAAAGATTTTATTAGCATTAGGTTTTACATTAGCAGCAGTATCAGCACAAGCGGCAACAATTACAATGGGTGATTTGCAATTAGAAACAAATGGAGCAATCGTTTTTAGTGGCGATACCCATGATGTCATCAATGTTGGTGGTGTTGATGCAACAAGTGGGTTGTTTGGTCAACTTTCTGCTTTACAAGATACAACATTCGCAGTCACTTTCTTAGGAAAAGAAGCTGATCGTATTAATTTTTACGTATCTAATGGAACATCAGTAGCTGGTTCGGCTAACAACGTTTCAACAGTTGGACAAACCTTTTTCTTTGAAGTCGCTGCAGGTGTGATTGACTTTGGCTTTAGAGGTCCAGAGTTAACAGCCTCTAATACAGATGCAAACAATCAAAGAATTGCTTATATTACAAATGATGGCTCTTACATTGATGCCAACACAAACAGTCCATTCGCTTTCTTAATCGGATTTAATGATGGCGACGAAGTTGACGGCGATTATGATGACTATGTAGTTGGTGTTAGCGCAGTTTCAGCTGTACCAGTTCCAGCTGCATTACCATTAATGGCTTCTGCATTAGGTGCTTTCGGTATTGCACGTCGTCGTAATAAAGCAAAAGTAGCTAAATAATAGCGTTAAATTAATCTATTTAGTTAGTTTTACAGCGAAAGAGGTCTCTATTTAGCGGCCTCTTTTATTTTTGAAAATTATGAATATTCTCAAATTGTAAAATTTACTTCACTTAATATTAAGGACGCTATGCACCCTAGAACTAACAAAGATTCCGATTTTGTTATAAGAGTAGCCATTAATTTAGCTTCAAACGTTAGTTTGATTTCGGCTGAAAAACTGATGGTAGATTCTGGCATTTCCGAAGCTATCATTGAACGGATATTGTATGATCCTAATAATATTAGAAAAAATGATTTAAGTGATTTCTCAAGTTGATTTAATTAATCTGTGTTTAGTCTCGTACTTTAGCTCGTACAAATAGTTTTTATTGATGCTAAATTGGTTATGTTTGTATTATGAAAGCTATCTAGCGGTACGTAAAAACTATTGCTGCCAACATTTATACCCCCGTGCAGAAACAAACCTCTTTCATCGTAAAGCTTGTAAGCCTTATCTAGAGCCTTTGCATTGCGAATAGCTGTATATGTTAGTGCCATGATTGGGGTAACTCCATAGGTGAAATCAGGCGTAACACCTAAAGTTAGCCCCCCCCCTTTTTAGCTGGGGTATGTCAAGCAACTTTACGATATGAATTGATATAAAGAAAAAGCCTAACATCTGGTGGATATTAGGCTTTTGAGCTATCACGATGTTTTGTGATATTAGTTATTGGTGGCCCCTCTGTGAGTCGAACACAGTACCAACGGATTCTGGTTTGTGACGG
>JAZKFP010000219.1:0-4909 GCA_040386355.1 Pseudomonadota bacterium | reverse complement strand
TAACTTCACTCAGCCGAAATGGGTTTTTAATTAGGATACTTGCATGACGAAAACCTAAGCGTCTTCGTCATACCAAACCAAATTTTAAAAATCAACAATTAAGAGGCAATCATCATGGGCATAACAACACCACCAGTAGGCTATCCAACACCAGCACCTATTCCACCAAGCGCGTAAATCAAATTCTAAATACAAAATTAAATTAACCTCTTTTCCCATCATAAGAAAAGAGGTTTTTTTATGCCCGCATTGCTTTTATGTATAGTGAAAGCAGGTGATAATTCCTAAAAAGCTTTTTGAATATTTAATTGGTAAAGGGCATCGTTTAACACGGGCGAATGATTATTCGCCCCTACAAACAATTATCACTTTCTTAAAAATAACTAGATCTAACGATTAGCGTAGGGGCGAATAATCATTCGCCCGCATGTACTTTCCCACAAATCACGATTAATAAGACTTTACAGTATTGAAAACCTATGTGAGCCAGGTATACCTGACGCCAGTTAGCTCTGTTGAATAATCTATGTTAGAAATTTTTATTAATATTATTTGCCAAATTAATTATTGAATAGTCCGCTGCAACTCATCAATCGATCTCGCCCATGGATCTTTCGACTGCACATCACGCGGCAATTGCGCAACGGCTGCTTTTGCTTGATCTCTTGAAGCGTATTCTCCATGAATCACCACATACCATTCGGATTTATTTAATTCCGTTTGGTAATACGCCAATTCATCTAACTCTTTATGTGAGCGAATAAAATCTTGAATTGCTTTTTCATCACGTCCACCTAACACCTGCAGCGTATATTTTTCAGGACTTAAAGAACGTACCCATTGTTCGCGTTTAAATTCTTCAATACCTGCTTTTTGTGCAGCGGTGACTTGTGGAATTTCAACTTTGGTTTTGATCGTTTTAGATTCTGAGTTTTCAACAACATTATTTTGTACTTTTTCAGATTCAGCCGCAGTAATTAATGCTGATACTTCACCTGTTATTGCTGCTTTCTCACTATCACTATTCACTTTTTCATCTGCAGGACGCGCTTTTTCAAAAAGGCTTATGCTTTTGTCATTTGTTGTTTTAGCGGTATCAATAATTTGGTCTTGCTCTTTATTGTCGGAATTCTGACTTACATTCGTTTCGTCAGTTTCAGTATTTTCTTGAAACGGTGACTCGGTTTCTGGAACATCGACAAAGCGCACGGTTGGTGTTGTATTTACTTTGAAATCTTCCTGCGTTGCTGGATCAATAGCTGCAACATTTTTTTCAACATCTGTGGTCGGTACATTTCCACTTGCAGCATGCAATGATGGAGTAAATTTCGACTGATCACCCCACACCCATAAAGCAATGATTCCTACTGCAACCAATGCAATTGATATTAAATGGTAAGCCGGTATTTTTTTCATACTAACGATTTCCCTTTTTTGAATACTTTTATGAGAACGTGCGAGCCATTGATCGGCAAAATCTCGCAATCGTCCACCATTTCCTTGCGCTTGAATAAAGATTCGATACAAAGTCAAAAATGATAGTTGTACATTTTTTCCGCTGCCAGCAGCTAAATATTTATGTATGAATTCTTTAGCTTCTGCATATTTCATTGAATGCAGCTGCATCATACACGCATGATTTTCAATCCACCCTACAAAATTAGTAGTATGCAGTCGTTGCCAATATTCAGGCTCTGCGCATAAAACTACTAACGGCGCAGTATCGTTTTTTTGAACATTTAATTCTAAACTTTCTAATAAACTACTCGTTGCGGCATCTGTGAGTGTTTCTGCATCATCGATTAATAAAACGCAATCTGCAGTTTCAGACCATGATGAGCGACACCAGTGCGTTAATGCATCAGAAACAGAAATTGCAGCTTGCCAATGTTGTTGGCCTTCCGAATCTAAACAAGCATCTGCACTAAAAAAGAAAATAGATTTTGACGGCCAAATATCGTGTCGATTGGCAAACAATAACTGGGCTAAGGTAGTTTTGCCCGTTCCGATAGGCGCAACAATACAAGCTAAATAACGTTTCGCAGACTGCAACATGGATAACGAATCCATAATTGCGCGAAATGATTGGGTATGTACAACTACGTTTGGTACATTACTCTGTGTCATAAAAATAGTTTCAAAATTATTAATAATAAAAAGTGATTAACATGATAAATACTAATCCCAAATTGGTTTTCCCGGTGCAACGTCTTGCGAACGGCATTTTGCGGGAAAAATTATGTGGGTTTGGTATGCGACCATTTACCGTGTATTGCTAATTCAATTACTTGATGTAGCATTTCTTTATCAACATCAGAAATAACTTTGGCGCGTCCGGTCTCTGTTAATACTACTAAATGAATTTGATCCTGTTTATTTTTCTTGTCGGATTTCATGGCTTCAATCATTGCATGCACGGAAATATTTTGTGGAATTTCCAGTTTAAATCCTAATTGGTTTGACCAATGTAATAATCGATTGAATGTATCTTCACTAATCCAACCTTGAGATAATGAATATTTAGTCGCCATCAACATACCGATAAGAATAGCTTCACCATGCAACCAATATTGATAATGCGTTAGTGTTTCAAGCGCGTGCCCAAAAGTATGACCAAAATTTAACAATGCTCGAATATCCGATTCACGTTCATCTTGCGCAACAATATCAGCCTTAATTTGACACGAACGCCGTATTGCATGAATTAATATATTTGAATCTCGTGCTGCAGCAGCGGAAGCATTATTTTCAATCCACTTTAAAAATTCAGCATCCCAAATTAAACCGTATTTAATTATTTCTGCCCAACCAGATCGATATTCACGATCAGGTAATGTTTTTAAAACCTGCGGATCAATAATTACTTTTTTCGGCTGATAAAAAGCGCCGATCATATTTTTACCTAGCGGATGATTAACGCCGGTTTTACCACCAACCGAAGAATCCACCTGCGATAACAAAGTAGTTGGCACTTGAATAAAATCAATTCCGCGTTGATAACATGCGGCGACAAAACCTGTTATATCGCCAATCACACCGCCGCCCAGCGCTACTAATATTGTTTGTCGATCAGACTTTTTTTCTAATAATTTTGACCATAACATTTCACAAGTTTCAAGAGTTTTAAAGGATTCGCCATCTGGAATTTCTATTAAGCTCACTGTTCTTGCTTGAGCATTTTTCAGAGTATTTTGCAGAGTCGATGCATAATATTGAGAAATAATAGCGTTAGAAATAATAACAATATTTTTATTTTGCACAACATGTTGAAAAAGTTCTACGTCTTTCAAACTGTTATTTGCGATATGAATTAAATACGAACGATTCCCAAGCTCAACCGATACAGTTGCAGATTCATTATTTTTTTGTGAAGTTAAATTTTCTAATGCCACGGGATAATTTTCCTCAACAACGAATTAAAACAATGCAGAAATATTATCGATAATCACAATCAATGATCCTTTGACGAAAAATCATGGAGTAACTTGTGTGATTAAAAGTTCTAATAAAGCACTTGCAGATTGACGAACTGGTAAATCTTCCGCCTCATACATCATATGCGCAGTTTCTTGATAGAGCGGATCGCGACCAGCTGCAAGTTGCGTTAATACTGCAAAGCGATCAGGAACTTGCAACAATGGCCGTGAACGATCACGCTCCATGCGCTTTAACTGTTCTTCAATCGCAACACGCAAATAAACCACAAATCCTCTTTGATGTAGTTTTTTACGGTTTTCGAGCTGTAAAACTGCACCGCCACCGGTTGCTAAAACAATATTTGGTAGTTGGGTAAGCTCATCTACTATCTTTATCTCACGTTGTCGAAAACCACTTTCGCCTTCAACATCAAAAATCCAGGGAATATCTGCTCCAGTACGTTCTTCAATTACACGATCCGTATCATAAAATTCATAATTAATTAAATTCGCTAAAATGCGACCAATAGATGTTTTACCCGAGCCCATTGGACCAATTAAAAAAATCGATTGTGGCAAATGCGATAAATCAAGATTATGCGGCGGCAGCATTGCGATTTCCAAGCAAATATTGGGTGAGAAAAATTTTGGAGGGGTGGATTTAACATCCCGCCGAGATCGACCGTAGTGTAATCGGTCCAGTCATCTAGGGAAACTATCAGATCTTATTTGAAGGTACATATCAAACGCAGAAGAGTTTTCCGTGGTGAAATGTTTTATGAAAGGTGTTGTTTAGGAAAGTGGTGATTGTTTGCAGGGGCGAATAATCATTCGTCCCTGCTGAACGCTACCTGTTACTTATTGAATATTAGAAAAGTGTTTAAGAAATCTCATATGCGTTCGCTACATATCCGTAGCGAATGAAAATTAGGGCGCTTCGCGCGCCGCGACTAAAGGCAGCGGCCGGACAAGTGAAACGGTTTAGCATGAATATTTTTTTTCAATCGCAAGGCGCTTTGACGCTGCGTAGCCAAAGCTTTACGCAAGGAAAAGCAACACAGCAAGTGGAAAAAAAGATCATGATAAACACCTAAAAATCATACGCTACTGGTATATAGCCTTAATTAACGATACGAGACCATCGTTCGTACCACTTTTGGAGTGATGAAAATCAGCAATTCTTGTTTTTGATCACTGGTTGTGGTTTGACGGAAAAATCTGCCGACTACTGGTAAATCACCAAAGAACGGGGTTTTGGTTAGTTGTCGCACAACTTCATTTTTAAACACACCACCCAACACAACCGTTTCACCATTGTTTGCTAAAACACTGGTGGTCACGTTGTTGGTATCAATACTTGGGATACCAGCAAAGAGTTGCCCCACGCTATCTTGATTAATTTGCAAATCCATAATTACGCGACCATCGGGCGTAATATGTGGAGTCACTTCAAGCGTTAAGGATGCTTCACGAAATGCAATCGATGTTGCACC
>JAZKFP010000218.1:0-2843 GCA_040386355.1 Pseudomonadota bacterium | reverse complement strand
CCATTCAAAAGGATTTTCTGGATTAAAACTTAATTTATAAAACGGCGTTGTCATTTTATATTTTTTGAAATCAAACTGCGTATATTGCGGTAATAATTCTGGAGCAACAGACGTTTGATCTGAAGGATTAAGCGTTTTTGAAAAATCAGAATTAGCATCTTGAATCATTACGATCGGCTGTGTAGGCAACACGCGTAAGAAAGCAAGACGTTCTCCATTTGCTGTCTGCACTTTAAATTGATAACGAAAGCTAGCGTCTTGCGTAAGATTATGCTGATCACAAGATGTTAAATCCTTCATCATAATTAACATGGTGTCATCAGAATTAATTTTACCTAAACGCTTTTTTGCATTTTTAAATCCTACACGATCAATCGAAAACTCCATTCTTGCTTTATTATCTAAATCTATTACTTGTAAGGGAATTTGGTCCCACTGATTATCTTTCGCACATACCCACGCAGAAACATCTTGGTGATTTAACTCATGCAAAGTTGGCATTTCCACAAAAGGTATACTGACAACTTGATGGGCTTCACTATGAATCTTTGCTTGTTGTTCTAATGCATCATTAGCTATGAGATTTGAACTAAAAAAACAAAATAAAAAAGCTGTCGTTAATACACTACGCAAGATGGTTGTACTCACAGAAAAGAACTCACATCAAAGGATAAAGTAATCAAACAGAGTTTGTTAACTCGATTTGACTCGCTATTAGCAAACTCTTACGAACCGAGTGCTTCACAACTGGTGCTCTTATGGCAATCAGCTTTAAAACCAAAAGTTAGGAAGATATTCCAAATAAATTGGATCAAAACAATAGCATACGCCTATAACTCTAAACAAAGCTTTATTCGTATTACATGAATGCAGATATGGAAGTTAGTCAATTTTTTCCGAATTCATGCATGCTGTTTTAAGGACACTAATTTCAATTATTAAATCCTTAAGGCACAATCAAACGGTGTTTTAATGCAGCGGCGATCATACGTTATTTTTGCTTTTTTATATGAAGAATATATTGAAAGCTCTTTGTCAGCGCCTGACTCATGAAAATGCCATCAAGATGAAGTCAACGACACATTATGTTTAATTCAACCAATAATTTCTCTGCATTTTAAGAGGAAAACATATACCCGATTCAAAATAGTTTTTCGACTTAGGTTTATTTTATATCCAGCCCATCTTTTTGTGCACTACATGCATTTGATTCGCGAGATTAAGATATACCAACAGCGTAAAGGTATTTGGTTCGGTATACATGGAGGTTATTTACATGAAAAAACGTGTTAAACGCAGTCCTGAAAATCGAGCATATCAAAAAGGTTATTTAACAGGTATTGGACATCGATCAAAAGAACTTTGTCCGTTTGTTTTGGGAGAACGCCGCGAGCATTGGGTACAAGGTTGGCGGGCCGGTAGGGCCGATTTATGGGATGGCTTAACAGGAATATCGAATTTGGGTTGCCGTCCATTAACTACTCCTGCAGAAGCAGAAGCTTAAATTAATTAGATAATCGAAGGGTATCGTGGGTAAACTTTTTATCTACCCACGATACTAATCAGTTTTACTTCATCATGAGGAAATGCAGTGACCAATGCCTGTTTACGATGTCGGGCGCCCGCCAAAATTAATTTTTTTTTGCATATTCTGAACCGCAACTCCAATGGTTATCATCAACTTCATACAGCTTTTCAATGCATCGATTGGTTTGATGAACTTGAATTCAGATTACGTCAAGACAGCCAAATTCAATTTGAAGGTCCTTTATTTGCCGGAAAAAATTTAGTTATTGAAGCAGCTTTGGCATTACAAGAATTAGTTCCAGAGAAAAAAGCGCAAGGAGTTTGTATTCGTTTGCACAAATCCATTGCAAATGGTGCGGGTTTGGGTGGAGGCAGCAGTGATGCTGCTACAACTTTAATTGCTCTGAATACGCTGTGGAATTTAAATGTAAGTACAATCGAGCTTAATACAATTGGATTAAAACTTGGTGCTGACGTACCGTTTTTTTTACAAACTCAACCGGCTATAGCTGGTGGTATTGGAGAAATACTTTCACCGATCCAATTACCTTCTATTCCACTGTTAGTTGTCGTACCCCCTGTTCATGTCAGTACAGAAATTATTTTTCAACATAAAGACTTGCCTAGAAAGCGATCAATTCCTGAAAACTATCCGGCGTGTTTAGATCAAGATTATGCAGACTTATTTCCTAAAAACAGTGGTTATAGCAATGACTGCGAAAAATTAGTCCGTAATTTATATTCTGAAATTGATTTCTTATTTCATCAACTTACAGAATTTAAAACACCACGTTTAAGTGGAACTGGTGGCAGTGTGTTTATTTTATTTGATTCACTGGCTGAACAGCAGGATGCAAAACAACAATTATCCTCGCAATCATGGACTCACGCAGGTTCAGGATTTCATTTGCATTGGGGTAAAACACTCATCAGCAATACAAATACTGAAATCAATTGATTTAAACCATAAAAAACACTGGTATTTTTTTTCGATTGCAGTACCATAGCGCGCGTTCAAGACGACAACTTTCAAGGCATGGAAACATCGTATTTATCGATACTACTGCTATATAAAAGAAGCCTTTCTTCTTTTATGAATTAGAAAGTTTTTTTGTTTTTTGTTGGGCCGTAGCCAAGCGGTAAGGCAGCGGGTTTTGATCCCGCCATGCGAAGGTTCGAATCCTTCCGGCCCAGCCATAATTCATTTCTTATGTGATAGAGACTGCCGTGTCCAAACTGGTTGTATTCAGCGGAAACGCAAATTTACCTTTGGCACAACGTGTCATCCAACACTTGCATATTCCCATGGGCGAAGC
>JAZKFP010000217.1:0-1553 GCA_040386355.1 Pseudomonadota bacterium | reverse complement strand
CATCCAAGGTGACTCATCGAATAAAGCCCTCCTCGTGAGGGCTTTATTCGTTTGAGGAATGGAAAACGCAGTAGTAGACACAGATGTTATTGGCTATAGTAAATATTAAATTTAATTCAATCTGTATCGTATGTAAAATGAAGGACGTATTGCATTCCAATTGCTTGAATTAATTGGTATAATATCGCAATAATTCGATGGGCTTTTTGCCCATTTTTTGTTTCTGCAGTATATGTAGACTATAGGAATTAAGGCAATGCAAGATTTGCATGGGTTAATTGATAAAACAGTCACTCAATTAGGTTTTGAGTTAGTTGATCTCGAGATTTCGAATCGCGGCAAATTATTGCGGGTTTTTATTGATAAGCTAAATCCGACTGACATTAAAGACAGCGTTAACATTGATGATTGCGTCTTGGTCAGTAATCAGTTGGGTAATGTTTTAACTGTGGATCATGAAATTGATTATGACCGCCTTGAAATTTCTTCGGCTGGAATGGACCGCGTTCTAAAAAAAGAAAAAGATTTCGACCGTTTCACTGGCGAGCGTGCACAAATAAAATTGCGTATCGGTGTTAAAGACGAAAGCGCGAATGCGACTGAAACAACGTTGCCTCGAAAAACCTTTTTGGGCATTTTAAAAGGTGTTGAAAACGGTAATGTTTTGATTGATTTTGAAGGTAATGTGTATAAATTAGCTTTAAGCAATATTGATAAAGCGCGTTTAAGTCCAGAATTTTAGAAATTTGTTGCCTGCATTGCGGGTGCTGTGAATTGCGTAAGTAAATAACGCGCAATAAATTAGAATATATAAAAGTTGGAGATTGTGATGAGTCGTGAAATTTTATTATTGGTGGATGCTTTAGCTCACGAAAAAAATGTGAGCAAAGAAGTGATTTTTACAGCTTTAGAGTTGGCGTTGGCATCTGCTACTAAGAAGAAACACCACGACGATGCGGATATCCGCGTCACAATTGACCGCGAAAGTGGCGCTTACGAAACCTTTAGACGCTGGCAGTATGTTGAATATGATTTGCTGGAAAACTCCGCTTTTCAGTTCGATGAAGAAAGTGAACATGCAAAAGGCCGCGTAATTGGTGACTATTATGAAGAGCCACTAGAGTCTATTGAATTTGGTCGCATTGGCGCACAAGCCGCTAAACAAGTGATTTTGCAAAAAGTGCGTGAAGCAGAGCGTGAGCAGATTCTTGAAGACTTTTTAAGCCGCAATGAAAACTTGGTCACAGGCGTCATCAAACGTATGGAAAAAGGCAGTGCGATCATTGAAGTGGGCCGTATCGAATGCCTATTACCACGCGAGGCGATGATTCCAAAAGAGAATCTGCGTGTAGGCGATCGTGTGCGTGCTTATTTGTCACGCATTGAACGTAGTGGCCGCGGCCCGCAATTGATTTTGTCGCGTATTGCGCCAGACTTCTTAAAACGTTTGTTTGAGCTAGAAGTGCCGGAAATCGAAGAAGGCTTGTTGGAGATTCGTGCCGCTGCGCGTGATCCAGGTTTGCGTTCTAAAATTGCTGTGAAAACTAATGACC
>JAZKFP010000216.1:0-9384 GCA_040386355.1 Pseudomonadota bacterium | reverse complement strand
TTCCAGTTGTACATTTAATATATCGTGAAAAATAATTAATCGTTGCCAACCATCTTGGGAAATATTTTCTTTTAATTTTACTAAATTTTCCGATATATAACTGGGTGATGCGTGCATCCAATCACACAAACCTATTTTTAAATCTCGAATTATTTGCAAATCTTTTAAAATGCAACCGCACCAAGGTGCGCGCAACACGGTTAACCAAGCTAAATGATCAGCGGGATGAAATAAAATCTGAGTTAATGCCAGTAAATCCATTAAGTCGGATCGGCGAGACAATAACTGAGTTTCTACACCGACTACTGGAATATTATGTATTTTTAAACATTGTAAAAATCCATCTAACCGTTTGCGTTTACGCACTAAAACTGCAATAGAAGCTGTTGGTTCTTTTTCTTTAATTGTAATAATTTTATTAATAATTGCTTGCATTTCTTCTTCAACGGTTACGTACTCGGCAACACACACTACATTTTCAATGTTCTCATCAATGGTTCTTTTAATAGCAGTTGCCGATTCGTAATTTACTGCACCAGAACTTGCTTCTTTCACGCAAGGAAAAATATTTGAAAACTGATCATTAAACCATTCAACTAATTTAGTATCAGAACGGAAATTAGTTGTTAAACGTAAATCCAATAAATGAATATGTTTAACACCAAACTCGCGCGCTTGATAAAATAATCCTACGTCTGCTTGACGAAACCGATATATCGATTGCATTGGATCACCGACTAAAAATAAAGTCCGACCATCATCCGTTTGCCAATTGGAAATTAAACCTTCTAATAACTCAAATTGTGTAACCGAAGTATCTTGAAATTCATCTATTAGAATATGGCGCAATTGATAATCTAATGTTTGTAATACTTCACTAATTTCGAAATATTCCGATTTAGAATTATGATCAAGCTCACTCATTGCACGTACTGCACCCAGCGATATTTCGGTAAAATCCACTTCGCCGCGTTCCGCAAAAATTTGTTGTAATAGAGCAACGAGATAATGTGCAAGCAACAAAATATCCTGCAAAATATGTATTTGTAAAATATCTGAATGGGTTCTTGGAATATGACGTAATGTTTTCCAGGCACTAACCAATACAGTATGCATTCGTAATTTCTCGCATACTTCTTTGCACGATTTTTTTAATTCCTGACGACGATTTTTTTCTTCTTTACCAATACCTTTTTCACTTGAAGAAAGAACACCATCTTTACTCTTCCAATCTTTTTTAATTTCATCGCTTTTAGTAGTTAAGAATTCACCCAATACACACCAAGTCTCTATTGAATAATTTTCAAAGTTCGATTCTTCAAGTGCTTTTAATAAAGCTGGACAATAGTCATGAGTTGCATGGGGTAATATTGTTAATAAAATCGGATAAAGATCCTGCCAACATTCTGAATGCGAATTCCAAGCTTCTAATAACGTATTTAAAGAAATTTTCTGCATCTCACTTAATATTCTGGTCAAATAATTTTTTAATGATTCAGCATCACTGTAATTAGGTAAAATTTTTCTAATCCACGGATCACGCTCATTTAGAACATGTAGTAATAATTGTTCAAGCTGTGTGGCATCGTAATCCAAATGTTGTAAAACACGTTGTAACGCAGATTGCCAAGGCATATCCGGATCTGCGTCGTCTAATAGACGCGCAACCGCTGCACGATAGGCTTCTTCCGGTGCTTCAGTAATTGCGCCAACTGCTGCCAATTTCGCCATCATGGGAGATTGTTGAACAATTGCATGACACAAACCATCAATTGTCATAATGCGTAAACGATGAGGAGTTTCTAATAATCGCCAGCCCATTTTTGCATCACGATTTAACGCCATGCGAGCTAATCGCCAACGACTTTTTTCAGGCTCATCTGAAGGTTCAGGAAATTGCGCTTGACGTAACGCAGACATTACACGTGCCTTCATTTCACTTGCGGCTTTGCGCGTAAACGTCATTGCTAAAATTTCTTCGGGTTCTCGCTCAACTACAGCAAGCAGCGCAAGAATTCTTTGCGTTAATAATTCGGTTTTTCCAGAGCCTGCGGGAGCTTGTACCAAACAACTTTGAGTTACGTCTAATGCTTGCTGTCGTGCTATTAAATCATCGGGAACTAAAACTGTCATAGATACCGCTATTGCTTAAAGGGATAAGTATTAATATGAAATTTTTATTTTCTAAATATATGTTTCTACTACACAGCAATTGGCAACTTGCAAATAGAAGTTTTGTTAAATGGTAAGAAGGAGTTTGGCAAATTTGTGGCGAGCACAGTATAGACATGAAAGTACTGGCAGTTTTGAAGATTAATATAAATCTGGGATTGATTTCAAAATATAACTCATGAATTCACTATCAATGGAATCGAGGAAGCAATCATGTGAAAGAACATGATTAAAAAAATTTCATACTATTATTAAAAAGCTATTCATCAGATAGATTTTCATCAGTAGCACAATTGAATGCGAAACCAACGAAAACCTAAAACTTAAGAATCCAATTGACTATCAAAATTCAGATTTTATTACTGAATTTGTTTAAAAAATCCGATTTAGAATCACGCAATGTACTCGGGGAGTTTTCGTTAGTATTTGAATAACTCTTGGCTAGAGCATATATATTTATACCGGCAGTTATCCAAGAAACGGCGGAATCCGACACTTTCTTTGCTTTAGAAAATCTAACATGTGGACGCTTCGTAATTTCACCGAAAGCAAAACCAATAGCAACACTGTATAAAACTCTTTTAGGTGTAATAACTTCATATCGCATATAAGAAGTAATATTTTTTAGACTTTGCTTTAATGTTTTCTTGTGGTTAATAATGCGACTTTCCGTAAGTAACTTTGCACTCTTGAAATCTTCGTGAGAATGAGATGTTGTCATGTTCATTTTTCCACGCCTCTATTAAATGAAATTACTTATAGATTAATGGCAATTAAATAACCTATATTAAAATTATTTTCGAAGTAAAAACTTAGACGCTAGCCATTTTCTTTTGAGTAGCTTTCTCTAATTTATAATGAGTAATGCCATAACATATAGCAAAAATCAAAAGATGCACACTTGTAACAATAAAAAAGGATGCACTTACTGAGAAGTCTTGATCCATTAAATAAAATGCACAAGCTACAACTAAACTAATCCAGGCGGTGCAAATCATTAAAGTGGATAAAATAGTAATTACTAAACTGGTTAATAATGTTGAAAAAAACTTTTTAGCGGTATGAATAGCTTCAATAGTGGCAAGATCAATTTGGCCCTGAATAATCGCGCTTGTTTCTTGCCATACTGATTTTATATGATCCATTAAATCAAGCACAGGCTCTGCAGATGCAGAGCCTGTATTTTGATTCGTCAGATCTTCATTAGGCAATTGAGACGACTGATCATCTAAATTACTTCTATGAAAATCGTATTGTTCTTGAGCATATGTTTTATTGTCAATATGTGCATCAGAAGAGGGATTAGATCGAGATTGTAAAAAATCTTGTTCATTAACTAAATTATTACTATTTAAGGAACTTGACGGCGTTTTAACCGTTTTCGAATCCATTTCATAATTAGAGTTAGTTTTTAAAGGACGTAAAGTCTTATTTTTTACAAACGTAGAATCGCTCACTAAATACCCTCTCCTGAACACAATAAAGAATTACAACAAATATTAACGACTCAGTAAACGACTTAAAATAAATCCAGTTGCAAGTGCGATTCCAACAGCCGCTAAAGGATTTTCGCGAATATATTGATTTGACTTTTGCATAAGCTGTGTTTCATAACCTTTGAGTTGATCGGTTCTCTCACCAACTTTCTCAGAGGCTGTACTTACCATGCCAGCAACTTTATCAACAGTAGAATGTGCTGTTGAACTGAGTTGTTGTACGAATGGACTTGCAGCTTCAGTTGTTTTGTCAATTGTTTGATGTGCTTGAGAAGCAATGTTGTCAAATTTAGGCATAAAAGAACGGTCCTCTTTTTTATCGATTGAATTACCAGAACGATCATTAGTTTGATCTTGATTTCGTTCTGACACGTTTGAAGTTGAAGAACGGTTTTGATTTTTTACAGGGGTATCCATAATAATATTCCTTAAAATAAAAATTAAATATTGATAAAATGCAAGTTTGTTTCCTAAAATATAAAAATGCATTCTATGAAAAAGATTTCCTTAATTTTAACAATCGTATTTCAGAAGAATCAAACTAATAAAATATAAAGGTTAACACAAGAAAAACTGACTTAATTTATTCAATAAAGTTTCAAATTAACACATTTTAAAAACAAAATTTTCAAAAAAATAATCACACACAATTAGCTATTTTTCTTCAAAAATGAATTTACTTGTTTTTCAGCTTCATCACGGGTGATGGCATAACGTTCTTGAACTAAACCTGAAAGCTGATCAGCACGACCCTCGCTTTTTAAGATTTCATCATCAGTAAGCTTACCCCACATTACTTTGGCAGCACCTACTTGTTGTTTCCACTTACCTTTTAACGAGTCTATTGAAGTCATAGCACTAATCCTCATATTGATTCAAATGAAGTAGCATTGCTTAGGGCTACGGCTATAAAAACTAAGCACATCACTCTATTGACTCAGTGCGCTAGCGCACGTTAAATAAAAATGGGAAAATCAATTACTCCTTGCTTTTAAAAGCTGCGAAATATTTCAATCACAAATATTTTGATGAATTCCACCTCTTTTACAGCCTTAAACTTTTAATATTTTTTAAACGAGAAAACATAAATGTTAAGTTATTTACATCAATTTCATGCTGGAAATTTTGCGGACATCCATAAACATAGCATCTTAACCCTTGCTTTAAATTCTTTACTATTAAAAGAAAAACCATTTTGTTGGATCGATATTTATGGTGGTTCTGGAAATTATCTTTTAGAACATCCTGATGCTCTTAAAACTCAAGAAGCAGAAAATGGAATTTTTAAAATCTGGGAAAAAGAATGGCCAGAACTTCTTATTTCTTACAAAAACTCGATAAATACATTAAATATTTCTAAACTCAGAAATTATCCGGGCTCACCTGAGATTACTCGCCAACACATTCGTGCACAAGATCAAATTATCTTAAATGAACTGCATCCAGCAGAATATATCAAATTGAAATCCTGGTTTACAGGTGATTTCAGAATTTCAATTCATCAACGTGATGCTTTAGAAATATTAAGTGGATTAATTCCACCATCTATTCGAAGAGGTGGCGTATTAATTGATCCTAGTTACGAAGTGAAAAATGATTATGAAAAAGTTGGCCAACAAGTTCTTCAAACAGTTAAAAAATGGCAAACGGGAATTTTTTTAATTTGGTATCCGTTGTTAGCGGCTAATCACCATTTGAAATTACTCGATCTATTACGATCCACTTCATTATCCTGGATAAAATCTGAATTTATTGTCCATCGCAAAACTGAAAAAGGATTGTATGGTTCTGGGATGTTTATTATAAATCCACCTTTTTTATTGGATAAAAATATAAAAACAGTTGAACCCTTTTGGAATATGTTAGGACAAGATGATTACACAAATCATACGTTGGAATTATGCATCCAAAAATAATGCATGTTGATTATTTCAACTTACTTTACAATCAAAATTAAAATACATTTAACTAAATTTCGAAAATAAAAAAAGGCGGTAAAAACCGCCTTTTTTAAATAAAAACAGTTACACTTCTTCTTTTTTACGCGCGTATGTCTTTTTGAATTTTACCTGTGGCTTCGCTTCACCACTTGCAGGTTTAGCAAAAGAAGAACGCTCACGTGGTGGACGTGGACTAAATTCTTTACCCGCTGAACTTGTCGGTGCGTCACTTGCTCGAGAAATTTTTAATTGCTGACCTGAAACCCAAATTCCATGAAGATGTTGGAATACAGGTTTTGGCATACCCTCTGGTAAATCAACAAAACTATGATCATCGTGCAATGTAATTTCACCAATATAATCACTGCTTAAATCAACTTCGTTAGCAATTGCACCAACAATATTGCCAGGTTTAACGCCATGGACGCGACCTACTTCAATTCGGTAACGCTCGAATACAGTTTTATCATCACTATTTAAACGTGATTTACGGGGTTTTTTATCACCAAATTTTCCGTCTTTATCGGATGATCTAGAATCAGATGATTTAGATTCAAACGTTCTTTCACGCTCCACAACAGGCTTATCTTTTAAGAAAAAAGGTTTATCGCCTTGTACCAATTTTGCTAATGCAGCTGCAACTTGTGCCATTGGAATACCAGACTCAAATTGGTATTCTTCAACAATTTTTTGAAAAAATATGATGTCTTTATTTTCTAAAGTTTCAGTAATTTTTTGCTTAAATCGTTTTGTACGCTGATCATTAATAGTTGTAGTTGATGGTAATTGCATCGGCTCAATGCGTTGATTGGTCGATTTTTCAATTGAATATAACAAACGTTTTTCACGTGGTGATACAAATAAAATTGCGTCACCCGTACGACCTGCACGTCCGGTACGACCAATGCGATGCACATACGCTTCTGCATCATAAGGAATATCGTAATTAATGACGTGTGTAATACGATCAACATCTAAACCGCGTGCTGCAACGTCAGTTGCAACTAAAATATCTAATTGTGCATTTTTCAAACGTACAATAATTCGTTCACGCTGTGCTTGAGGAATATCACCATTTAGCGCTGCAGTGGCGTAGCCACGGGCTTCTAATTTCTCAGATAATTCAACAGCAGCGGTTTTGGTACGTACAAAAATAATCATACCATCAAATGTTTCTGCTTCTAAAATACGCGTCAAAACATCTAATTTTTCACCGCCATGTCCGACCCAATATCGTTGACGTACAGTTTCTGCTGTGGTCGTTTTGACTTTGACACTAATTTCAATGGGATCAACTAAATGCGATTGTGCAATGCGACGAATTTCTTTTGGCATCGTTGCAGAGAATAATGCTACTTGGCGTTTTTCAGGCGCTTGTTGCAAAATCCAGTCGACATCATCGATAAATCCCATGCGTAACATTTCATCGGCTTCATCTAATACAAGACAGGTTAAATTATTTAATTTTAGAGTTCCACGACGCATGTGATCCATGATTCGTCCTGGCGTACCCACAACAACGTGCGCTCCACGCTCGAGCTGACGCAATTGACCACGATAATCCTGGCCACCATAAATAGGTAATACGTGGAAATTTTTCATATGCGAAGCGTATTTTTGAAACGCTTCAGCAACCTGAATGGCAAGTTCGCGGGTTGGCGTTAGTACTAACACTTGAGTATGTGCACGTGAAGCATCGATTTTAGAAAGGATAGGCAATGCAAAAGCTGCGGTTTTACCTGTTCCGGTTTGCGCTTGACCAATTACGTCGCGGCCTGCCAAAACATGTGGAATAATTTGCGCTTGAATAGGAGTTGGGGTTTCATAACCCACATCTTCTAACGCTTTAAGTACTGGTTTTGTAAGAGAAAGATCAGAAAATTGAATAGCAGTAACATCATCTAGAGACATGAGTCTTAGTTCCTAATATAGGGGAATGTGAATGCCGACAAAGTGGCCACATTATCTCTATTCAAGAACTTTTATGGCGCTGGATCGGCTGTAAGGCGCTGGCATTATACTGATTTGCCAGACAATATACAGCCCTAAATTTTAATCAACGCAGAATATTTCAATAACAGTTAAAAAATATCTCTTAAGGAAACTATATATGCAGATCTGGGTGGATGCAGATGCGTGTCCAAATATAATTAAAGAAATTATTTTTCGAGCTGCCAATCGAATAAAAATTCAAACTTTTTTAGTAGCAAATCAGAAAATCGTAATTCCGCGCTCAGAATATATTCATTTTATTCTTGTAAAATCCGGCTTTGATGTTGCGGACAATTATATAGTACAAAATTTAAATGCTGGTGATTTAGTAATTACCGCTGATATTCCATTAGCGGCTGAAGTTATTGCTAAAGATGCGCATGCATTAAATCCACGTGGACAACTTTATACAAAAGATAATATTCAGCATCGATTAAGTTTAAGAAATTTTATGGATGAAATTCGTTCAAGTGGCCAACACACGGGTGGCCCAGCTCCACTTGGTAATAACGAAAAACTTGCATTTGCAAATGCGATCGATCGTTTTTTGGTCAAACATTTATCCTCATAGATTTTTACTTTTTTGCTTTGCAAGTCTTTTATGCAATAATGCTGTATCTCGCACCAAATCATAGACCCAACCCAGATGAGTTTTCCATGATGAAATATTTAAAAATGACCTCAAAAAAATCAACTAAATATTTTTAATAGACATAATCATTTGGCTTCCACTTATTTTGAAACCAAATTGCATCTTATTAATATCTACTTAATCTCTACGCATCTTTACTCTAAATAATGCTCTATTAACACGCAAAAATATAACTCTACAAATGATTACTATTACCAGACTAGTAAATATTTTCCTTTAACTAGGCTTTAGAAATCATTATTAAATCTTAGATTGGAGCTCAATAGCATGAAGAAATTATTTATTAAACCTTCATTTAAAAAGCTCGCTGTATTAACATTGGGTACCGTTATAACAACTAGCGCGGTATATTATAAACAAGTTTCCTTAAGCCAATTTTCTCCTATAGCTGATTCCACTTCAGTCATATCGATTACAAATAACCAATCTATTGAAAGTGATTCTCATAATCTCGAAAAAATATTCAGCAACACTGCGGCTTTTAATATTTCCCATACTGCCAATCAAAATAATTTAAAAATTCAGAGTATTGAATCAGCATGGAAAATGAGCAATATAGCCCACGACTTAATTGAAATGCCAAAGCCAGGTATAGCTAACACAACACAAATCATTCAATTAAATGAAAATTTCATGGTGCAAGAATATCTAACCATGCGTTTACCAAATGGAAAAAACTTACAAATGAAAAAAAGCGATGCAGCTGCATACGCATCTGGCTTACGCAGCTGGTCAGGATTTGATCCTGAACATCCTGAAGTATTTGCAGCTATTACAAAAAATGGCAATGAAATAGCTGGAAGTGTTGAGACATTGGATGGAACATTTGAAATTGCTACATTAAAAGATGGAACACAATTTATCTATCAGTTAAATAAGAAAATTCAACAAACACACAACAGTCTACCTTCTCCAAAATATATTTCTCCTAGTACTTTCACTTAAGTGTTATGTACCAAACGCAGAATGGTTTTCCCGTATGCGCATGCGAAATAAGCCCGCGGAGCCTATAAATACATAGGTGAGCAGGCGAATGAGCGTGCAACAACCGGGAAAATCAATGTGCGGCAGGTATTTACCAAACACAGAATGGTTTTCCCATAGGCGCATGCGAAATAAGCCCGCGGAGCCT
>JAZKFP010000215.1:0-3242 GCA_040386355.1 Pseudomonadota bacterium | reverse complement strand
GATTTAAGTTACATCATTGATTGGATTGAAAATAATATTCCAAGACTTTCTTATCGTGATTCGAATCCTGTTATTGGGATGATTGGCGAAAGTTATGGTGGAGGCGTGCAATTATTAGGCGCTGGAGTTGATCGTAGAATTGATGCAATTATTCCTGTCACTACATGGAATGATATTAAACAAAGTCTTTATCCAAACGACGTTGCTAAAAGTGGTTGGTTAACAACATTGGTTGCAGTTGGGAATTTAATGAATCCTGGAAAAATGATGCCGCTTTTAAACAAGGCTTATATAGACGCTCGCTCTGGTGAATTAAAATCTTCCACTATTTCGCAATTTGCAGCTCGTGGTGCGGCACATGCTTGCGCGTGCAATGCAGATTTTCAACCGCATGCGGATGCACTCATTATTCAAGGTTTTAGGGATGTTTTATTTCCATTAAATGAAGCAGTTCGAAATTCCGAATGTTTTGAAGCAAATGGACGTGATGTACGCATTGTTGGAATTCAAGACGGACATTTATTACCCTTTGTACAATCGAGTAAGGGAATTCTTGGTTATAACGTAGAAGAAAAAGTTCATTGTGGTGATAAGACGTTACGTACGCGCGATATGGCATTGTCTTGGTTCGATGAAAAATTAAAAGGTGTTGCCAATGCTGCGCAAGATATTCCTAAAGTATGTTTAACGCATGATTATAAATCAGGCAGTGTATTTACTGAAGTACCACGGGGCGGAACACATCATCCTATTGAATTAATTACTGTGCATTCAGGTGGCGCAGGATTTTTTGAGATGCCGATGCGTTGGATTGAAAACATATCTTCAAAAATTGCTTCTGATAGACGTTCAAGCAGCATGATTAATTCGAAAAAAACCTCCGTCCGATTTCGTCCAGCCTTTGTACCTTTACTTGAAATTGAAGGGGATTCGTTTATTGCAGGTATTCCAAGCGCAACAATCGAGTTAACTTCAAAACAAAAAAATACCACTGTGTTTGTTGGAGTTGGAGTTAAAAAGAAAGGGAGTAGGAGTGTGGAATTATTGAGTGACCAAATTACTCCAGTGAAAGGTGTTGGTCGACATGAGATAGATTTAGCAGCAGTGAGTAGTCGTTTACAAAAGGGCGATATTTTAGGATTTGTTGTACATGGATATAACAATCAATTTAGATTCAGCGGCTCCAGTTGGTCTACTCGAACAGAATTATTAGGATCTATTGAGTTACCTCTTCAAACACCCACGATTGAAAATCAGTTCGTTGTCCAACGATACAAATAAACCTAAGCAAAAATAATGTTTATACCAAACGCAGATGAGTTTTGCCGGGTTAAATGTTTTATGAAAGATGTTTCGTGGGAAAGTACAGGCGTGCGAATGATTATTCGCCCCTACAAAATTATCACTTTCCTTAAAACACCTTAATCTAACGGATACCGTAGGGGCGAATAATCATTCGCCCGTGTTGAACGCTGCCTATTACAGATTAAATACTTGAAAAGTGTTTTAGGAAAACTATTTTGCATTAGGCATTAGGCATTAGGCATTAGGCATTAGGCATAAAGTATTGATTGAATTTTGAGGAAAATTTTTGAAGGTGTGCGAGCATAAAAAAAGGCGATGTTTATGCAACACCGCCTTTTTCTTTTTCAAAGAATCCTAAAGAAATATAAATGATTTACATCAAATATTATTCTTCATTACCTCCACTTACAGGCGTGTCCATTGTTACTGGAGCAGATTCAGAAGTGGATTTTGGTGGTCTGCCACGTCCACGTTTTGCACCATTGCTAGACTTTGGTGTTGCGGTGGAAGATTTTTTTGGACGACCACGTCCTGATTGCTTAGGTCCAGTATTTTTAGGAGCGCTATCCGCTTTTGGTGGACGGCCTCTACCTTTACCTGTGTTAGTTTTTTTCGGTGCAGTAGCTTTAGCGCCAGCAGCTTTTGCTGGGCGACCACGCCCACGCTTAGCACCAGTACTTTGCGACGCGCTAGCTTTTGCATTAGATTTTGCAGTAGTAGCTTTTGCTGGACGACCACGACGGCCTGGGGTTTTTGCTTTAGTTGCTGCGGTAGCTTTCTTAGGACGACCACGGCCTTTAGATGCACTTGAAGTACCTTCAGATGCTGAAGACGCTTTTTTAGGGCGACCACGGCCTTTAGATGCTTTTGACTTTTCAGCTTTAGCTTGTGCCTTAGCAGCTTTAGCTTGTGAACTATTTAATTTTTTTTCTAATTTCGCTAATTCGCGCTCTGATTTCTTACCATGAGATAAACTTAATTTGGCAAGCGCTTTATCAAAAGCCTGGCCTAATTTTAAATTCAATTTAGCTTTTGCATGATCAATGCTGCTAACGCTATGTTTATTTAAAGCATCAGAAACTTTTTGTGTATGAGCTTCTAATGCTTTTTCAGCTTGAGCAATTTGCTTTTGCACTGTAGCGGTTAATTTGCTACGACCTTTAGAACGAAAATGCGCTAATTTTTCGCGAGATGCTTTTTGTTGAGCACGAGCAGCATCTGCTAATTGTTTAGATTTCGTTAAAGAATTTTCAGCAATCTCAAAAGCTTTATGATGATTGCCAGCCAGCTTAGTCCCGGCGCTTTTTGTTTTAACTGATCCAACTAATGAACCTTTTTTTGCAGGACGTCCTGCACGTTTTGGGGTTGCATTTGTTTTAGAAGTGTTTGATTTAATCTTTTTTCGTGGTGGCATTGTTTTACCTCAATCTGTTGGACGTTACAAACAGCAGTTTTGTGATCGCCGTTTCCCGACAGACATCGGGTTAAGTCTGGCTTTCGGGAGGGTTATTTTATTATTATTTTCAAAAATTGGAAGTGTTCATTCTTAAAATCCGCTATTCTGATGAAAATTTTTCTTATTTTTATTGTTTTTTTTGATTAAGGTGAAAAATATGGCAACTTGGAAGGCAGCAAAAAATATTATCGTCGTTGCATTAAGCATTGGAATAATGAATTTTGTGTCAAATGAAGTAGAAGCAAAAGAGGTTAAACAAATGAATGAAGCAGAAAAAAGAAGTTATTCATTAGGAATTCGATACGGAGAATCAATTCGTGATGAATTTGGACAAAAATTAGATCAGCCATCCATCATTAAAGGAATTAGTGAAGCGCTTGCAGGAAAATCGTATGAAATTCCGAATGAAGAAATTGATCGATACGTTTTACAGTTGCAACAACAAATGCAAGCCGATCAAGAAAAAGAACATCTTGCAAAA
>JAZKFP010000214.1:0-2566 GCA_040386355.1 Pseudomonadota bacterium | reverse complement strand
TAGCGGATATCGATGATAAAAATAGCGATGGAATTTCTGGAAAACCAAATCAAGTCTGGAGTGATATTCATCAAAAAGTTATGTTAGGTCGCTTTGGTTGGAAAGCGGGCATGCCAAATATAAATGAACAATCGCAATCAGCATCGGCGGGTGACATGGGAATTTCTGTTCCATTACATCCAAAGGGTTCTGGTGAATGCACTGAAAAACAAATTCGTTGTCAAAAAGCGCCTGATGGAAATAGTCCAGAATATGAAAATTTAGAAGCGCATTCAACGATTAATGATTTAATTGTTTTTTACGCGTCAAATTTAGCTGTGCCAATGCGACGAAATACAGAAAGTGTTTTACAAGGTAAAAAATTATTTTATGAAAATGGTTGTATAGGTTGTCATCAACCTAAATTTATGACGCAAAAATCTTCCACGCATCCCGAACAATCGGAACAATTAATTTGGCCCTATACCGATTTATTACTGCATGATATGGGCGAAGGTTTAGCGGATAATCGACCAGAAAGTGCTGCTACTGGGAATGAATGGCGTACACCACCCTTGTGGGGAATTGGTTTAACTGAAACCGTAAATGGTCATACTTTATTTTTGCATGATGGTCGCGCACGCAATATATCAGAAGCAATTTTGTGGCACGGCGGCGAATCAGAAAAATCAAAACAATCATTTTTAAAAATGAACAAAAAACAACGCGATCAGTTAATCCAATTTGTTGAATCCCTCTAATTTAGTAATTTCATTGAAGAGATTTGGTATGAAAATATTTTCTTTTATTATTTTAGTTTTGTGTATGAATTCAATTTCTTATGCAAACGATTGGAAAGCAGTCAATCAAGCTATCGTAGAACAGCATATTCAACCACGATATAAAATCTTATCTGCACAAATAGCTGCATTAAATGAAAAGACACAATCATTTTGTCAGAAACCTAATCCAAAAAACTTAAACACTTTGAAAAACACATTTAATGAAGCTATGGATAGTTGGGTTGCTGTACAACATCTTCGACATGGTCCAATTGAATTGTTTGAACGTTATCATCGAATACAGTTTTGGCCCGATAAACATGGTGTGAGTCAACGTCAAATCAATACATTTTTAGCAAAAAAAGATTCTGAAATTTTAAAACTGGAAAACTTTCAAAACTCTAGCGTAGCAATTCAAGGGTTAAGTACCTTTGAATATTTGCTGTATCCAAAAAATGCTAAAGATGTGATTTCTTCACAATACCGATGCCAAATGATGCAAGCCATTGCACAAAATATTCATCAAATTTCAAATGAAGTTACTGAAGAGTGGCAAGATGAAAAAAAACAATTTAAATTTTTCTTTGATGCGAATGCGAAAAATTTTGGTTTAACCGATGGGAAAGTCGATTACGCTAATCAAATTGAAACCGCAACCGTTTTCTATTTAGAAATGCACACTCAAATCCAATCGATTATTGATCAAAAGATTTTGGATCCATTAGGTGAAAATAATAAACCTAAAATGAAAAAGTCGGAATCGTGGCGTAGTGATCGATCGTTGCAAAACATTGAAACCAGTTTAAAAGCATTAGAAGATTTATACACCGTAGGTTTTGCACAAAAAACGGATTCTAAATTAAATGCTGAAATTTTAGCGTCTTTTCAAAATGTGTATAAATCACTTCAACCATTAAAACCTTCTTTTAACGATGCTGTAACCAATCCAAAAGAACGTCAAGATTTTGATAACTTGATTTCTTCATTAAGAGATTTACAACGTCTGGTTTTTAGTCCTTTGTCGCAAGCGTTAGAAATTCCAATTGGATTTAATTCATTGGACGGCGATTAATTATGATTATTACTCGGGCTATTACGCGACGGCAATTTTCTATCAGTGCCGGAATCAGTTTTCTCGGCTTAGCTTCCATTAGCTCGGCGTTAAATAAACCTCAAGAATTGCATTATTACAGTGCTCGTTCATCCTGGGATGGACAGCATTTCATCAATGGATTTAATTCGAAAGGTGTTTCTTTATTTGATACAACGCTACCTGCACGCGGACACGCTGTAACCGTTGCACCGAGCTCTCAACACATTGCTGTAGTTGGCCGTCGACCTGGTTATTTTATATATATTCTTAATGCTAAAACTGGTGATGTTGTATCTAAAATAAAACCTGAAAAAAATCGACACTTTAATGGTCATAGTTTTTTTTCAGCAGATGGACGTTGGTTATATACTACAGAAACTGACTTTGAAGAAAACTGCGGTATGATTGGTGTATATGATGTAGAAAATAATTATCGTTTCTTAAAAGAATTTCTTACGCACGGATTAGATCCGCACGAAATTTTATTTTTATCTGATAAAAAAACATTGGTCGTTGCAAATGGTGGAATTTTAACGCGTCCTGAAACCGAACGTAGTAAGTTAAATGTTGATTCGATGCAGCCGTCATTAGTGTATTTAAATGCTGAAGACGGAAAATTAGAGCATCAATATTTTTTACCGCAAAAATTACATCAAAATAGTATCCGTCACATAACGCGAGATGCAAACGATACAATATTTATCGCAATGCA
>JAZKFP010000213.1:0-7014 GCA_040386355.1 Pseudomonadota bacterium | reverse complement strand
TTAATCGAGCAGGTGTTATGACAGACGCTTTACCTAGTTTTACCGTGTTAGCTTTGTATCGATTCGTTGATTTCGAGCGGTTTGAATCTTTTCAAATCCCTCTGCTCGATTTTTGTAAAAAACACGGATTAAAAGGCACCTTGTTAATTGCAAAAGAAGGTTTAAACGGCACAATTGCCGGTAGCTCAGATTCCATCGCAGAGTTCTTAAATTTTCTACGTCAACAACCAGAATTTGTTGATATTGACGGCCAATATTCCCATTGTGAAAAACCACCATTTTTACGTATGAAGGTCAAATTAAAACAAGAAATTGTGAGTTTAGGTGTAGACACAATTGATCCTAAACAACAAGTTGGAATCTACGTTCAACCCGAGGAATGGAATCAATTAATTGCTAATCCAGATACGCTAATTATTGATACGCGGAATCGGTATGAGTTCGATATTGGCACTTTTTCAGGAGCCATTAATCCAGAAACAGATGCCTTTCGAGAATTTCCAGAATTTGAAAAAAAACATTTAGCCGAGCATAAAGATAAACCGATTGCCATGTTTTGTACGGGTGGTATTCGCTGTGAAAAGGCGACTTCTTTCTTACTTAGTCAAGGCTACAACCAGGTTTATCATTTAAAAGGCGGAATTTTGAATTATTTAGCAAACGTAAAAACTTCAGAAAGTTTATGGCAAGGTGAATGTTTTGTATTTGATGAGCGTGTGACTGTCGATCATCACGTTCAGCCTGGTACTTATGATATGTGTCATGCGTGTCGGTATCCAATTACGGAAGCGGATAAATTAAGCGATGACTACAAGCCTGGTGTTTCTTGCCCTCATTGCATAGGTCAAAAAAACTCAGAGCAACTTCAACGTTATACCGAACGCCAAAAACAAATGCAGCTTGCGAAGGATCGACAAACTATTCATTTAGGTGCTGTTCATTCAAGTTTTACTAAACCATGTCTTACAGATTGAAGAAGTTGCACTAATTGAAAATTATTAATTGAGAATTATTATGGTAAATCGGAATTTTCCGAGAAGTTTCTTTGTAACCCATGCTGTTAGCCTAACTGTTGTTTTTATCTGCATAGGTTTGTTTGTTGTACAGTGGGTAGGTATTCCAATTTATTCGCTACTCATGTTTCCAAAAGAATTTGCCCATCCTTTTGATTGGATTAAAGCGTTTACACCAGTTTTTTTACACTTTTCTTTATTGCACATCGCATTTAACTTGGCGATTTGGTGGTTTTTTGCCCGACAAATTGAAGTGCGACTTGGCAAATTATTTTTAATAGTTTTTTTACTTGCCGCTGGTTATTTTTCTAATCTTGCACAATTTATTTGGAGCGGACCACGTTTTGGAGGTTTATCTGGAGTAGTGTTTGGAGTGGCAGCCTTTTGTTGGGCATTTAATGTGCAGCGTCAGTCTGATTTTTTCATAGTGCCAGTTGGGCTTATTATTCAGTTAATGCTTCTTATCGTACTAGGATTTTTGGGCTGGCTAGATTTTTTGCTCGGTGAATTGGCACATGCGGCACACGCTGGTGGGTTTTTAGTTGGCATATTGTTTGGGATGTTTATGGCTAGAAAAAAATAGAAAACTTACATAATAATGCGCCCACGAAATAGATCGTCATACGAGCATTGAGCAATGGATACTTTTTTTTTAACGGCTTTCTTTCTATTCATTGCAGTAATGGTATTAGCGAAATTTGCTCAAGTTTTACTTGGCTATTCCTCGGAAAACATGAAATCTTTTGAAGCCATTAGTATTCGTGAAAAACTCTTAGCACGTGCACTCGATTTGGCTGGGACTGGTCCGTTAAGTGATGAAGTAGTTAAACGAGTTGATGGCGCTGTTCTAAAAGCAATTAAGGCATTGAAACAACATGATGAGGTAACAATTCAGTTGCCAAAGCTTGTACATGATGGATTATTCACTCGTGACCTGTCATTTACGGTCACAAAAAAAGAAATTACTCAATGGCGAAAACTAAAATCTCAGCAAGAAAAAGTAAAGCTCAAAGTAGTCGATTAAACATTAAACCTTAATTTTACAAGGATTTAGTATACTTATTTTGTAATACTTTTTAAAAGGTGAATCGTAGTTTCCATCAAATTAAGGACATGCTGACTTATTATTCAATCCTGTTGACAAGGGATAGGGTAGAACACCATTCTATAGCGGTTGCTCAAGCCTATCTGAGTGTAAGATGAGTTTGAGATTTGGTGCCACGGATCGGTTAATACTACAATTCTGTGGTTTTGTTTTTGCAAATCCCAGACGAGACTTAATAAAATCATAATAAAATGAATAATAAATATATTTTCAAAACATTGTTGCCAGTATTAATTCTAGGAATTGCGATTGTTCTTTACGTGCTTTTAAGAACATTTACGCCTGAACCTGAAGAAATAATACGTCCTCAAGATGCGCCTGCCGTTTCAACAACCACTGTTAACAAACAAAATGTAGCTATTCCGATTTATTCTCAAGGTCTTGTGCAACCTGCGCGGGAGGTTTTGCTAGTAACGGAAGTGCCTGGAAAAGTACAGTGGGTATCCCCGGATTTTGTTTCTGGCCGTCATGTTAAGGAAGGCGAAATACTTTTACGACTTGATGAGGATCGCTGGAATTTAGAACGTTCGAAAGCAGAATCTCAATTGTGGACGGTTCAACAAATGTTGGCTCGGGTTAAAGCGGAATTAGAATCCGCGGGAACAGTTCCGGGTCTTACAACCCCTAGTAATTTTCGTAACAGTCAGTTGAAAGAAGCTCAGCTTCGAGTTAGTGCTGCCAAAGCCGATTTAGAGTTGTTAGAAGCGCAAGTTGAAAAAACTAAAATTCGCGCTCCCTTTGATGGCATTCTTCGTTCTGCAATGTTAGATGTTGGTCAAGTTGTTGCAATCGGCACACAAGTTGGCCAAATTTTTCAAATGACAGAAATTGAAGTACGCGTTCCATTATCAGATGAACAATTGCAATGGGTTGATCTGTCTCAATCGCTGGATCCAAATAATGCTCCTACGGCTGTATTTAAAATGTCGTACTCAGGCCGGCCATTTTTATGGAATGGACGAATTATTGGTTTGGAAGGTAGCCTAGATCCGAAAAATCGTTTGCAGTATGCAATTGGTGTTATCGATGACGCTAATCAACAAGACGCGCAGCAACCATTACGTCCAGAACTGGTTGCTGGTCACTTTTTAGATGTGAAAATAGATGGACGTCAGTTAACTAATGTTGTGGTCTTACCTCGGCATTTACTGAGGTTTGGTAATTTTGTGTGGGTAGTAGATAGTAATAGTCGTTTGCAACGTCGTGATTTAGAAGTTAGTTATCGTGGAAAATCCAGTGCCTATATTACCCAAGGTCTTAATGTGGGAGATGCGGTAGTCGATACGCCACTTGAAATTGCTATCGAAGGTATGGAGGTAGCTGTTATTAATGAAAGCCAATCTAATGAAAGCAAACCAAACACAATGGATTTAAAAACGAAATCCCCTGATAACCCGGAAGCCCCTTTAAATAAATTGCAAAAAACCTTATCTAATTCAGCCTCGCTTTCGCAATCAGAACTTTCACAATCTGATAAACAAAATAATTTTGGAGTTTCCTCTTTTAAAGCATCAAATGAAATTTCAAAAAATAATCAATCATCTGATAATGCGTTGGCAGAAGATTTGTCTCAAGTAAATTTCTCTAAAGATAAAACGATTAAAGAAACGGTAGCTGAAGAAATTGTGGCGAAAGAAACTGTCTCTCAAAGTAATGTAAAAAACAACTTAGTTTCAGTTTCGTCTCAATCGGTTGATAAATCGTCAAAAATACAAACTGTTAATTTAGAGGCGGTACATCAGCCGTCGCGTCTAAATGAGTTGGCTAGTTTATTCTTTGCGCCAAAATCTTCTGAACCTTAATTTTAAACTTTAATTTTTTTTATGAATATTTTGGTTTGCTAAGGGTATAAAGAAAATTAAAATAAATGTGGCGGAGATAAATTAGTGAATTCCATTGTAGGATGGTTTGCGCGCAACTCTGTTGTCGCGAATATGTTAATGATCGTACTTATTGTCGCCGGCGCTTTAGCAATTCCAAAAACTCAAAAAGAAATTCTTCCCGCCATCGAATGGAATTATCTAACGATTCAAGTTGCCTATCCAGGTGCTTCTCAAACTGAAGTTGAACGTTCGATTGTTGCGCCAATTGAAGATGCAATCTTTGATATTGATGGTGTAGATCGAATTTATTCAAAATCTTCTGATAATGTCGGTTTTATTTTTGTTGAGACCGATTATAAAACAGCGGCGCAAAAAATACGAAACGACATTGAAACGCGTTTATCTTCTAAAGTGACTTTACCTTCAAACGCTCGACCACCAAAAATAGAACAATTAAGCATACGAGATCCCGTGGCAGATATCGTAATTCATGGCAATGCCGATGAGCGCGTTTTGAAAACACTTGCTCAGCAAATTAGAGACGATTTATTAGAAACTCATGAAGTCACTCAAATTGAATTGTCAGGTGAAACGAAACGTGAAATTTCAATTGATGTTGATCAATTAGCATTGATGCGATATGGAATTTCCGTTATACAAATAGTTGAAAGTATTCGTCGTCAATCTCAAACCATTGCTTCAGGTGAATTAAAAGATAACACCGGATCTTCAATGGTATTAACTCGGCCAGAAGGTGCTATTTCTCGAGATTGGTTGGAAGATTTAGTAGTGCGTAGTGATGCAGACGGTGGTCGTTTGCGCGTTCGAGATGTAGCAAAAGTTAATGAATCAGATATAGAAGAAGCTAACCAGACTCGATTTAACAATGAACCTGCAGTGTATTTATCTATTTATCGTGGTGGCAATCAAAATATTTTAGATGTTGCTGAGGCGGTTCGTGAATATGTAAAAAATCCTAAAGTTCTCTTGCCTGAAGGCATTGAAGTTACAACCTGGCGGGATAGCTCAAAATTTTTTGAAGCACGAATTAATTTGCTGGTAAGCAATGCTGTTAGCAGTATGATTTTAGTTTTTTTAGTATTGTGGTTTTTTATGGGAACGCGTCTCGCGTTTTGGGTAAGTTCCGGTATTCCAATTGCATTTATGGGGGCGCTTGCTTCGTTGCCTTATTTAGGTATTTCAATAAATATGGTATCGCTGTTTGCTTTTATTTTAGTAATGGGTGTTGTCGTAGATGATGCAATTATTATTAGTGAAAATATCCACACTTATCAAAAGTCAGGAAAATACAGTTTTGTTGAAGCGGCAGAACGCGGTGTAAAAGAAGTTGGTACTCCAATCATTTATGCGTGCTGGACTACTGTTTTAATGTTCGTGCCTTTGGGTTTTTTACCAGGGCCCGAAGGGCAAATTATGTACGTCCTGCCGATAGTTGCAGCATCAATTTTATTTTTTAGCTTGATTGAAACAATGCTAATTTTGCCAGCGCATCTGGCATCTCCACACAATCCATTAAGTATGGGAAAAAAAATAGACGGCGCTTTGTCGAAATGGCGATTGCGTTGCATGAATGCTTTGTCCAATTTTTTTGCACCAAAATTTCAATGGCTGCTGACAACAACTTTGCGTAATCGTTATATAACTCACACCACTTTTATTGGAATATTTTTAATTACCCTGGGTTTAATTCAAGGCGGCTGGATCAAAACCCGGCTTTTAACAGAGATTGAATCGGATTTATTAACTTCAGAAATTACTTTTCCAAATGGCACCTCACCAAAAGTTACAGGAAAAGCTTTAGCAAGAATTGAAGCTGGAGCCATTGAATTACGAGACAAAATAGAAGCGGAATTTGGAAAGCCTGTGGTGCGAAGTATCATAGCGCGCGCTGGTAGAACAGCAGATCAAGATGGTCCGCACATGGGTAGTGTTACTATTGAACTTTTTCCAGATAATGATCGAAAAGTCACAGGTGCTGAACTTGTTCGTCAATGGCGTGAAAAAGCTGGCGGTATTCCAGGAGCATCTAAGCTTGTATTCAATTCCACATTAAACAAAGTAGGCCCTGCAATTAATTTACGACTAACTTCACCATCTTTTGATGATTTATCTGCAGCAAGCGCGCAAATCAAAAAACGTTTAAGTCAATTTTCAGGAGTTTCAGAAGTACGCGATAGTTTTGAAGAAGGTAATCAAGAAATCATATTAAAACCGAAGGCCAGTGCCGCAGATCTTGGTTTAAACATGGACCAAATTGCTGCACAAGTTCGTCAACTTTTTCATGGAATTGAAGCGACTGAATTTCAACGTGAATACGAAAACGTTAAAGTTGTGGTTCGTCATCCTAATTTTGAAGACGGTTCTTTATGGCAATTGGAAAATATGAGTTTGTTAACTCCTGCCGGTAGTATGGTGCCTTTGCATACGGTTGCGGATTTAGAATATGGCTCAAGTCCTGCTGTTGTTGAACGATTTGATCGGAAACGTTCATTAGAAATTACTGCGTATGTTGATCAAGATTTTAATAGTACTGATCAAATCATGATCGAATTAAAAAAAGATGTTTTAAATTCTTTGTCGGATAAATATAAATCTGTCGATTGGTTTATCGATGGCGCACAACGCGTTCAAACCGAATTTATTCAAACATTATTGTCTTCATATTTACTGGCATTAATTTGCATGTACGCCATTATGGCGATTTTATATAAAAGCTATGTAATGCCGCTGGTAATTATGTACGCAATCCCATTTGGAATGATTGGCGCGTTATTTGGACATCTAGTTATGGGGTTAGATGTAACGTTATGGTCTTTGATCGGAATTTGTGCGGTGAGTGGAGTTGTTGTAAACGACAGCTTAGTGTTGGTAGACCGGATTAATGATTTACGTGCAGAAGACTCAAAAGGTAATATATTTTCAATTGTCGAAGAGGGCACGTTGTCACGTGTTCGTGCAGTAATGTTAACTACCATTACTACAACTTTAGGATTATTACCTTCCGTATTTCAGCAATCTGTTCAATCGCAATTTCTTGTGCCTATGGCAGTGT
>JAZKFP010000212.1:0-9973 GCA_040386355.1 Pseudomonadota bacterium | reverse complement strand
TAGGAAAGTGATGATTGTTTGTAGGGGCGAATAATCATTCGCCCGTGTTGAACGCAGCCTATTACTGATTCAATATTTAAAAGTGTTTTAGGAAAATCAATCTGCGGAAGTTATTAAGGAGTATTTGTGGCTTTATTATCTATATCTGAACCTAGCCAAAAATATAAAACCGGTACGGTTATTGGTATTGATTTAGGAACAACGCATTCGTTAGCAGTTGCGGCTGTTGAATCTTTAATCAATCCATTAAAAAAATGGCAACCGATTAATCAAGGCGACGGTCCTTTATTAGCTTCAGCCATATTTTATGGTGTAAATGAAATCCTAGTAGGAAGCGACGCTATTGCTGCACAAGCAAACAATACAGAAGGTGTTTTAATTACATCGATAAAACGTTTTATGGGAAAATCTTCAGCGGATATTCCAGCAAATGAGCAACATCGTTGGGATTTGTCCGATCCAAAATTACCGCGTTTAAAAACGCCTCATGGTTTAATCTCAGCCATTGAAGTTTCCGCACAAATATTAAAAACTTTAAAAAAAAATGTTGAGCTGCAATCGAATCAAGGTCGCAAGGTTAGCAGCGCAGTAGTAACGGTACCTGCTTATTTTGATGAAGCACAACGTCAAGCCACGCGTGATGCAATGCGATTAGCCGGCATGCAAACATTACGTTTACTAAATGAACCGACTGCTGCAGCATTAGCGTATGGATTGGAACAAGAAGTACAAGGCACTTATCTTGTTTATGATCTCGGGGGCGGTACATTTGATGTGTCTATTTTGTCATTGCAAGCTTCAGTTTTTGAAGTTTTAGCGACTGCAGGTGATACAGCCTTAGGTGGTGATGATATTGATGATGCGTTGGTAGAATATTGGTTATATCAATCGCCTGAAATAATTGCGCATACAAATGAAATTGCATTATTGCAAGACAAACTTGCTTTACGTCAACGAATGCGTCAAGCCAAAGAAGCATTAAGTATTGAAAATTCTATTAAAGTAACATGGCGAAATCATTCAATTATTTTAACACGTGAAATATTAAATCAAGTTGCAGAAAAATTAATTCAACGTACCTTAAAAATCTGTGACGCAGCTTTATTAGATGCAAAGCTTTTAAAAAAAGATATTAATCATATTATTTTAGTCGGTGGCTCAACGCGACTTAATTTAGTTCAAACATTATTAACGCAATGGTTTGGTCGTGAACCTTTGCATAATGTAGATCCAGATATTGTGGTTGCATTGGGTGCTGGTTATCAAGCGCGTCAACTTAGTGAAGTGACTGACAATCAACGACTGCTGCTAGATGTAACGCCATTATCACTTGGCATTGAAACCATGGGTGGTTTGGTAGAAAAAATTATCCCAAGAAATACGCCGCTTCCAGTTACTCGTGCGCAAAAATTCACTACTTATCAAGATGGTCAAACTGCATTATCAATTCATATTGTGCAAGGTGAACGAGAGCAGGTTGAACACTGTCGTTCGTTAGGACAATTTATTTTGCAAGGTATTCCGCCGATGGTTGCTGGAGCTGCGCGTATTGAAGTGACTTTTACGGTAGATGTAGATGGTCTATTAACCGTTTCTGCGGAAGAAACTGAAACAAATATTAAAACCCACATTCAAATTAATCCGGCGAGTGGCTTAGAAGAAAGTGCAATAATTTCGATGTTAAAAGCAGGCGTACAATACGCAGCTGAAGACGTTGCGGAACGTATTTTGGCAGAGAAACGTTTGGATGCTGAACAATTATTAACAGCGATTCATTCAGCCATTGAAGAAGATGCACATTTACTGGACGATGAGGAACGCCAACGGATTAAGCAGGCTATGACCGATCTTCAGCAGATAATGACAACAACGCAAACCGATAAAATTACCGAACAAACCGAAGTGTTAAATCATTTAACTGAGCCCTTTGCAGGCCGCCGTATGGATGAGAGAATTCGTCGAGCGTTAAGCGGCAAATCCATTGATCAAATTGAAATATCGCTAGGAAATAAATAATGCCTAAGCTCACTTTTTTGCCACATGCAATATTTTGTCCAGAAGGTGCGGTTGTTGAAGCACAAATTGGCGAAACTATTTTAGATGTAGCGTTAAAAAATAATATTAATATTGAACATGCTTGTGAAAAAGCCTGCGCCTGTACAACATGTCATGTCATTGTTCGCGAAGGATTTCGCAGTTTAAACGCAGCCGATGAATTAGAAGAAGATTTATTGGATAAAGCCTGGGGATTAGAACCCGATTCTCGTCTAAGCTGTCAGTCTAAAATTTCAACTACCGATTTAGAGATTGAAATTCCAAGGTATACGATAAATCAGGTGTCGGAAAGTCATTAATTTATTCTTCATACTAAACACAAAATTATTTTCCGGGGTGTTGCATAATCATTCGCTTGCTCACATACCCCCTTTTATTAATAAAGAGGGTATGCTCCGCGAGCTCATTTCATATGCGCCTACCGGAAAAAAATTTTGTATTTAGTATGACACTGCGTTTTAGAGGGATATTCCAATGAGTCAATCTTCTGCACTTAGTTATTTAATAAAAAATGCACAAGTTGTAAATGAAGGCAAAATTTTTTCTGGTGATTGTCTCATTCAAGACGGCAGAATCGCTCGTATTGAATCGTCTATTTCTTCTGTCAAAGTGGATAAAGAAATTGATGCTAAGGGATTATTTTTAATTCCTGGAATGATTGATGACCAAGTACATTTTCGTGAACCAGGTTTCCCATTAAAAGCAGACTTTGCATCGGAATCACGTGCCGCAGTTGCTGGCGGCGTAACCTCATTTATGGAAATGCCCAATACGGCGCCCGCTACAACCAATCGACACGCGTTACGTGATAAATATAAAAGAGCCGCAAATCGTAGCTGGGGAAATTACGCATTTTATTTTGGCGCGACTGAACATAATTTGGAAGAAATTAAGAATCTAGATCGTGAAGCTTGCGCTGGTTTAAAAGTATTTATGGGGGCAAGCACAGGAAATTTATTAGTTCAAAACCCTGTTGCGTTAGAAAAGATTTTTCAGCATTCGCCCGTATTAATTGTCACGCATTGCGAAGACAGTCCAACGATTGAGCGCAATCAAAAAAGTCTTCAGGAGGAATTAAAACGGCCTCTTCAAATTCAAGATCACCCCCATATTCGTTCCGCTGAGGCGTGTTACGCTTCGAGTTCACTCGCTGTTGGTTTAGCAAAAAAGTTTGATGCACGTCTACATGTATTACATCTTACGACTGAAAAAGAATTAGCTTTATTTACTCAAGCTAAAAGCAAACGGATTACCGCAGAAGTCTGTGTACATCATTTAACTTTTACTTCGGATGATTACGCAAGCTTAGGCAATCTTATTAAATGCAATCCAGCGATCAAATTTCCATCCGATCGGGCCGCACTTCGTAAAGCGGTGAATAGCGGCTTGCTTGATGTTATTGCAACCGATCATGCGCCACATACGTGGCAAGAAAAACGTTTACCTTTTGAACAAGCGCCTGCTGGTTTGCCATTAGTTCAGCATGTGTTGTTAGCATTATTTGAATTAGTGTTGGATGGTGAATTTACTTTGCCGTTAGTGGTAGAAAAAACTAGTCATGCCGTTGCTAATCTCTACGGAATTGAAAAAAGAGGCTATCTTCGTGAAGGGTATTGGGCAGATTTAGCGTTAGTCGATTTAATTGGATCTCCGCAACCTGCGCAACCTCCTGCTTATCGATGTGGTTGGTCGCCATTTTTGCAAAAACAATTTCGATCTAAAATTGTCGGAACTTGGGTAAATGGTCAGTTGGCGCATTATGCAGACGAGTGGATTGGTCAGCCCCAAGGTCAGCCATTGGGGTGCCAGGCGATGCGAGAAAAAACCTATAAAGTAAATTAAAAGCGAGCAAATTAATTTTTTATAAAAAAAATTTAAAATTATAAAATGTAAAGGAGACACGGATGTTGTTAGGAAAACGGAAATGTATTGGGTTCGGATTAAGTCTTTTAATAGGTTGTACTCCACTATCCGTTACAGCAAATTACGATAAAAAACCTGAAATTATTTCCTCAGAAAATGATTCCTATTCAACAATACATAATTTATCCAAAGAACTAACTTTAAAAGGCTCTCTTAAACAAGGCGGTTTAATTCGAGGAACGATAAATCCTTTGGGTGAAGTCCTGTTGAACGGCGAAAAATTAACAGTTACACCGAATGGAAAATTTGTATTTGGATTTGGCCGTGATGCAGTCCCTGAACACCAATTCGAATGGATAATTAACGGCGTTCATAAAAAAGTAATTTTAAAAATTAAACCACAAACGTACGATATTCAGCGTATTTCTGGAATGCCAGAAAGTAAGGTAAATCCTTCTACAAAAAATATTCAGCGTGCACAAGATGAAGCCTATCAAGTAGAACAAGCACGAAAAATCGAATTTACTTTTTCTGATGCTTTTAGTGATTTTGTATGGCCGTTGAATGGCCCAATTTCTGGTGTATATGGAAGTCAACGTGTGTTAAATGGCGTGCCAAAACAACCACATTTTGGAGTAGATATCGCAGCACCAACCGGAACTGTTGTTAAGGCACCCGCTGGTGGAAAAGTTACCTTAACTAATAACGATATGTTTTATTCAGGCGGCACATTAATTATTGATCATGGCTACGGCGTATCTTCAACCTTCTTGCATTTGCATAAAATATTGGTAAAAGAAGGAGATCAAATTAAACAAGGTGATCCTATTGCACAAGTTGGTGCGACTGGACGTGTTAGTGGTCCACATTTAGATTGGCGGATGAATTGGCGTAATGAGCGAATCGATCCAACTACACTTGTGCCACCGATGCACAAATAATTTATATACCCAACGCATATAAGTTTTTCATGGTGAAATATTTTATAAAAAGTGTTGTTACATGCGGGCGAATAATTATTCGCCCCTACGGTAACCGCAAGAGATTGAAGTATTTTTAGGAAACTAGTAATTGTTTGTAGGGGCGAACAATCATTCGTTCGTCTCGAACGCTAACTATTTCTAATTAGATATTAGTAAAGTGATTTAGGAAATCTTATCTGCATGCAGTATATCCATTTTAAAGTCAGGGGAAGGCGTTGAATTCTGCGTTGATAGTACAAGTTTCACTATTTCTAATTATGTGCATAGGTTTTATTTTTTATTGTGCGCGGCTTTGGCAGAAGAAAACTGAAATTATTGCGTTGTTAGAACAGCAGAAGTCGGAAACCAAACTGTGGCAAGAGCGTTCGCAAGTTAAAGATCAACAGCTCGCCAACGCTAGAAATGAATTAACAACTTTGTCGCAACAGCATTCCCAAACTCTACAAGATTTTACCCGTGTTGAAACTCAGTTAGAAAATGCGCAGCACGAATTAAATAAACAATCGAAATCGCATCAACAATGGATGCAAGAACAAAAGCAATTGTTAAAATCAGAATTTGAAGTTCTTGCTAATCAATTATTGCAAAAAGGCGAGCAATCATTGAATCAAAGCCAGCGCGAACTGTTGCAAATCCATTTACAACCTTTTCGTGAACAACTGGATGATTTCCGCAAACGTGCCGATCAGATTCATGCGCAAGGTATTGAGCAACAATCCAGTTTAAAAACCGAAATTCATCAATTAGCCCTACTTAACCAAAAAATTACGCAAGAAGCGCATGAGCTTTCCACAGCGCTTCGTGGCAACAAAAAAATTCAAGGCAACTGGGGAGAATTAATTTTAGAAAATTTGCTGGAGCAATCTGGTTTGCGAAAAGATCACGATTATCAAATACAGCCAAGTTATTCGGGTGAAAATGGATTACAACGCCCAGATGTGGTGGTTCATTTACCAAATCAAAAACATTTAATTGTGGATGCTAAAGTTTCTCTTGAAGCGTACGCACAATTTATGAATACCGATCTGGAAGAAGATAAAGCTCGAGCTTGTAAGGCACATTGTGCGGCAATTAAAGATCGGATTAAAGAACTGTCGAACAAACGCTATCAAGATATTTCTACATTAAATGCGCCAGACATGGTTATTTTGTTTATCCCAATTGAATCGGCGTTTGCATTGGCTATGCAATTTGATAATCAGTTATTAACGCATGCGATTAATTCTCACATTTTAGTGACAACGCCCTGTACTTTATTAAGTAGTTTGCGTTTGATTAAACAGCTGTGGGGTTTTGAAGTGCAAAATAAACATGCGCTTAAAATTGCAGAACGTGCTGCATTTTTTTATGAAAAATTACGCCTTTATGTGGATACTCTTCAACAAATGGGAGTACAACTCGACCGACTACAAAATTCGTATGAAAAAGCAAAAAATCAACTGATGGAAGGTAAGGGCAATTTGTTAAAACAAGCCCATGATTTTGAATCATTAGGTGTTTCAATTCGTCAAAAATTACCCACGGATTGGATTGATAAAGCGTTGCTTGAACTAGAGCCCGCTACAGAAACCGAAAAAACTACTTTAAATTAATCGATAACTTTCAAATATTGCAGAGTACTTTCAAAATTTGTATTTTCTTCAAGCATTTGTTCAGTATTTTTTCCTTGAATAATTTTTCCATCAAAAGCTTCCTGAATTCTATTACACACATTTTGTTTAATCTGATTCCAAATATTTAGGGTTAAATAATGTTCGTTTTCTTGAACTTCTACAATTAAGGTCTTCTTATTATCAGCTGTTTCTAACAATTGTTGAGCTTGAACTCTAATTTCATGATGTATTCGATCATTAAATGTTTTGGAATTTACAAACTCAAACTTCATATCTTTTAAAATACTAACCTGTTTTTCAGAAATTTTATTAAAGGTTCCACCGGCACATATAGGGCTATCTTCCTCACCATCATCTTGTGGATCTGTTTGCTCATTTAAATTATAACCACGCTGAGTTTCATACAATGCATTGATTATCGCCTGTTCACCATCGTGCTTAGAAACCCCTTTTTCACGTTGTTTTTCATCGTGTATTGCTGTCCAAAAGAGCGCTAAAAATTGTTGCACTGATACGCTGGATTTTTTATCAATATGTTCAAGATGAGAAGGGTATTGCATGTAACGTTGAGCTGTTGAATTTTTAAAAGCTTGATTCGCACGTCCTGTATCTAGATGAATGCCTGCATTATCAATAGAAAGTGCTTCAACAAATTTTTTAAAATTTGACCAGCTTTCAGCAATATTGAGATTTGTATTGTTATTTAATAAAAGTGCCGCATTGGCAGAACTTGATGCATGAATGCTTGCGGTATGGGTGTTTTGTGCACCAAGTAAGTTTTGGTTTGCTTCGTTTTCTGGACGAGTATCAATAAATATTTCATCATTTTCTTGTAATTGCTGAGGTAAGTTTTCCCATTGCACTAAAGTATTTTCTAATTCGAGATGATGTATGGGATGATTTACTAAGATTTGTAATTGGTCATCCGTAATATCAAGCCTCCGGTTATTTGATAAACAAATTTCCTGAAGTTTAAATGGGTCAATTGCAAGCATGTCAGACCCTATTAATTCGGGATTAGGAAATAGAATATTGTCTAAGTTACAGTTGTTTAAAAATAATGCTTTTAAATTTAATAAATCTGAGCAATCTATTATTTGCAACTGTTGATTCTCTGAAACATCTAAGGTTTCAAGTTTTGTAGGCAAATGTGATTTCTGAAGATTTGTTAAACCACAACTTTCTAAATCTAATTCTTTTAAATCAGTAATATGACTAAGGTTAATATTGGAAAGTGCATGGTTATCAGCAACCCATATCTTAATTAACGAGCTTGGAAGATTATCTTCAGTGAGTGCCTTTAAATTACACCCTTGAGCTTCTAATTCTTCTAAATAAGCTATGTGACAAAGCTGAATATTTTCGAGATTTTCATTGTCAGAAATACGAATGTATTTTAATGATGCTGGAAGATTTTTTTTACTAAGTTCCGTAAGGGCACAGCCTTTAACGATTAAAGTTTCTAAATTAGTTGTCGAGAGATTTATAGTTTTTAAACCGCTATTGCCTGATACAATAAGAGAAATCAAAGTGGCTGGAAGGTCTAATTCGTCTAAAGAATTAAGTTCACAATTGCTCACCTCTAATCTTTTTAAGTGCGAGCAATTTAATACACTTACATCTTCAATACGCTTATTGTTCTTTATGTTTAAACACTGTAGATGAAGTCGATCTGCAAAAATATTTGGTAGATAGGATAAATGTAAATCTTCTAAGTGTAAATCCGATTCAGAATTTTCAAAACACTGTAAGATACGATCTTTAGCTTCTATTCGCCCTTTTTTTTCTTTGTTAGTTAAACCAGTTTGTTCAACCCAATTTTTTAATGTCTCTTGCCAACTTGCTGCTTTTATCTCCACTGCTTCAATACGTAAAAGAGTGTTTAATGAACTATTATTAGGTATGCTCATGGAAGAGCCACTACCGTCAATATTGGATTTTTGTTTTTTTGAAGATTGATGTGATTCAGTTGCAGAAATTGAGGGTGATGCAGGACGTTTAGGGCCAATAGGTTGAGTCATATTAAACCTGATTAGACTAGTTAAATTCTCCCTGAAAAGTAATATTAATATCCTGAAATATTGTTTTTAATATCACTGAGCACATCGAAATAACATCGAATTATGGCGTCTACAAGATAAATAATGGTTAATTTACAACTTGTTTTTTTAGCCCACTAAAAAATTCTTCGATAAAAAAGGCGTATCAAGCGCCTTTTAAATTACCTTTACATTAATGATTATTGCCAGAAGCTATTTGTTTAATTTGTGGAATAATTTCGCCACGTTCTTTGGTGGTTTCTAATACTGCACGCACTAAATTAAAAGCTTCAGCTGCAGATTGAGGATGAGCGCCATACGATATTAATTTTCCATATTTCCAACCTGCCGCAGTTAATGCTTCTAATTTGAAAGCTGTGCCTTCAACGCCTTTGCCACCAATTTCAATTAAAGCTTTTTCAACCTGAACATAACCGGGAGTTTCTCGACTAAATGTCATAAAATCTTGTGGTTTAATTTCAGGAAATGACATGATTTTAACTCCTAAAGCCAATGAAAATAGTTAAAAGAGTTTTAGTTCTCTTACAATTTTTTTAGTATAGGAAGTTAAGTTTGTTTTGCACGCAGGCTGTAGAAACTGTGTTGTGTAATAAAGTCGCAACTGTCATTGGGCCCACACCGCCAGGAACTGGAGTGGCGGCAAATGCTAAACATTCATTTGTAATTTCAACATCACCAATAATGCCATGAGAGGTTCGATGAATTCCGACATCAATAATAATTGCGCCTTTTTTAATCCAATTACTTTTTATTAGATGAGGTTTGCCCGCAGCAGCAACAACAATGTCTGCTTTAGCCACGTGCTCTGCTAAATTTTTAGTAAAACGATGGCATACTGTAATTGTACAACCGGCTAGTAATAATTCTAAAGCCATGGGTCGTCCAACAATATTGGATGCGCCAACAATAACAGCGTGCAGACCTTTCAGATCAATTTCATAAAACTCTAACATCGACATAACACCACGAGGAGTGCAGGGCCGTAATCCGGGATATCGTGCAGCGAGTAAGCCTAAATTGTAAGGATGAAAACCATCGACATCTTTTTTGGGGTCAATCGCTTCTAAAATGGATTGTGGAGAAATATGCGCTGGCAGCGGAAGTTGTACCAGTATTCCATGTACTGCTGTATCGTTGTTAAGCGAAGTTATATGCGTCAGTAATTCAGTTTCGGAAATTGAATCAGGTAATTTAATCATCCGCGAAACAATACCTACTGCTTCGCAGGCTTGATGTTTACGTCCAACATAAATCTCAGAAGCTGGATCTTGTCCAACTAAAATTACTGTCAAGCAAGGTTTGATCGGAAGAGTAGAAATTAATTGCGTTAATCTTTGCTGAATATGTTCAGCAACTTTTTTACCGTCCAATCGCATCAGATGTTCTGGGAACATGAAAA
>JAZKFP010000211.1:0-3349 GCA_040386355.1 Pseudomonadota bacterium | reverse complement strand
CACGTCGTGCCGATGCCAATCGATTAGGTCCGCAATACGGTTGTGACTCGCATGTGTTTGCAAACGCAGTTCCACAAAATGCTGTATTGAATCAAGGGATTTGGTCAGGATTAGAAAATCGTATCGGTGTGTGGGCAGATGTATTTGAAGAAGTGTGGATTATTTCTGGGCCAATTTATCATCAGGGGAAAATTTCACAAACCGTTGGCGATGCAGCGCATCAAGAAATACCGGTTGCTGTACCCGATGCGTTATTTAAAGTGGTTTATTTTAAAAATGAAGATCGGACTGAAGTTATTTCATTTATTTATCCAAATCGATTTACTAAAATACCTGTAATGTATAAAACTGGTGATTGCTCAAAAGATTATTCTTATGATCATTCACCTTTTATCGTGGATATAAAAGAAATTGAAAAACAAGCGCAATTAGATTTTCCACACAGAGCAACATCTTTAAAAATAATGCCAGATGTGCAGATGCCAGAGAATTTGTGTCAATAGTTTCATCCGTGCCTACAGCACGGTTTTGGTAAATTATATTGTGTGCAGGCGCTTAAGCACCTGCCTAGAATCACGAGTCGCTACGCGACAATTCACTTTAAAGTAAAAAACGCAGCGATATCAATTATTTATGTTTATAAATGTTGGTTGCTGCCTTCAGGCTTCCCATTTCGTATATTCCTGATTATACTTGCTTGAGGAGCTGATCACTGCGTAGCGGGGGTTGGCTCATTTTTTTGGCAGAACAACTAAACCATATTCAGTAACTTCTCCTAAATGATTTTTACGCATTTTGTTTTTAATAATTTCAAAATCAACTTTTGAATCCCTTTTTAAAATTTTTCTTGCAATTGGAGTTACGATTGCATCCGCAATTTCCAACCCAGCAATCCTGTCTTTTTTATTTTTTAAAATTAACGAATTTATTCTCTCCTTTATCTCAATGGCTTGCATGAAATGCGTGCCAGATGTCTGAAGATTTACCCATGCTAAATCTAATTGTTTATCAAGAATTGGATCGCGTGCCTCTGCAACAATATGGTTTGAGCTGAAAGAATTTTTTCCAATATCTAAACAAAATCTTTCAATTAAAATATTGAGGGAAAGATGATAGGGATCTAGCGCTTCAAATCCATATTTTTCCATATGTTGCTGTTTTTTTATTGCGCAGGCTAAAACTGTAATATTGAGCTCAGAAATAAGTTTGTTAAGTTTTGCATAAAATTCAAGACAAAAATCTTTATCTTTCATACGCTCAAAACCATTTTTTTGGCGTGTAAAATCGGCAGTATGTAAAGTGATATCTATTGTTCCGAATAAATCTTTTTTAAATTTATTCAGTTTATTTGTCATTTCGCCAAAAGCATAATCTTCATAAACAATGATTCCACCTAAGACAAATATAGGGTGTTGAGGATCCATTGCGATAAGGTTATGATCGCCCGATTCATCTAGAAATAGAATCTTTTTCATCTGAACTCTCTTAAACTCAATTGACAATTTACAAGTTTGAATAGAATTCATTTTTCAAGCAAGTGGATAAGTCTGTGGGTAACTTGGGATAAGCCTGTGCTTAACTTGAAGTTGTAATTTTAAGTTTTGAATTCATATAAAAAAATATATTAAAAACAAACAATTCGTTAAATTCTTAATTATTGTAATTTTTAAAATAAATCAATTGCTAAATTTACCCCTCAGACACCAGCTTCAACCCAATCACTCCTGCCAAAATTAATCCCACACAAATTAACCGACTCGCATGCGCTGGCTCATGAAATAAAATAATCCCAAGGACTACGGCTCCCGCCGCACCAATGCCTGTCCATATTGCGTACGCGGTTCCCAATGGAATAGTTCTCACTACAATAGAAAGTAAAAATAAACTCACGCCCATCGATAACACCGTTAATACTGAGGGAACAAGTTTAGTAAAACCATCGCTGTACTTGATTCCAATGAGCCAGCCAATTTCTAAAGCGCCTGCTAAAAACAATAAAATCCACGCCATATCAAATGTCCTTGAGTTAGTTTTTTTGTGGGCAGATTTTCAAAAATACTGCAAAAATAAATGAATTTTTTTGATTTGTATCTTGAACAATTGAGGCTCTTTTACTTTACTATGCCTTCTTGTTTGCGATCAGCAGTCCGCATCGTTTAATTTTCCAATAATCTATCCAACTTAAGTGGCCTCCAAAAGAGCAATCGCTTCGGCGGTAGCGTGTCTTTTTGTTAGGCATCCATCAAATTTTCATTTCTTTGGGTTCGCATGAACGTGAAAACTATTTTGTTAAACTGCCTGTTGTTGATAGGTAGTGCGTTGTCTTTTCCTATATTTGCGCTAACTCCCACACCCGATCAAATTGAAGCAATACAAGCAATGTCACCTGCTGAGCGTCAACGGTTGGCAGATCAATTTGGCGTTAAGCTCCAATCCTCAACAAGACAAAGTTCAGCTCCTACACAAGACCAAGAAACAGTACAGCCACGCGATGCTTCGCGTGAAAATGAAGAGTTTCGAAATGATGCTGTTCAATACGATAGTCAACGTTATAACTCAGAGTCTTATGGTGAAGAAGAATATAATGCTAATCGTGGTAATACGCAGCGAAATAATCAGCGCGGTCAATATGACGATGAAAATTATGATGCCGAGCGGTATGGTGCAGATGCATATTACAATGAACAAGTAGAGGAAGACGAAGACCCTTATTTATTTGAACAAGATACCTCAGACTCTAACTCGGAATATGATTCTGAAAATTATCAATACGAACGTTATAATTCTGATCAATATAATCCGTCACCGATAAACCCTACTAATCCGTATAACGCGTATGAAAACCGCGAAGAAGTTGGACCTAATTCAAATAATTTAAATCGTACGAATACTCAGCAATATGGAAGTGAGCCTGGGAGTTCTCGTAATTCCAATTCCACTGTCTCACCAACTGCATCACCCTATAATAGATTTGGCACAGAACCGTCTTCGTTGAATCAACGGCAAAGCCAAGACCCACGCAATCAAGACCCACGTAATCAAGATCCTAGATTTCTGCCACCCATTCAGAATCCAAATATTATTCAAGGTCGAGATATGCAGATTCCAAATCAGCAATATCCTAACGAATTCATTGATCCCAATAATCCGGCTTCTCAAAAAAATAAAAATCAATTAAACGCGCGTAAAAAAGAAACTAAGGAAGACCCAAATTTAAAATATTTACGACAGCGATTAAAACCGTTTGGTTATGAGTTATTTGCAGGTTCACCATCAACCTTTGCGCCGATAAACAATGTTCCTGTACCAGCGGAATACGTTATTGGGCCGGGCGATACGGTTGTAGTAA
>JAZKFP010000210.1:0-4363 GCA_040386355.1 Pseudomonadota bacterium | reverse complement strand
GTTAATCGATAACCATCCATTTCTGGCATCTCTGCATCGGTTACCATCATTAAAAAATTATTTTTAAAATCAAATCCTTCTTGCACCCAACGATTTAATAATCCTAAAGCAAGATTACCGTTGGTGGCTGTATAAATTTCAACGCCAAGTTGTTCCATAACATGACGTACCTGACGTAAACCAACCGTAGAATCATCGACAATTAAAACGCGCAATCCTTTTGCTAAGTCCTTCACATTATCTTGTAAAATACCTTCAGAAATTTGTGTATTAAAAAATTTAACTTCTGCCAAAATCTTCTCAACATCAATGATTTCTACAATACGATCCTGCAAGCGAGTAATTGCCGTTAAATAATGATCTTTACCAGAACCTTTAGGTGGCGGACTAACTTCATTCCATTTCATATTAACAATACGATCAACGCTTCCAACCATAAAGCCCTGCACCGACATATTGTATTCAGCAATAATTATATTGGCATTTTTAATATCAGTAATTGGTGGTAAACGAATTGCGCGTGCTAAATCAACAATTGGAATAGTATGGCCTCGAGCATGCGTCACACCTAATATCATTTCATGACTGTGCGGCAATACCGAAATTTTAGGCATGCGTTGTACTTCTTGAATTTTAAATACATTCATGGCAAATAGCTGCGGTCCATTTAAATGAAATGTCAGCAGCTCTAGACGATTTTCCCCTACCAATTGAGTCCGTAGATCAATTGCGTCCATGAGTTTTGACATGTAATGCATCCTTTCGATATTGATTAATACAAATTTTGCGTATGATTTGATATCTTTTAAAGTTAATCTCTTTTAATTGTAGCCGCATGTCGGCAATACGAATATTTTGAATTATAAAATTAAGAGTAAATTATGAATACCGTCATCGACATTATTCAACGCACGTCATCACTATCGCCCTTAGTAGATATTGGAATTAATTTATGCCATAAAAGTTATGAAAATGATTTTGATGCAGTTTTGCAACGTGCCGCAAATGCAGGTATTGAACATCTAATTATTACGAGTTCAGATGAAGCAAGCATTCAATTAGCACATTCATGGTTAGATACTATTTCGCCAGCCCAACAGGATACTGCTCGCTATTCTGAATCTTCAGCTTATTATCCAAAATTATGGTCAACCGCGGGAATTCATCCTCATCATGCAAAAGATGTTACGGATACTACGTGGAGTATAATTAAAACTGCACTTCAGCATTCTAGAGTTTGTGCAGTAGGTGAAACGGGATTAGATTTTTATCGAGATTTTTCTCCACGCGCAATTCAAGAAAAAGTTTTTGAGCGTCATATTGAAATTGCTATTGAATATAAAAAACCATTATTTTTACATCAAAGAGAAGCACACGATCGATTCTTGCCGATTTTAAAATCTGCGCGTGATTTATTAGTAGGAGCAGTTGTTCATTGCTTTACAGATAATATTCGCGCATTACATGATTATTTAGATTTAGATGTATACATTGGAATTACTGGATGGTTTTGTGATCCGATACGCGGGAAACATTTACAAAATTTAGTGCGTGATATTCCAGCAAACCGATTATTAATTGAAACCGATGGACCCTATCTTTGGCCAAAAGATTTAATAACAGAAGATAAAAATTCTCGATATCGCAATGAGCCTGCTACCTTATCTCACATTGCTCGCAAAATTGCAGAAGCACGCGGCGAATCACCGGAATCACTTGCGCTTCAAACCACAAAAAATGCAACCGAATTATTTTTCAGTAAATCAAAAAATTAAACGGCAGTTTATGGAAAAATCATGCTCCGGAAGATATGTACCCAACGCAGAATATGTTTTCTAGTAGGCGTATGGAGTGAAACCCGCGGAGCGTTCAGTTGAGTACGTGAGCAGGTTAAGCAAACATACAACAACCTAGAAAATCATTCTACGGAAGGTACCCACAAAAGCGATCGACTTTTTGTCTTATGAAAGGCTATCATATGCCACGTTTTACATCTCAAGATTTTCGCGTTAGTAGTACTTGATTTTAACCTTTTGAATATGGATTTTATAAATGACGGATAGTGATCTTTTGGTTGAATCACCTGTTAATTTCTCTTCGCATCCAGCTGAACAAGCTGTAGATCATCAAAATTCAACGCCAAGCTCTGTACCGAATCAACAGGCGGGTGAATGTTTGCAGTTAAAAGGTGGTACTTTTACGCTCACCACACTGGAATTATTCAGTTATGATCGTGAACAAATTAATTTGGATTTAATGCGCATTGTTAAACAAGCGCCTAACTTTTTTCAACAAACACCTGTGGTAGTTGGTTTAGATCGATTACGCGAAGCCAATGAAGAAATTGATTTTATACAGCTCGCGGAACTGTGTCAGGAATATGGATTATTCCCAATTGCTGTACGAGGTGGAACGGAAGAACATCACATGTCAGCGTTAGTTGCAGGCTTGCCAATGATTCCGAGTACAAAACCAAAAATTCGTGGTCAAGCTAGCGCAAGTCAACAAGCAACTACCATTGCAGAAAAAGAAATAAGCGATTTAAATCCTGCTACCGCTACTAAAATTATTTTTAAAACGGTACGCTCCGGCCAACAAATTTATGCGCGTGGTGGTGATCTTATTATTTTAGGATCTGTGAGTACTGGTGCTGAAGTACTAGCCGATGGAAATATTCATATTTATGGAAATTTACGCGGTCGTGCATTAGCGGGTGTAAAAGGTCGACAAGATGCGCGAATTTTTTGTCAAACACTTGAAGCAGAATTGGTATCGATTGCCGGACATTATAAAATTAGTGATGATTTGCAAAATGGATATTGGGGTGCACGTGCGCAACTCTATCTTGAAGGACGCGAACTTAAAATGAGCGCTCTAGAATGATATGCCAAACGCAGAATGGTTTTCCATGCGGCGTCAAGCGAATGAGTTCCGCGGAGCGTACAGTTGAGTACGTGAGCAGGCGAAAAGCGTAGGCACAAAATGTTTTGTGACAAACATTTTGCAGGAAAAGCATTATGGGGAAGGCGTAGTGAAAATTTAATTACCAAACTCATGCTATTGTGCTTGCGTTTTAAGCTTTTTAGATTTTAATTTGATCATCGTATGATGATTAAATTTTTCCAAATTTTTTCATCCGACTTTCTTCTGTCATCGCTTTAATTTCTTTTGAGTTTCTCATGCGCAACCTTTTGTTCATGAGAAACTCAAAGGATTAGTTGACGTTGCTAGCGGATTATACAACCTTGTGCCAAAATATCGGCCGTCAACGTTTCGGAGGACATAACATTGGCAAAAGCAAAAGTAGTAGTCATTACATCTGGTAAAGGTGGCGTTGGAAAAACAACAACGAGTGCAGCGGTTGGTTGCGGACTTGCCATGCGTGGTAATAAAACCGTGATTATTGATTTCGATGTTGGTTTACGAAATCTTGATTTGATCATGAACTGCGAACGACGCGTGGTATATGATTTTGTAAATGTCACAAACGGTGAAGCGACATTAAATCAAGCATTAATTAAAGATAAGCGCGTAGATGGTTTATATATTTTACCCGCTTCACAAACTCGAGATAAAGACGCGCTCACCAAAGAAGGTGTGGGTCGGATCATCGAAGAATTAAGTGAAACTTTTGACTATATTGTGTGTGATTCTCCAGCAGGAATTGAAAAAGGTGCCTTATTAGCAATGTATTTTGCCGATGAAGCAATTATTGTGACGAATCCTGAAGTGTCATCGGTGCGTGATTCCGACCGAATTCTAGGTATTTTGCAAAGCCGTACTAAACGCGCTGAAGAAGGTCTTGAACCAGTTAAAGAACATTTACTATTAACGCGCTACAGCCCTATTCGCGTTAAAAAAGGTGAAATGCTCAGTGTTACGGATGTTGAAGAAATTCTTGCGATTCCTTTATTAGGAGTTATTCCTGAATCTAGAACCGTATTGAAAGCTTCGAACCAAGGTGTACCTGTTATTCACGATCCAAACAGCATCGCAGGTCAAGCGTACGCTGATGCAGTAGATCGATTCCTTGGCAAAAATGTGGAGCATCGATTCTTGCAAATGAATAGAAAAGGATTTTTCAAACGGATGTTTGGTGGAGGTGCTTCATGAGTTGGAAGGAATTCTTTAGAACTCGGATTAAGCCAAGCTCCGCTAATATTGCAAAGGAACGTTTGCAAATTATTGTGGCGCATGAACGTGCTAACAATAAGAAAAAACCTGATTATTTACCTCAACTACAAAAAGATATCATGGAAGTTATTAGTCGATATATTAATGTCAGTCGAGATCAAGTCAGTGTGAATTTGGATCAAAACGATGATTGTTCAATTTTGGAATTAAATATTACGCTTCCAGAATC
>JAZKFP010000209.1:0-2363 GCA_040386355.1 Pseudomonadota bacterium | reverse complement strand
TTTAGCCATGGCAGGATTTGGTAATGCTAAAGCATTGTCGACACGCAATGATTCACCACAGCAGGCTAGTCGACCTTGGGATAAGGAACGCGATGGATTCGTATTATCTGACGGTGCTGGAGTTGTAATTTTAGAAGAGTACGAACATGCAAAACGTCGAGGCGCTACTATTTACGGGGAATTTTTAGGAGCTGGTTTTAGTGGTGATGCACATCATTTAACCGCACCTCCTGAAAATGGCTATGGTGGCGTGCTTGCCATGCGTGCTGCATTAAAAGATGCACAGCTTAATCCAGAACACATTCAATATATCAATGCACATGGTACCTCTACTCAATTAGGAGACAGCGCTGAGACTCGAGCAATTCATCAAGTCTTTGGTGAAAAAGCTTACAAAACTCCAGTGAGTTCAACTAAATCGACCACAGGTCATTTGTTAGGTGCAGCAGGTGCGGTTGAAGTTATTTTCTGTTTGCTCGCAATGCAACATGGGGTGATTCCACCCACTATGAATTTAGATAACCCTTGTGAAAACTGTGATCTCGATTACGTTCCCAATAAAGCGCGCGATGCAAAACTAAATATTGTTCTATCTAATGCTTTTGGTTTTGGTGGAACAAACGCCAGCGTTATTTTGCAGCGGGTTTAATAAACCCGTAGCATATGACCTTCGTTTTTAAAAAAAAGTAGGTCAAGCGCAGCGGTGAAGCAGCAAGATTTTTTTTTGATCCCCTTTTTATAATTAAGGGCGCGCTTTGACGCGGCGTAGCCAAAGCTGTACGCAAGGAAAAGTAACACAGTGAGCGAAAAAAAAGATCATGCTGAACACCTGATTTTCATATGCTACGGGTATATATGTCCGCATTGATTATGTGGAATGGAGAATTCGTCTCATCCAATAAAATATTATCTAATCAAATAACTGTTCCATTTAATACCCTAGATAGAGCGTGGAATTACGGCCAAGGTATTTTTGAAACCATACGCGTAATAGATGGACAACCGCAATGGTTGGATTTGCATCTACAACGTTTGCAACAAGGCGCACGAACATTATTTATTCCACTTATTATTTCGCAGATTGACCAAGAAATTCGTAAAGTATTAGATTGTATTTCAAACCAATCCGGTAGTTTAAAAATAATAATTTCACCAATAGGTGTACGTCGTGGTTATCGTATAACGCAGGGTTTGCATAATCAGCGTTGCATTCAATGGTTTCCGTTTTCAAACTCAATTCAACCACAATTACCTGCTCGAATTATTTTATGTGATGTGCGACTAGCAAATAATCAAAAACTTGCTGGAATTAAACACAGCGCACGTTTGGAATATGTCATGGCATTTGAGGAAGTTAAAAAAGCCAGCGCTGATGAAGGTATAGTATTGAATAGTGAAGAATTTATTGTTGAGGCTTTGCAGGCAAATATTTTTTGGATAAAAAATAATGTCCTTTGCACTCCAAGTCTCAAGCAAGCAGGCGTAGCAGGAATTATGCGCAAAATTATATTGCAAGCAGCTCACGAATTAGATTTAAAAACTGAGGTAGCACATTTTTCCTTAGAAGATATTTGGCAAAGTGAGTATTGTTTTTTAAGTAATACCCACTATGGCCTGCAACAGGTATGTTCTCTATCTATTTCTCCTCAACAAATTTCCAGACTAACGAAAATACCAACGACATTAATAAAGAAATGGTCTACACAATCGGAAAATACTATTTTTTCACAGCTTACTAATGCGGTGCGTTGTTTAGGGTGACGGAATGGTTCATCACGCAATATTTGCTATAGCGAACGCACATGAGTTTTCCCGTAGGCGCATGCGAAATAAAATAAGCCCGCGGAGCCTATAGGTACGATCACTATTTGATTAAAGAGTGATCGGGGAGCAGGCGAGTGAGCATGCACTAAATGCCTTATGAACGGCATTTTGCGCGAAAATTCATGTGCGTTCGGTATACATCGTACAATATTTAGGAAATGATCGGTATGCAACTAGAAAATAACAATGAAAATAAAGAACCAACTTCAACGTCTCTTTCTCAAAAGAAATTTTCTATACGTTTATTTTTTTTAGGAGTAGCAATCTTTTTAATTTTTATTATGACGTTGATTATTAATCATGCACGATTTTGGTTAGAGCAACCCATTATTGTTCATAAAACATTATTTGAAGTACAAAGCGGTGATTCGCTACGTAAAGTCATTGAAAGCGCTCAACAACAAAAATTAGTAAAAAATACCAAACTTAATATTCCTGCGGATTCGATTTTACGTATTTATGGTCGTTGGACTGGAACAGGTCAAAAAATTCAAGCCGGACATTTTGAATTTGAAGGTGCATTATCTCCAAAAGATTTT
>JAZKFP010000208.1:0-18676 GCA_040386355.1 Pseudomonadota bacterium | reverse complement strand
TTGCGTAAAGCTTTGGCTACGCAGCGTCAAGACGTCGTGCAACCGAAAAAAAATCTTCATGATTAACCATTTCATTTAACCTAATTTTCATTCGCTACGGGTATATACCCATAACAGGTGAGAATTATTTCTGTTGCTTAGTTTCTTAAATTTCGATTTACTCTCTCTGCCTACCTCACTTCTGTTTTCGATCTTTCCTGCCTGTTCTAAAGCACATTTTTTGGAATCCAGTATGAGCTATCAAAATGTTTATATCATCGGCACAGGCCATTATGTTCCTGGTAAACCTGTTGATAATTCTGAGATCGATGATTATATTCAGACGATTAATCAACAGTCCCAGCGTATAAAGAATCGTGTGTTACAAGAAAATGGAATACAAACACGTTATTACGGAATCGACACTGAAGGTAAAACAACCATTTCTCTAACGGATATGGCAGCTCAAGCAGTGCATGCTGCATTGGATAATGCGCAACTTAAAATGTCGGATATTTCGTTGTTAACAACTGGTACTGTAGGCGGTGACGTCGCGGTTCCAGGTTTTGCAAATATGTTGCAAGGTGAGCTAAATGCACCGCCGATGGAAACCAGCAGCCATACCGGAATTTGCGCATCAGGAGTTGCTGCTCTGCGCCATGCTGCCGATGCGATTGAATTAAAACGATTTAAACATGCCTGTGTCGCGGCCTGTGAATTTCCTTCACGTATGTTTAAAAAAACCCGTTTTGTTGATAGTCACTATTCAGTGGATTTCGATTCGCATTTTTTACGTTGGATGTTATCCGATGGCGCAGGAAGTATGATTCTCTCTTCAAAACCGCGCTCAGAAGGATTAAGTTTAAAAATAAAACATATTCATACCAAATCATTTAGCGGTGATTATCCGACCTGTATGCAAATTGGTTCACCTTTGGATCAACAGTCGGTTTCCTATTTAGATTATGACTCTTTGCAAGAAGCTGAAAAAGATGGTTCTTTTTTATTACGTCAAAATATTCGGCTATTACCACAATTATTTGAATTATGTGTGCATGAATATATTGAATTACAAAGACAAGGTATTTTTTTATCGGATGAAATTGACCATTTCTTATGTCATTACTCATCTGAAAAATTTGCGTCTGTAGTAGAGGATCTGATTGAAAAAGCCGGTGCATCCATTCCGCGACAGCGCTGGTATTCAAATTTAAAAGAAAAAGGCAATACAGGCTCGGCTTCAATTTTTATTATGTTAGATGATTTCTTAAAACAAAAAGATATTCAAGTTGGTCAAAAAATATTGTGTTTTATTCCTGAATCTGCTCGCTTTACTGTAGCTTTTATAATCATGGAAGTCATTGGTGCAGAAGGCAATAATAGTACTTCTTGTGAAGAAGATTTTACATCAGCCATATTGGAAAACATTCCAGCTCCTGGTCATGATATCGATATTACTGATGAAAAAATGAAACATATTTTGCAAGAGTTATCCTCAGTTTGGCACGATTATCGATCGCGTTTTTTACGTTCAACATTTAATCAAAAAATTATTCATCAACATTTAACCGCTAAAGATTATACGACTTGGATGGAAAATTGGATTCCTCAAGTACGTGAAGGATCTAAATGGATGCGGTTAGCAGTGTCTAATTTAACCGATGAGTTTTCTTTTTTAAAAAATTTAATCAATGAGCACGCTAGTGAAGAGCAACATGACTGGAAAATATTACAACAAGATTATATGAATGCAGGCGGCACTATTCAAAATCCTGATCTTCATAGAAGAAATCATGGTGGTGAAGCGCTCAATGCTTTTATGTACTACCGAGCCTCGCAAAAAAATGCATTGGATTTGTTGGGAGGCATTTATATTATTGAAGGCACGGGTCAACGTATTATTCCAGCACGCCTTCCACTTATAAAAAAACAATTACATTTAGGGCCAGAGTGTTATAAATTTTTGCAATATCATGGGGAAAACGACGTTCATCATTTAATGCGTTGGATGGGTGCAGTACAATTTGCATTGCATCACTCACCAGATCCAGACATTGCGTCTCGAATAATTCAAACGGCAAAAATTGTTGCTGATCTTTATATTATGCAATTAGAGAAAATATCTCTATGAGCTTATTCAATGTCAATATACATCAAGAAAAGGCGTCAAATCTTTTATCTACCCTGCAAAGTTTTTTCAGTAGAAAATCGAAAAAATCTGTTCTTAACCTTTTAGAAAGCCATGATCCAGCTGATCCAAGCCCTTGGTTAGCGTTAGAATTAGATCAAGAAAATATTATTGTGCCTGAAGTGAAACGTGCCTGGGTAAAAGATGCGAGTTCAAAATTTAGGCAATATGTTCTGCCAATTTTAAGACCGTTCTTGCGAGTCGAAATGGCAACTATACAGGTTTATCGAAGTATATTTCCAAATGCGTTTACTTCTTCAAAGTTGTTGCATCAATTATTAGTTCTTGCCATGAAAAATTTTGTGACGCCCGAAGGTAATTACTTAGTATTACGACATTTTCATTTAGGTACTCAATCGCTTGATTTTTTACGAGATAATATTGCAAATGTGAAAATAAAAACAAAACCACTCTTACCTGAGAATTTAGACGACTTAAAAGATGAGATGTTTTTAAAGCATGACATTAATCTCTATAATTTTATTATCGATTTGAATATTGAATTAAAGGAAAAGGCTATTCCGCTTATAGCAAATACATTTTTGAATTATTCAGCAATCTCTCAGCCAAATATTAAAGTGAATGATTTTAAAAGAGGACTGTTCAATGCTGTGGATCTTGAATCAGCTATTGAAATTTTCACACCAATATTTCAGCTATTGTTGAGCGATAGAGTATTTTGGAGGTCAGTACATTCCTTGCAATTTGATGAAACAATTGGCTTGTATTATGCCAATATTCTTGATGCAAAAGATCGACTTTACCTTATTAATAATAAACATCCTATGTTACCGGTTATAACTTCAGAAACTGCCAGACGACTAGTTTTGCATGGACTATCAACTGAGGCTCTCCATGGAATACTAGTAATGTACAAATATAATAGAAAAAGAGAATTAATAAAAAATGAAATAGCGATTAACCATTAACTTTCGTAAGCAACTTCAATTCCATCCCTCAATAGAGATAGAATTGAATTATTGCTGATTTTAAAATCTATTGTTAATTGCTTTCAAGTTCAGTAATAAGCTGCTCTTTACGAACTAACATTTCTTCACCAAGCTCTTGCAAATCCATGTTTGATTTTTTGGCTTTAGTAAACATTTCATGTTCTTCTTCTTTTACATGATGAGTAATATATTCACCCAAAACTTTTACTTTCGCATCGTAATGATCATCTGAAGGTTTCATTGCCATAATTTGAGCGATAAGTTCTTTAGCGCTATCATGTTCAACATCAGCTTCATCTATTAAAGCATCATCTTTATCGTTAAACTCTTTGCGTGCCGCAGGGTAAAAAACTTCTTCTTCAATTTTTGCGTGAATAGTCAACATTGCACAGATATGTTGAGCTAGTTCTTTTCTTTCGGCGTTGGAAGCTTTTTTATCTACTAACTTTTCATACTGATCAAAAAGTTCTTTTACTTCTCGATGATCTTGAGTTAACAATTTAATGGCATTTACTGGGGTTGATTTAGTTTCTTTAGTTTTTGATGCATTGGTTGATTTATTACTAGTTTTCATAACTAAATCCTATAAATTAAATAATTAAAAGTTATTAAAAAGATAAAGCTATTTGTATTAATCAAAATGTAGTTTTTCTCTTAATTTCGAGTGTTAAACATACTGAGCCCACGAATTGGGCTCTGTTCGTTAGCACGCATAAATTTGTTCGGTAAAATAATCTGATTATGCAATTACTTATCGATTGGAACTAGAAAATAAATTATGAATAATTTAGAAAATAAAATTGTTACCGTGCAAGACTATTTAAATAATGCACATGCCACATTAGCGAATTCTTCAACAGCAAAATTCGATGCACAATTAATTATTGCTTATGCGTGTGATTGGACAATGGCTCAATTATGGGCACGACTCTCAGATCCATTCCCAGTTAACGCTACTGAATTAACGGAAAATCTTTTATCACGTCGTCAATTGGGTGAGCCAATAGCCTATATATTACAAAAGCGAGACTTTTGGAATTTTACATTGCATGTCAATTCAGACACTTTAATTCCTCGACCTGAAACTGAATTGCTTGTAGAAACTGCGTTAACACGACTACCTAAAAACGGTTGGTTGATAGATGCAGGTACAGGAACCGGAGCGATTGCATTAGCTTTATCTACCGCTTCTCCAGATTGTCAGGTCATTGCTTTAGATAAATCATGGAGTGCATTACAAGTTGCACATTTAAATTGTCAGCTTGTCCACTCTTCAGTTTATTTATTGCGCGGACATTGGTTGCAATCTTTAAAAAATGAATGCGCAGAAATGATAGTTTCTAACCCACCCTACATTGCAGAAAATGATCCGCATTTATTGCAAGGTGATGTTGTATTTGAACCACGAAGTGCACTGGTTGCTGGAAAAACTGGATTGGAAACCTATCAAGAAATTATTCCAGAAGCGTTACGTGTATTAAAGTTTGACGGTTGGTTGGGCGTAGAACATGGGATTAACCAACAAAATGCTATTGAAAAAATATTCATAGATTTAGGCTTTAAAAATATTTCTTTATTAAAAGATTTAGCAGGAATTTCGCGCGTTATCTGGGGACAGAAAATTTAAATGAACAATGAAGATTTATTACGATTCAACCGCCATCTTTTATTGCCCGAAATTGATATAAAAGGCCAAGAGCTGTGGTTTGAAACGCATCTTGTTATTGTAGGATGTGGCGGATTAGGTAGTGTACTGGCTTTGTACGCGACTGCAGCCGGTATTGGTAAACTAACACTTATTGATCATGACCAAATTGAATTGAGTAATTTGCAACGTCAAATAGCATATAATGAAAAGGACATTGGACAATTAAAAGTCGATATTCTTAAACGGGAATGTATGGCGCGTAATGCTTCCATCAAAATTAATACTATTAACGCATTTGCTACACCCAAATTATTAGAAGCAGTGATTGAAAAAGAAAATTTGAAATATGAAAGTAATTCCTTAAATAAAAATAATATAATGTGGATGGTGGATTGCTCAGATAATTTTGACACACGATATATGTTAAATGATTTTTGTATTGATTATAAATTACCATTGATCTCTGGCGCTGCAACCGCAATGCATGGTCAGGTTATATTATTGTTTCCTGGGCAGCGAGAAAAAGCCTGTTATCGATGTATATTTCCCATTGAAAAAGAAGAGCATCCAATAGCAACATCCTGTCATGAAGCCGGTGTATTTTCTCCTTTAGTTGGAGTGATTGCTTGCTTTCAACTAGCACAATTATTAAAAACAATTATTAATCCTGATAATTATCAAGCGTATTTGTGGCGTGTTCATGCCTGGCAAGCTGAATGGAATAAATCAACAGTGCACTACGACAAAACCTGTCTATGTCAACATAATAATTAAGGAAATAATTATGAAAAAATTAAATTCTTTTCGAGAAGAAGTACTAAATGTTGTACGACAAATTCCTGCCGGTAAAACGATGAGTTATGGTGAAGTAGCGCATCAAGCTGGTTCACCAGGAGCAGCTCGTGCTGTGGGACAAATTATGGCGCGTAATCAAGATAAGTTGGTGCCTTGTCATCGAGTAATTCGTAGCGATGGAAAATTAACCGGATATAACGGTTTGCAGGGGAAATCAAAAGCAGAGTTGTTGGAAGATGAAAAGTTAAAAATATAGCATTTCGTTTTAGAGAATGAGTAATGACAATTTAAACGACTCATTGCGCTCATATAAAATAAATCAAATTGAATGCCATCTGTCCTTTGATTTTTAATGTAGGGGCGAAACATTTTTCGCCCCTACATTTAAGAAATTTAAGACGTTATTCTTTTAAGACAGTAGTGATAAATCATAAAGACCTAACAATTGAATAAGTTAGAGTAGTTAGTTTCAAATTTCTATCGAACGACGCACACGTAATAAACATATTTATTTATCTTGATATTCTGTTTCCTTCCATCCTGGAATAGTGCCTGCAGCCTTTTCTACAAATTCATTTAAATTTGAAAATTTATCTAGTGAAATAAGTTGGCGAAAATTAATCCAAGCAATTAGCGAAGCTAAACTTAAAGCAGGATATCGATTTAACGAAAAATCCTCTTTCACTATCTGCTCATTTAATGTTTGTAACCCGGTTTTAATTCGAAAATTTTGATTTTTGATAAAAGAGTTTCGAGGATCGTCAAGTCCTGAACGCTTCAATAAAAGTACATTGACTAATGAATCTGCAATGCCATCAATTAAAGTCAATGTATTTTCTTGGTCGATGGAAAGCGGCGTATGACCAACTTTTGGAAATAAATAATTCGCAATAATACGAGAATCAAAAACAGTAACATCACCATCTTTTAAAATAGGAATTTTTCGTATCGGTGAAATTTCTAATAACGTTTTTTGATCCGCAGGATCTTGCAAGTTCATGGCTACTAATTCGTAATCTTTGCCACTTAACAATAAACGCAAGCGACGCACAAAAGGGCTGGTATGAGAGCCGTATAGTGTATAAGACATTATGAAATCCTTATGATGATATGCCAAACGCAGACAGGTTTTTCTTAAGCTTTTTTCAATATTAGCCTATTTGTTTTATTTAAATTTTATTTCAAAATTCTCCGGCGTCATTCCCGCCTGCGCGGTAATGACGCCGAGGCACATCTATTTCCTAAATAAAACATACATTCATTAATGTTTTTTCTGGAAAACTCATATGCGTTTGGTATGTAAAAAATTTATTTGTTTTTTATTGAAACTTTTACGCCTTCTTTCCAAGCTTGTTGGATAAGTCGATATTGATCAGCCAAAGCTAATGCAAGTCCAACTAATAATCCTGTACTGTGCGCTTCCACTGCTACTGCAGCTTGCATCAAGTGTTCAATATCATCTTGTGGAAATAACGCAAATATTTCCATGATTACTTTTAAGATCAATAATCCTGCGGCAGCCAAAAACCAATTCGCTGTGGGTGTTCTTGTCGTTAATAGTCCGAAAATCCAATAGCCATGCAATGCCCCAGATAATCCAGCATAAAATTCCCAATCAGAAAACATAAGTAAGGATAAACCAACACTTAATAAAAGAATTCCCCACAGTATATTTAATTTTCGACCGTTAAGTTGCTCATGAAACAACCAATGGGCTGTCCATAACCCAACTAAATTATAAAGTGTGTGCGCAAAAGTAAAATGGGTAACTTGTCCAGTAATAACTCTCCACCATTCACCGTCAAAAATTGCGGAACGTTGAAAAATAAAATAATCGGTTAATGTAACGTTCAGTGTAGTGATAAGAATCAATATACTCAGTGTTAATATAATTGGATTTAAGCCGAAGCTAATCCATTGAGTTCGTCGATTTGTTTTTGAATTTTTAGACACAGTTGCTCCGCTTCCTCTTTTCTTTGACGTTCTTTTTCCACCACATCGGCGGGCGCTCTATCGACAAATTGCGGATTTTCTAATTTCTTTTCCGCAAGAATTTTTTGTTGCTCAGTACGTTGTAACTCTTTTTTCAATCGATCTTTTTCAACACTTAAATCGATTTGATCACGAAACGGTAAAATCCATTTTACTTGATCAACCCATTGTGACGAAGCGGGTTCATTCAATTCTTCCTGTTTAGATTCTTGAATAGATTTAACGTTGGTTAACGCTTGCAAGAACCTTTGGTCTAATGAAATACATTGACGATCTATATCGTGTTGGGTGTAAAACAACAATTGCAGCTCAACTGCAGGGGAAATATTAAGTTCACCGCGTAAATTACGAATCGCTAAGATCCAATTTTTTAAACGTTGCAAACGAAGTGAAGCATTATTAAAAATAGGTAATTCTTTAGCTTGCGGATATTCTGCAAGCATAATTGATTCATCTTTGCATTGAGTTTGCGTTTTAATTTCATGCCATAAATGTTCAGTAATAAAAGGCATTAGTGGATGCGCAAGACGTAAAACAGTTTCGAAAGCAAATAATAATGTCTGTTGAGTTTCAAAACGTACGGCTTGATTATCAGAATTTTTATCGGTAAGCAAAGGTTTGGTTAATTCTAAAAACCAATCGCAGAACTCATGCCAAGCGAAGTCATACAATGATTGTGCCGCATGATCGAAACGAAATTCCGTTAATGCTTTTTCCGTGTTTTCAACTGTTTGACGCAGTGTTGAAAGAATCCATTGATTGACTACATGCTCAGGTTTTTTATTAAAAACTTGAGGTATAAAGTCTTCGGTATTCATTAAAATATAACGACAAGCATTCCACAATTTATTGCAAAAATTGCGATAGCCTTCAATACGACCTAAATCAAATTTAATATCTCGTCCTGTTGATGCTAACGAACAAAACGTAAAACGCAATGCATCTGTTCCATAGGCTTCAATACCTTGTGGAAATTCTTTTTCTGTAGCGCGCTTTATTTTCTCAATTTGCTGTGGCTGCATTAATGCGGCAGTACGTTTATGTAAAAGACTTGGCAAGTCTACGCCATCAATCAAATCAATCGGATCTAATACATTACCTTTTGACTTCGACATTTTCTGGCCTTGCGCATCCCGCACTAAACCATGAACATAAATTTTTTCAAAAGGAATATCACCAGTAAATTTTTTCGTCATCATAATCATTCGGGCAACCCAAAAGAAAATAATATCGAAGCCAGTAACTAAAACTTGCGTCGGATGAAATTTCTTTAAGCGTTCAGTACGCTCTGGCCAACCTAAAGTGGAAAATGTCCAGAGCGCAGAAGAAAACCAAGTGTCAAGTACATCGTTATCTTGATGTAATTGTTGAGATAAATTATGTTTTTCGCGAACTTCTTGTTCATTGCGGCCAACATATACATTACCTTCCATATCGTACCAAGCTGGAATGCGATGTCCCCACCACAGTTGTCGACTAATACACCAATCTTGAATATCTCGCATCCAAGAAAAATAAGTGTTTTCCCAATTTTTTGGTACAAATTCGACTGCGCCAGATTCAACGGCCTGAATTGCAGGTTCTGCTAATGGGGCAACGCGAACATACCATTGTGCGGTTAAAAATGGCTCGATAACAACGCCTGAACGATCACCGCGTGGGACTTTTAATTTGTGGTCTTCAATTTTTTCAAGTAATTCTAAATTTTTAAAATCTTCCACGATTTTTCGACGTGCAGCAAAACGTTCTAAGCCACGATACGCTTCTGGTACTTCATCATTTAAATGCGCGTTCGTCGTTAAAATATTAATCATAGGTAGTTGATGACGTTGACCTACTTCGTAATCATTAAAATCATGCGCTGGTGTGATTTTTACGCAGCCGGATCCAAAGCTTGGATCCACATAGGTGTCAGCAATTATTGGAATAAGTCGATCACACAGCGGCAATCGAATATTTTTGCCAATTAAATGTTTATAACGTTCATCATCTGGATGCACAGCGACTGCAGTATCGCCCAACATGGTTTCAGGACGCGTGGTTGCAACGACTAAATAATCGTTTCCGCCTTCGATTGGATATTTAAAATGCCAAAGAAATCCTTTTTCTTCTTCACTAACCACTTCTAAATCAGAAATAGCGGTTTTAAATTGAGGATCCCAATTTACTAAACGTTGTCCACGATAGATTAAGCCTTCTTCATGCAATCGTACGAAGACTTCCAGAACGGCTTGAGATAAACCTTCGTCCATCGTGAAACGTTCTTCGCTCCAATCCACTGAAATACCAAGTCTGCGCATTTGGCCGCTGATATGGTTTTTAGAAAAATCTTTCCATTCCCACACCTTTTCTAAAAATGCTTCGCGTCCTAAGGTATGCCGTGTTTCACCAACCTGTTCAAGCTGACGTTCGACAACCATTTGTGTCGCAATTCCGGCATGATCAGTTCCGACTTGCCATAATGTCTCACGGCCTTTCATGCGCTGCCAACGAATCAAACAATCCATTAAGGTGTATTGAAAAGCGTGACCCATATGCAGACTTCCTGTCACATTTGGTGGCGGAATCATGATGCAGTAAGGTTCTGATTGAGAATTATTTGCAGAATTCCGTTCGCTTGCTGGACGAAAAAATCCAGATTTTTCCCAGAACGGATACCACTGAGCTTCAATACTTTGGGGCTGATAGGTCTTATCCATGGAAGATCCAAACAATAAATAGTGAGTTGTTAGTGAATTGAGATGTTAGGCCGACGATTATACGCAACTTTTACAGATGAACTTGAGTGGGTGATTGCCCAAGTTCAGGCCGACGAGTAGACTATCCGATTTTCGCCAGGGTGGATTATCCGCACCGGCGGTTTCTCGCACAAAGTTTTGCTGAAGCTACAGTTTAAATAGGCGCTCAACCGCTTTGACCTAGGGCTTAAGCGTCATATGGAGTAACACCATGAAAAATGATATTCATCCAAAATACGGTCCAGTTAAAATTGAATGCAGCTGCGGAAATGTAATGCATACCCATTCAACACGTTCTGAAGATTTTCACGTCGATGTCTGCGCAGCTTGTCATCCTTTCTATACTGGACAACAACGTGTTGTGAATCGTGGCGGACGTATTGATCGTTTCAAACGTCAATTCAGCGGTGCGTTATCAACATCTTCTTCTTAAGCAACTTGCTCTTAAGCAGATAATGATCAAACGCTACAGATAAATTGTTCGTTTGAATTAATAAGTGATTCACAAACTGAATTAAAAATTGCGGTGCGAACGCCCACCTGGGCAAGCGTGGAGAGTAATGAATGAGTGATTTTAAACAGGCGGCGCTGGATTATCACGCTTACCCAAGACCTGGGAAGTTAAGTGTTGAATTGACGAAGCCAACAGAAACAGCACGCGACTTAGCGCTCGCGTACAGCCCAGGGGTTGCAGAACCGGTTCGAGCAATTGCTGAAAACGAAGATCTATCGTATCGCTATACCAATAAAAGTAATTTGGTTGCAGTAATCAGCGACGGTAGTGCCATTTTAGGTTTAGGTGACTTAGGACCGCTTGCAAGTAAACCGGTAATGGAAGGCAAAGGTGTTTTATTCAAACAATTTGCAGGCATTGATGTTTTCGACATCGAAGTTAAAGTAGACACGCCACTGCAATTTATCGAAACGGTTGAACGTATTGCATTGACCTTTGGTGGCATTAATCTCGAAGATATTAAAGCACCAGAATGTTTTGAAATCGAAAAATTTCTAATTGATCGATGCAATATTCCAGTGTTTCATGATGATCAACACGGTACTGCAATTATTGTTGCTGCCGGCTTATTAAACGCGTTAGAGCTGCAAGGTAAAACTTTGGAAGAAGCTCGAATTGTGTGTGTTGGTGCAGGTGCTGCTGGTGTTGCATCGATCAAATTATTAATTAAATTAGGCGCGCGCATCGAAAACATTTATATGTTGGACCGTAAAGGTGTAATCCACTCAGAGCGTGATGATTTAAATCAATACAAGTCTGCGTTTGCACATCCAACGCCAAAACGTACATTAGAAGATGCATTAGAAGACGCCGATGTATTTATCGGAGTTTCCAGTGCAAATTTATTATCTCCAGATTTGCTGAATAAAATGGCACCAAAAGCAGTTATTTTTGCGCTGGCGAATCCAGATCCTGAAATTCGTCCAGAATTAGCACGCGCTATTCGTCCTGATATTATTATCGCGACCGGCCGTAGTGATTATCCAAACCAAGTGAATAATGTATTGGGATTCCCATATATTTTTCGCGGCGCATTGGATGTACGTGCAAGCCAAATTAATGAAGAAATGAAAATGGCAGCGGTTCATGCGATTCGTGAAATTGCAAAAGAAACTGTTCCGTTGAGCGTACAGAAGGCGTATGACGGATTGCATCTTGAGTTTGGACCTGAATATATAATTCCAAAACCAATGGATCCACGTTTATTACCACGTGTGTCTGCTGCAGTTGCACGAGCGGCGGTTGATACCGGTGTTGCGCGCCGTCCTTATCCTGCTCACTACCCAGTCAATACCATCAATGAAGTTCATCCAAATATTCACCGACCACCGGTTGATACCTCCAATCTTGAAGTTCCAGATGATTTTACTAATTAATATTATTTTATATGGAATTGGTATGTACCAAGCGCACATGAGTTTTCCATGGTGAAATGTTTTATGAATCATGGAAAGTACATGCCGGCGAATGATTATTTGCCCCTACGGTAATCGTTAGAGATTTTTATATTTTTTGGAAATTGATAATTGTTTGTAGGGGCGAATAATTATTCGCCCGTGTTGAACAAGGCCTGTTCCTGATTGAATATTTGAAAAGTGTTTTAGGAAATTCTATAGGCATTTGGTATAGATGGAATTTAATCTATAGTTGATTGTCTGTTTAGATTCATTCTAAACAGGCTTCTAGCAAAAAAGCCCATCGAAGCATTTAAGAAAAGAGGATTCTCATATGACAGGTCGACAACTTTTACATATCGCCTTAGCAAGTAGTGTGATTTGGAGCACCTCATTAGTTGGAGTAGCTCAAGCAAGCAGTGCTTTAATTTCTACTGAATCTGCTGTGGAAGTTGAGCAATCTTCTGCGTTGAAAAATGCACTAAACCGTTCAGATGTACAAGCTGCTTTGATTGAAAAGGGAATCAGTGTTGCTGAAGCTCAAGCCAGAGTTAATGCAATGACCCAAGCACAATTAGCGCAACTCGATAAACAACTTGCTGATATGCCTGCAGGTGCAAATATCGTTGGTGCAGTCGTATTTGTATTCTTGGTTTTATTAATCACTGATATTTTAGGCGTAACCGACGTCTTTAGTTTTGTAAAACCGATTAATTAATTTTTAAATCTAGTTATCCTAATAAAACGTCAAAGTAAATTTATTTTTATTTTGACGTTTTTACATCTTCTTAAGATTTTTGCTACCTAATGTATTTTTTTTCTCGATTTATTTTTTTAATTTTAATCTGCATTGTTACCGCTTGCTCAGTTCTACCTGTTGATTCTAAAAAACACACCATCGATCTTCGACCTTATCAAAAATCTGTTCAAATTCAAGTTCCATTTTATGCACAGCGTGATGATCTATGTGGCCCAACTGCGTTAGCTATGGCAATGGAACACGTTAAAAAACCGGTAAATTTTAAACAATTAGAAGCACAAGTGTATACCAGCGGATTAAAAGGAAGTTTGCAGCAAGATATGTTAACGGCTGCACGTCGCCAAGGTTTACTTGCAACAACCCTATATACGCCTGAAGCGTTATTTAAAGAATTAAACAATGGTCAACCAGTAATTTTATTATTAAATCTTGGCGTAAAAGCTTGGCCTAAATGGCATTATACAGTTGCTACGGGTTTCGATGTTGAGCGAGAAATTGCCTGGATAAATAGCATTAAACCGCAGGAAGAAATTGCACTACAACATTTACTAATGCAATGGTATCGCGGTGGTAAATGGGGAATGGTAGTAACACAACCTAATCACCTGCCAATTAGTGCGAGCGCTGAGGATATTTTACAATCGGCAATTGGGTTAGAACGTGCAAGCCAAAATGAAAAAGCCCTGCAAACCTATCGCGCTGCAACGGCGAAGTTTTCTAATTCAGCACTGTTATGGATGGGGCGAGGTAATACAGCTTACGCCAATAAATTGCCTGACGAAGCCTATCACGCGTTTGAAAAAGCAATTGAATTAAATCCAAAAAATGGAGCCGCATATTTTAATGCAATTCAAATATTGCAAGAACAGAAAAAAAATGATGAGGCAACACTGTTGTTGGAAGTTGGATTAAAAAACGCTGAAAGTTTTCGCGACAAGCTATTTTCCCTTAAGTAAATAATCATCAGTTTTTTGCCAAGGCACTATATTAATTTTTTCTGTAGTCATGCTATCTGCTCCAGCATAAATCAGTGCAGATTTAATGTGTGCATTTGAAGCAATCTGAATCCATTTTTTTAAGCCTTTCAATAATTCAGACGTATAAGTTTCTGAAGACTTAATTTCAATCGCTGTTAGAGAGTTTCCCAATTCGATTAGTAAATCAAGTTCAAGCCCAGCATGGTCACGCCAGAAGAAAACTGGAGCGCGCTTACCTTGATTTAAAAAATGCTTAATTGTTTCTGTGATAACAAAACCTTCAAAAATTGCACCGCGTGCACTGTGCAAAGAAAGGTGTTCCGCGCTATCTATATTTAGAAGATGACACACAAGCGCGGTATCATAAAAATAAAGTTTAGGTGTTTTCACTAGTCGTTTATTAAAATTTTTAAAATAAGGCTGTAGTCGAAAAAGTACATAGCTTTGTTCAAGAATACTTAACCACTGCGTTAGCGTCGTTTGAGAAACGCCGCAATCATTGCTCATAGAATTTAGATTGATCAATTGACCATGACGGCCCGCACACAATCTTAAAAATAACTGAAATTTGCTTAAATCTTTTACGTTAATTAATTGGCGTACGTCTCGCTCCAAGTACGTGCGTAAATAACTTTCATACCATAAATAAGTATCAATTTTTTCTTGGTAAGGCCTTGGATAGCTACCTTTAAATAAATAATGCCATAGAGGCAACGGTTCAAGATGTGGATGAGTGGCAAATTCTGAATAGCTCAGAGGTAGTAATTCTAATATTGCAACTCTACCAGCCAAGCTCTGACTGACTTTTTCCGCTAATAAAAAATTTTGTGAACCTGATAATATAAACCGATAATTTTTATTAGGATCATCTACGTATTCTTGAATATAGGAAAAGAGTTCAGGATAGGTTTGAGCCTCATCAATTAACCACAATGTTGCTTGGTTTAATACACCTCTCGGATCACTTTTTATTTGTTCCAACCGATCAGGTGATTCTAATGAAAGATATTGAAAATCTGGAAATAACGTTCGTAATAAAGTTGTTTTACCGCTTTGGCGAGGCCCAGTGAGCAATAAAACTCGAAATGAGCTAGCGGCATGTAACAAAATGGGTTTTAAAGTACGTTCAAACATACATTTTACTACCTAAAAATTTAATCTTTTCAACAAGATAGCAAAGTTTTTGTAAATTTCCAAGTTGAACTTGGAAATTTACATGCTTTTATGTTGATAAGATGTTCAAATATAAAGTTGGTTATGTTGCGAACGCACATGCGTTTTCCCTAATCAAATATTTTATGAAAGGTGTTTCGGGGGAAAAGTACATGCGGGCGAATGATTATTCGCCCCTACGCTAACGTTAAAGTTTGAGGTTTTTAGGAAAGTGATAATTGTTTGTAGGGGCCAAAAATCTTTCGCCCGTGTTGAACGCTGCCTGGTACTGATTGAGTATTTGAAAAGTGTTTTAAGAAAATAAAAATGGTTAAGAAAAGGAAATTAATTCGAAAAGTATTATTTAAAATAACGCTTCAATGTCCGAACGCTCAGCTCCAACTGCTTTTGGAGATTTTTCTAAAGGTATTTCAGGAGCAACAACAGTCTCACTACCTTGAATAAAATATTCAACAATACCTTGACCTTCTGCAGTGCGATAACCATTACTTGGATCAATCCAAGCTTGCACAATATTTTCAGGAACTGGACGTTCTACCACAGGTAAATCTTTTAAAGCATGTGCCATAAATTGCGTCCAAATCGGCAGTGCTGCAGTACCACCAAATTCATTTGCACCTAATGTCGTTGGTTGATCAAATCCAACCCAAACTGTTGTTACTAAATTAGGGCTATAACCTGAAAACCATGCGTCTTTTTGATCATTAGTGGTTCCCGTTTTGCCTGCAACATCACCACGACCTAACTCTTTTGCTTTTTGGGCAGTTCCGCGAGTGATAACATCTTTCAACATACTTTCTATTAAAAAATGAACATCTGGCGTTAATACTTGATTGTCCAACGTGAATTCTTCATCTTTTCTTTCAAAAATTACTTTTCCTTCAGCGCTTTCTATTTTATTAACAAAGTTAGGTGTCACTCGATAACCGCCATTTGCAAATACTGCGTAAGCAGACGCTAATTCCAATGGAGTAAAAGAAGCAGTTCCAAGTGCAAGTGATAAATTTCGCGGCACATCTTCAATAGGTAAACCAAATTTCTCTACAAATTCCACAACAGGATTAATTCCAAGACGACTTAATAATCGAATGGATACCAAATTTCTGGAACGAAATAATGCTTCGCGTAAACGAGTAGGGCCACCAAATCCGCCGCCTGCATTTTCAGGGCGCCAACTCGATTCCATGCTGCGATCGTCGTACACAATTGGCGCATCGTTAATAATGCTTGCGGGAGTCATACCACTCGCCAACGCAGTGGTATATAAAATGGGTTTGAAAACAGAACCTGCCTGACGTTTGGCTTGGGTTACGCGGTTGTATTGATTGTTATTAAAATTAAATCCTCCAACCAGAGAAACAATATTTCCGTTATTTGGATTTAATGAAATTAAAGCACTTTGCGCTTGGGGTAATTGTGAAACTTGCCAAGCAAGTGTGCTGGAATCATCAGTTGATGTAATTTCTTCTGTATTAATCGGTTCCGCATCATTCGTTTCAGTCTCATCATTTTTTTTATGTTCAACCACAACTAATTTAGGTTGAACATAAATAATGTCGCCCACTGTAAAAATATCGGACCAATTTTTAGGAGTGGGGCCGCGTCGATCTGCATGAATGTACGGTCGCATCCATTCGTGGCCTTTAAAATCAATCTCTAATGCTTCGTCGTTTTCTGTACCAACAATTAAAGCATCCTGATCAATTTTTCGTACAACACCTGGAAAAAGATCACCAACTCGAGGTTGTTTACTTAATTCAATGCGCCATTTATCTGGTGCATTTAATGTATTGGCAGATAAACGTAGACGGGGTCCTAAATAACCATGACGTTGACTGTATTCCAACAATCCACGACGCACGCTATTTATGGCTTCTTTCTGTAAATCAGCTGACAACGAGGTGTGGACTTTCATGCCCGATTCATAAGCCTCTACGCCGTATTCATCCACGATATATTTTCTGACCATTTCTGAAAAATGTGGCGCTTCAATTTGTGATGCTAAACCGTGATAAGAGGCTGTAACTTTGGTTGATAAAGCGTGATCCAATTCAGTTTGCGATATCATGTCAAGACTAAACATACGATTTAAGATCCAGTTTCGTCGAATCATAGACCGCTCTGGATTAGTAATAGGATTAAATTTAGATGGGGCTTTAGGTAAACCTGCAATCATTGCGAGTTCGGCCAATTCAAGATCTTGAATAGATGAGCCATAATACACATCCGCTGCAGCTCCGATTCCATAAGCACGGTGCCCCAGGTAAATTTTATTCAAGTACAGTTCCAGAATTTCTTTTTTGTCTAAAACTCGCTCAATTTGTAGTGCTAGTAAAATTTCATTGAATTTGCGAACGAAGGTTCGTTCATGGGAAAGAAAAAAGTTTTTTGCAACTTGCATAGTAATAGTGCTACCACCGGTTTGAATATGGCCAGTAGTTACTAATCCAAAAATTGCGCGCCCTAAACTTGTAAAATCTACGCCTTGATGCGTAAAAAATGCGCTGTCTTCCGCTGCTAAAATTGCTTGAACCATATGTGGCGGAATATTTTCATACGTAATTGGTTTACGTCTTTTTTCGCCAAATTCAGCGATTATTAACCCTTCTTGTGAAAAAATTTGCAATGGAGTTTGAAGTTTCACATCCAATAAGCCATCAACACTCGGCAATGTAGGACTGAAATATAGAACTAGCCCTGCAAAGAAAGCAGCAACAATTCCTGCTAAAGCAATGGCTAGCAGAACAAGAGAACGGATAAGGAAAGAAATGATTCGCATTGAATAAATGAAATGCTCTACATAAATATGAATAAAATTTTTACATGTGGCGAAGTGTAGCAGTGCGGGCTTTGTTCTCTCTACTCTCTAAGAAAAATCCCATAAAATCTTTTAAAAATTTAATGCATTAATGACATAGATTAATTCTTTCTGGATAAATTCACTGTAAAACATTGCGCCTCTGGAATGCCTAGTATTTACTGAAGAGGAAGGGAATAGACGTATTACCCAAGTCAGTCGAGCACCCATAGGGAAGTAGGTGGTGAGTCGTGGGATTGTTCAGTAGAAAATCGGATCGCTTGTTAGGAATTGACATTAGTTCAACATCTGTAAAGTTGTTAGAACTTGGTCGACAAGGCGGTCGTTATTGTGTGGAAGCTTATGGCGTTGAGCCGCTTCCGCCAGATGCTGTAGTTGAAAAAAATATTGCTGATGTTGATGGCGTTGCCGAAGCTATTACTCAACTCATTCAAAGATGTCGACCTTCCATTAGAACAGCCGCTGTTGCTGTGGCAGGCTCTGCTGTAATTACCAAAATTATTGAAATGGATGCTTCATTAACTGATTTGGAAATGGAAAATCAGATCCGTGTTGAAGCAGATCAATACATTCCATATCCACTTGATGAAGTTAGCTTAGATTTTGAAGTAATTGGCTTGTCTGATAACTCTCCTGATCGAGTTAATGTTTTATTAGCCGCATCGAGAACAGAAAACGTTGATTCCAGAGTTACCGCGCTTTCGTTAGCAGGATTAACCGTACGCGTTGTAGATGTTGAAGCATTTGCAA
>JAZKFP010000207.1:0-2685 GCA_040386355.1 Pseudomonadota bacterium | reverse complement strand
TTAATTCATCCGAAAGAACATAATTTTTATGAATCCTGTCGAGCAAAACTTGGTTGGGCAAGTCGGTCAGCTGCAAAATAAAAATTTAAATTTTTAATTTAATTGCAATTTAATAAAATTTCAAAGTAAATATAATTACGAGAGTAAATTATGAAACCACAAAATTTTGAAGAACTATTAGGCGAAATTACGCCAGAGGCGTATGAGAATTTAAAAGAAGCTGTTGAATTAAGTCGTTGGCAAGATGGACAGCGTCTAACGGCGGAACAGCAGGCACATTGTATGCAATTAATAATTGCTTATGAATTACGTAATGTGCCTGAAGATCAGCGTTCAGGTTTTATCAGCGATCGATGTAAATCCAATTAATTGTTATTTAATACTTAAAGATTAAATTTATGACTACCGCAATTGCAATGCAAAAAAAATTACTAAGAGAATATGCTCCACCAAGTTTTTATATTTCTGAGGTTTTCTTAACCTTTGAAATTGATCCTAAGACCACACAAGTTACTTCAGTCTTAAAAATACAAGTTAATCCGCAAAATAAACAATCAGAAATAGTGTTGGATGGTGAGAGTCTTACTTTAATTTCTGTATCGCTGAATGGAATAATTTTAACGCCTGAAGATTTTAAGCTAACAGAAAAATCTTTATCTATAAAAGTATCCAAAAAAGAATTTGAATTAAAAATTATTACGCATATTTCACCTTCAGAAAATACACAATTAGAAGGTCTTTATTTATCAAAGGGTATGTATTCTACGCAATGTGAAGCTGAAGGCTTTCGTAGAATTACTTATTATTTAGACCGTCCTGATGTATTAGCAAAATTTACCACCAAAATCATTGCACCATCTGGTTTACCGATTTTACTTTCTAATGGCAATTTAATTGATCAAGGCAATGACGAAGAAAATAGTCAGCATTGGGCGGTATGGCAAGATCCCTTTCCTAAACCCTGTTATTTATTTGCATTAGTTGCGGGTAAACTTGAATGTATTACCGATCATTTCATTACTAGTTCAGGTAAAAAAATTGATTTAAAGATTTATGCAGAAGCGTACGACGCGGATAAATTAGATTACGCTATGAATGCTTTAAAGCAATCAATGGCGTGGGATGAACGCCGTTTTGGTCGCGAATACGATCTTGATCTATTTATGATTGTAGCAGTCAGTCATTTCAATATGGGGGCGATGGAAAATAAAGGATTAAATATTTTTAATTCATCGTGTTTGGTATCGCATCCAAAATTAACTACCGATAAAGAATATCGTCGGATTTCATCCATTGTTGCGCATGAATATTTACATAATTGGAGCGGAAATCGCATTACTTGCCGTGATTGGTTTCAATTAAGTTTGAAAGAAGGTTTTACAGTGTATCGTGATCAAGTTTTTTCAGCAGATTTATTTTCTCCAGCGGTTGAACGCATTGAATCGGTTCAAAATTTAATTGAATTTCAATTTACCGAAGATGCTGGCCCGTTATCACATCCTGTTCGACCACATGAATACGAAGAAATTAACAATTTCTACACAATGACAATTTATGAAAAGGGCGCAGAGATTGTTCGTATTTTACAGAATCTGGTCGGAGAGAAAAAATTTCGTCAAGGGACAGATTATTATTTTGAAACCTACGATGGACAAGCCGCTACTATTGAAGATTTTGTATCGTGTATTCACCAAGTTGCTCCTGAAACGTTTGATAAAACTCAATTTTTAAAATGGTACGATCAAGGTGGGACACCAATTGTACAGTGTTCGTATTTTTACGACGCTGTAAAAAAACAATTATCATTAGATTTTAATCAAGCTGCACCTGAACATGATTTGTGGAAAAATAATTTTATTCCAAAAGTAATTCCAATACGTTTAGCGTTGGTTGCTAATGATGGAACAATAATTTCTCTAAAAGATCTTAAAACTAATCAGAAAGTTTATTCGGATGATCAAGGTGATTTAATTGTATTAAATCAGTCAAATTTTTCTCTAACTATCGAAGGTTTAGAAAACTCAGTTATTCCATCGATTGGCAGAGGTTTTTCTGCACCGGTGCATTGGCGAGTTAAACATTCTTTAGAAGGTTGGAGGAATATTTTAAAATATGAGACCGACAGTTATTGTCGTTGGGCTGCAGCACGCCATTTATATAAAGAGTTAATTTTAGGCACGCAAAATATTAATCTAGGGTTATGCGAGTTTGGTGAAATTTTATTACAGATTCTTAATGACAAAACTTTAGATAAACGTTTTCAAGCAGCATTAGTTCGTTTGCCCTCATTTCAAGAAGTTATTCAAGGATTGCCAGAGGTTCAAGTATTACAAGTGTTGGATCGATTAGATGAGGTAAAAGAAAAATTTTCTCAAAAATATCGCCAAGAATTAGTAGGCTTGTATCAAAGTCTGCAAAAACAAGCATCATCATTGAGTAACGATTTTTCTGGTGAAGCTATGGGGTGCAGGGATTTGAAAAATCTTATTCTTACATTGCTTACAGCTCAATGTGATGAGCAAGTTATTCAATTTGCTGAACATCAATTAATGCATTCAAAAACTATGACAGAAATATATGAAGCATTGAAAGTTTTAATACATAATGATGCACCGAAATCTAAAGAGTATTTAGATTATTTCCGTCAAATAGATCCATTGCACCAATCGATTATCCAAAAATGGT
>JAZKFP010000206.1:0-8956 GCA_040386355.1 Pseudomonadota bacterium | reverse complement strand
TATTATTGGCGTTGAAGACGGAATTTTACCCCATCGAAATCATTTAGAAAGCGAATCAACTGATGGCATAGAAGAAGAAAGAAGATTGTTCTACGTCGGCATGACACGTGCTCAACGAAAATTAACATTAACGCTTGCTCAACAAAGACGTATGTTTGGTGAAGATACATCGACTTCCCCCAGCCGTTTTTTGACCGAGTTACCCACAGAAGATATTCAATGGCTTGGTGAAAACACTGAAGATAGTGAAAGCAGACGTCGAGAAGCAGGGAGATTTTATTTGCAACAGCTAAAAATGTCCCTGCAAGAATAGTCTTTTAATTATTTAATATTCATTCCAAAATAATTTTTGAAATATTATTAAAAAAACTTAAATTTAATGTGTATTTTTTATCCATAATATTTTTTATTCAAACTATTTATTTTTCATTCAAAATTGCTTTGGCATCAATAAAAATACGTCGATTCAACCCCTTATAAAACTCGAACGCTGCATATATTTATAATAGGAAATTTTTAAAAGAATTTACTTATTTTATAAATAACAAAATATCTACTACTTAAGATATATTTCAATCCTGCCACAAATGACTACAAACTTAGGTGAAGTACTTTTTAGTGTTTTTTGAAATTACAAATTTATTCTGAAGTTAGAATATTGTTGTTGTTTAGTAAACTTAGAAAAATTACTATTGGTTGAGGATTTTTACAGAAAGGACATCTCATTCAAACAATAAAATAAAATTGAGAGGACTTTAATTATGGGACTTAGCGTGGACCAGGTTGGTTATTTCGTTACAAAATCTGAATTGAGAAATGAGGGCTTTACTGGCAAAGCTGCAGATTTAACTTTGAGAGCTGCCGGCAGTATCAATGGTGTCGACCGCGATAACTTTAATAAAGTTTTTGACGATTTGATGGACGATGGCGGACTGAAAGAACGGGGAGATTTCGTTACTGTAAGAAATGACCATATCATTAGAAATTACGACGCTAATGGCAATGGTAATGGCCAAGACAATAGTAATAATGATTGGAAGAGCCATAGTAGTGGCGGTCGAGATATCACCCATACATTTAGATCTAGTGAATTCGGTAGCTCTAGAATTACTGACTATCGTCATGAAAATGTATACCGCAAGGGAGATGACTTTAAATTGAAGGCCTATGAGAATTCCGGCTCAGAAATTCGAAGCAAAGAAGACGTAAGTGGTATAGATATGTTGAGCTACAAGTTAGATAGAGGGAGTCGTAGTCAAGACGCACACTATGGTTTTCATCTATATGCGGATAAACATAGTGGCGTTAAAGGTGCGGAATCGCGAGAAATCAATATTGGTGAATCTTTAAATGGTAAATTCACAATCGGTCTTCATAAAAATGGCGACAAAGTGTACGAACATATTGTTGATTCCAATAAATTGGGCAAAAACTCCTGGAAAGATATTGATAAGCTTGATGTCAAAGCAGAATTTTACGATGGTGGAATGAACGTTTTTATGAGAAATCAAAATTCAGGGAACTGGATAAAAGTCGATAACGTAGAACATTCAAATTTAGACTTAAAAAATATGGGTGGTTACGAAATAATGGCTAGCCATTGGCGAGAAAAATGGAATTCAGATGGATATTTTCCTTCTTCGACAAGCACTATAAGTGAAGTAAAAATTGAAAAATAATTGTAAAAATGGCATTAGCATTATATTTCTCGATTTTAATGTTAATGCCTTATTTTATATATCAAAATAAAATTTGTTAAAAAAATAATAAAAATTTCTCTGAATATGTTGGGCACCAACATTTCAGCAATGTTTTTGCGTATTAAAGTGCTCCGCTTGCCCTCAGCATATATTCCACTGAAGCTGCGATGTCTTCTGGAGAACAATCACGACATGTTCCATTTGCAGGCATTGCATTAATTCCTTTTATTGCATTTTTCACAAGCGTCTCTTGACCTTTTTCCAAACGAGCCGTCCATGCGGCTTTATCATCAAATTTAGGAGCACCCATTACACCTACACCATGGCAGGCAGCACAAACAGAATTATATATTTCTTCACCTGAGCGCGGACCACCAGCACTTTCTTCGGCTACTGCAGCAGCAGGAGCACTTGCACCTGCACAAGACTCGCCTTTTAAACAAACTTGTCCTAATGAAGATACACGTTCACGGGTTGCGCGTTCACTAAAAATTGAACGTTGACCTAATGGATAATCTTGAGGAGCTGCACTTGCAATAGAAGCAGGCATCGTGAAAGAAAAAATTCCAGCAGTAAAAACTAATGAACTCACTAAAATTTGGATCATTTTATTCAACAAAACTGACATTAGAGAACGACAAGCTAGTATCACGACATTGACCTCCACACCATTTGGCAGGAAAAAATTCAAGAAACAAACATATTGGGTTTGAACTCATATTATGAGCAAGCGAGTATACTCTTTTTTTAGAATTACTGGTGCATATTAACACTAGCAAGTCAGTATATTGCATTTCAGCTTTACGATTTTAAAACCTTATTTTTGACGGATGTTATCCACTTTATCCGACTTTCTTTTTTCCCAATTCGACTGCTAAAAGATTATTAAGGAAAAGCATCATGGGTTTTTGGAACAAATTTTTTCGGCATTTTCTATTGGGTTTAAGGACTTTGTTATTCTCATGGATAAAAGTCTCTGTGCTTAATCGTAGCTTAAATGATATAGGTATTGATGCACATAAACCCATCTGCTACGTATTGCCCCATCGTTCCATTGCTGATGCGTTAGTTTTACTGAATGAAACTCAAGAATTAGGGTTAGTCTCTCCTTTTGATCCGTTGAGAATTGAAGGAACGTTTGAACAAAGATCGATTGCTTATTTAAAGCGGCCAAAATCGAATCGTGCTTGGTGGGGCTCTTCAAGTAAACCGAAACGTGAACACTCTGCTCGACTCAGCCGATTACTCCAAAGTGCAATGATGCATCCCAACTTAGAATTGCAATTAGTACCGGTTCAGATTTTCTGGGGACGTTCGCCCACAAAAGAGAATTCTTTATGGAAAATTGTTTTTTCCGACACCTGGAGCTCGCCTGGCATTTTTCGTAAAGCACTTATGATTCTAATTAATGGTCGCGAAACATTTATTGAGTTTGGTGTGCCTATTCAAGCACGTGAAATTATTCAGCACGATCAAAATATTCAATTGCATATGATTCGTTTAGATCGCGTTTTTAGAACTCATTTTCGTAAGCAGCGTGAAGCTCTGATCGGTCCTGATCTTTCGCATCGACGGACTTTAGTAACTTCATTATTACAAGCACCCTCAGTTTTAGAAGCAATTGAACAAGTAAGTACTGATGAGCGATCAAGAGAAATTGCTTTTCGCCAAGCTTTAAAATATTCCGATGAAATTGCATCGGATTACAGTCATGCGGTTATTCGAGCGTACCATCGTATTTTAACCTGGATTTGGAATCGTCTTTATGACGGTGTAGAAATTTTTAATATTGAAACCGTTCGAAAAACTGCACAAACCGCAACGTTAATTTATACCCCGAGTCATCGCAGTCATATTGATTATTTACTTTTATCTTATGTGCTTTTTGTTAATGGATTAGCGCCGCCACATATTGCTGCAGGAATTAATTTAAATTTACCCATTATTGGAAGTTTACTTCGTCGTGGTGGTGCATTTTTTATGCGTCGTAGTTTTAAAGATAATCCGCTGTATGCAGCGGTATTTAATGAATACTTTAATACAGTTTTAAGTCGCGGTTTTCCAGTTGAATACTTTATTGAAGGCGGACGCAGTCGTTCTGGGTTTTTATTACAACCTCGCAAAGGCATGTTAAGTATGACTGTCCAAAGTCATGCTCGTGATCCATCTCGAAAATCTGCTTTAGTACCAGTTTATTTTGGATATGAACGATTATTTGAAGGCAACAGTTACTTAAAGGAATTAGGTGGAGAGAAAAAATCTAAAGAAACTTTTTGGGGATTCATTCAATCGTTGCGCAAGCTGAAGCGTCAATTCGGAAAGGTATATGTAAGCTTTGGCGAACCTATTTTATTACAACCCTCGACAGAAAATGAGTCTATCGACGTTCTGCGCCTAGGAGAAAAACTGTTACGTCGCATAAATGAGGCGGGCGTTGTACACCGAATTTCATACATAAGCTTAATTATTTTAAGTGCACCGCGCGGCTGTTTGGATGAAAAAACATTTATTCAACAGATTCAGCTGTATTTAAATTTAATGAAATTAAAGTTGTATCCAGGGCCAAATAATTGTCCAATTTATCAACCGGTTGATATTCTTAACTACGGAATATCTATGGGTATTTTAAGTCGTATTGATCATGAATTAGGTTCACTCATTGCGATATCACCCACCCAATCGACTCAACTGCTTTATTTTCGTAATAACGTGCTTCATTTTATCGCATTACCTTCCATTATCGCCCTTCATTTGCTCCAACAACCTAATGCTACCACGCACAAATTAAAACAATTCTGCCTTGAATTATTACCATGGCTGCGCCAGGAATTGTTTGTTATGTGGGATATCGATAATTTAGAAACTGGTATTACTCAATGTTTAACCTGGTTAAAACAGGAACAATTAATTCACGTCGCGAATTTAGAAACAGTACATTTCAGAGAAGAATTTCAGAATCATGATAGCCAAATATCAATTCGGCTTTCAGATCTTAATGCAGTCAATCAATTACAACTATTGGGGCTTTGTATTCGCCCATTGCTTGAGCGATTATTTATTGTTATTTCAGTCTTAAAATCTCTAGAAAACAAGCAATTAACGTCAGACAATTTAGAAAAAATGGCACACAGTATGACTCAGCGTTTAACGCTTTTAGGTACAGCTCACAGCGCTGAATATCATGATCGCAAATCCTTCCAAGCCTGCATTCGTTCTCTTTTCAGCATGGAATTAATTTGGAAAAACAGTAAAGGAGTTTTGGAATTCGATGAACGTATTCATCATTTTGAATTAGCGTTGCAGACAACCTTACCCTTTGATTTTCGTCATCATATCGGAGCTATTTTACCTAACAAAATTCCCTTTTCCAAAGATGGCATAAGCCTTGCTAAACACAATTTATAAAAAAATACTTTTACAGCACACAAAATGATTTTTTAATACAATGCCTAGAGAGCGGTACTTTGCGGGAAAGTGATTTTCAGAAAAGTAAATTAATTTTGACATGTATTCTTCATATTAATGAAATGAGAATGAAAACATGTGCTGACAGAATGGCGCTTTAAATTTAGATAACAAACTTTATTACTGTTTTTTGAATGAATATTGGGATGGTTTTAATATGCATAACCTAAGTAATAAAGAAGAAATCCATTCAAAAAAACCATTATTAAAAGATCTTCGTAGTTTTAACACTGAACTGACCCTTGAAAGTAATTTACTTAACAAAATGACGATCCGTGATATGAGCTTAAAAAATATTTCCGTTGGACATGATCGCCATATTTCCACCATTACTTTTAAATCTTGGTTTTACAACACAGTATCCAATATTTTATTTATTTAACCTAAGTATGATGAAGTTGGACGAGGATAGGATGTTTTCGCCTGTGACCATGGATGGTCGACCTTTTTAATGGGTACTTATCAAATGAAGCGCGAAAGCTTCGGTACCCACCATTTTTTTGGTTTGCTGTGCTGACGTGCTCTTGATTCTACACTTTAAGAGCACGTTTTTTTATTTTTCAAAAAATTCTTTGCAGCCTTTCCGCTCATTTGATATTTGAACAATCTTAAAATTCTTTCTCTAGAATTTTCAACGTTCTTCAAAGGCATACCTCTAATCTAGAGATATACTCTGCATGCACTTCCAATATTCGTAAGTTAATGCCGGAGCAAATTTTGATATCGCCGATTCAATCTGCGGATTCTCGTCATGATATTCGTCAACAAAGCTTACACGTTGTACGTAAACGCGTGGCTTGGATGTGTGGATTTGCTTTAGTTGCTTCAATGGTTTTAGCTTGGCGCGCTTATGATTTACAAATTGTAAGACACTCGCATTTTGTAGCACGTGCTGATACTAATCGAATTTTGATTGAGCCTATTGTGCCAAACCGAGGTTTAATTTATGCAGAAAACGGTGAAGCGTTAGCAGGTAATGTTTCAAGCTTTACCCTCAGTTTAGTCAGCGAGCAATTAAAAAATTTAGATGAATCGATACAATTAATTCATTCCTGGATTCCACTGCAAGATATTGAAATTGCCAATTTTAAAAGGCGATTAAAACAAAAACGCCGGCCATACGAAGCTATTCCTTTAAAATTTCAGCTTTCAGAAAATGAAATTGCACATCTTGCTATCAACCAACATCGTTTGCCTGGAATGTCGTTGTCGGCAGATTTATTAAGAACTTACCCTTTTGCAGAAATGACTTCACATATAACTGGCTACATCGCACAAATTGATGAAGTTGAACTTAAAAAATATCCAACTTCAAATTACTTAGGTACAAATTATGTCGGTAAAACCGGCATCGAAGTGGCCTATGAGGAATTATTGCATGGCACAGTTGGTTTGCAAAAAAATGAAACCAATGCGCGTGGTCGATTACTAAGGGTTTTAGAAGAAGTACCTGCTAAACCAGGCGCTGATTTACATTTATTTTTAGATATGGTTGCACAAAAAGCAGCAGCGAATGCATTAGCAGATAAACGCGGCGCAATTGTCGCAATTGATCCGCGAAATGGCGGCATTCTTGCTGCATTTAGCTCTCCTACATTTGATCCAAATATGTTTGCTAAAGGTGTTCAACGTGCTGATTATTTAGCGCTTGCTAATCATCCGGATAAACCATTATTTAACCGAATTGTTCTAGGACAATATCCTCCAGGTTCCACAATTAAACCGATGATGGCTTTAGCAGCAGTTCATGCGGGCGCTACGAATTGGAAAAGAATTATTTATGATCCAGGTTTTTATAAATTAGATTTTGATCCTCGCCCGTATCGCGATTGGAAACGTGAAGGTCATGGCAGTATGAATTTGCACGGGGGAATTATGAATTCCTGCGATACCGTTTTTTATGATATCGCGCACCGTATGGGTATTGATAAAATGAATTCATATATCACACAGTTTGGTTTGGGCAGTAAAACTGGCGTGGAGTGGGTAGGTGAAAAACCAGGTGTTGCTCCCTCTTCAAAGTGGAAGAAAGAACGTATTGGAGCGCCCTGGTATCCAGGAGAAACTTTAATTGCGGGAATTGGCCAAGGATATATGCTGGCTACCCCGCTTCAATTAGCCGTAATGACAGCAACGATTGCCTCAAAAGGTCAATTACGTATACCTCGCTTATTAAAATCAATTCATTATTCGGATGGACGTACTCAAGTTGCAGATACAAATCCAATCCATACATTAGATTGGGTTGACGAAGAGAACTGGGAAAAAGTTTTTGCAGCCATGACCGATGTAATACATTCTCCACGCGGTACAGCGCATCGAATTGCAGCCGGTCTAACCTTTCAAATGGCAGGTAAAACCGGAACTGCTCAAGTTATTGCTTTACCGGAAGATGGCAAATACGACGCCGCTAAATTAGAAGAATACCAACGAGACCATGCTTTATTTGTAGGCTTTGCTCCAGTTGATAATCCAACTATTGCGGTCAGCGTGTTAGTAGAAAATGGTGGTAGCGGTAGCGGAACTGCAGCGCCCTTAGCACGCCAAGTGTTAGAAGCTTATCTGACTCAACATGTTGCTTCTTTTTAGAAAATAAACATTATTTCAATTTTTTTAATAGTGCTTTAAATGGATATAAAAAAATTAAACAGGACGAGTCATGTCGGAATATTTAAGAAAGTTACCACAAAATAATAGTTGGAATTATGCGCCTACTTCGTCAAAAAGCTGGACGATAGATTTTCCCTTATTGATTGGATTACTTTTAGTCATGTCTTGGGGATGGGTGGTGCTGTACAGCGCTTCTGATATTGACAAAGTTTATCGTCAGGCAATTCATTTTGGAATCGGTTTTATTTCAATGATGATTGTTGCACAAATTCCATTGGATACGCTGCGGCGTTGGTCAATTTTTCTTTTTATAGCGGCCGTTGTATTGCTGTCTTTGGTTTTATTAATTGGTGATCATGCGAAAGGTGCGCAAAGATGGTTAGAAATTCCTGGCGTGATTCGTTTTCAACCGAGTGAAATTGCAAAGCTTGCTGTACCTTTATTTTTAACACATTTTTTTTGCGGACAAATGGCAGGCCAGCCTCGCATTCCTCCATCACTTATACAAATCTTTATCGCGTTTTGTTTAATTTCAATCCCTGCAACATTAATTGGCATGCAACCTGATTTAGGTACTGCAATAATTATTTCGTGCTCCGGTATTTTAGTTTTATTTTTCTCAGGATTACGATGGCGATGGATTCTGGCGTGCATCATTATTGCTATTCCTTCTTCAATGGTCCTTTGGAAATCGATGTATGAATATCAACGTCGTCGTGTTTTAACTTTTCTGGATCCTGAAAGTGATCCGCTTGGTGCAGGTTGGAATATTATTCAATCCCAAACTGCAATTGGTTCAGGTGGACTAACCGGTAAAGGTTGGATGGCGGGTACTCAATCGCGTTTGGATTTTTTACCTGAAAGTTCTACTGATTTTATTTACGCAGTATTAGCCGAAGAATTTGGCCTACAAGGTGTTTTATTATTATTAGCTTTGTACGCATTTGTCGTAGCACGAGGATTTATGTTGGCATGGTCTGCGCCAAAACTTTATGGTCGAATTCTTGCTGCAACATTAACTGCAACATTTTTAATGTACATTGTGATTAATGTTGGTATGGTGTCGGGCTTGTTACCCGTAGTAGGCGTGCCTCTCCCCTTAATTAGTTATGGCGGCACATCCGTTGTAACTCTAATGACAGGCTTCGGCTTGATCATGGCCAGCAAACAAAAACCGCTTG
>JAZKFP010000205.1:0-14140 GCA_040386355.1 Pseudomonadota bacterium | reverse complement strand
AATACTTTTAAAATTAGCGAATTTTCACTGTAGTTTTTTTGACTGATGATAATTATTTTCGTAACTCTCTCTACAAAATTGCTCTATATCAGACAAAAATTTTAAAGATTCCAATAATTTTAAAATATGATTGAGGAATATTATATTCTTAATATTTTTACAAAGAATTAATGACTTCATCCATTCAACTATACCATTCTGAACACCTAATTCATCAACATATTCATTTATCCTGTCAAATTTATTATGTAAAACTTGAATAGTCTCATTTTTAATATTGGAAATTTTATGCAGCCAATATGGTTCTTGAATAGTGTCAAATTTAATTGCAAGTTGATGTGGAAACCATATAGATTCTAATTCTAAAATAGCGGAATCCGATTGTACAAATGTTAAGTAATCAGAATATGCATAAGATTGGATCCACTCAAAAGGTAGACAGACATATTTTATTAGTAAATCATTCGGTAGATTTTCATTCTCAAGAGCCTGCATTACTAAATTTTTTAAATTAATTGCTTCATTATTCAAAATGCTATTTTCTTGAGTGTTTGTTTTTATAAATTCAATATAAATGTTTTGAGTCCATATTTTTATTCTATCAAATGACGTCTTTAGGAAATCTATTTCACTTGGATTTTCTAATATATTATTTAAATTATTCAAGTTCTGGTAAAGTTGATAGATTAAACGGATTGCAGTGTTATAATTTTTTGATAAATTCCATAAATCATTAGAGTTATGCAAGCCTGGATGAAATTGAATTTCACCCAGCTTTAGAAAAAAGTTTAGACCTACGCTGATTTTTTCAAAACTAGTTTTTTCTACATGTATATTTTCAAAATTTGAAAATATACTATTTAAGAAAAGACCTTTCTGTTCAGCGGATTCAAAAAAACTATCTGGCAATTGGTCCGACAACCATAAGAAAAACTGCTTTATTTGAAGATAAATACTTTGCTGAGCGTAAATATTAGATTGCTGATCAATATAAGTTTTCAAAGTTACATGCAGCGCAAGAATACCTTCTTGCCAATATTCGCCTTCTTGACAACGTTGAAGACATTCACGCGACCAAATAAAAAAATTTTGCTGCGGTTTAAAATAATCACGTTTAAATTCATTATTCCATGGCTGAACGCAAACAGGACATACATCTCTAATATCCTGAGCATTTAACGTACTTTGAATACAAAAACTACATATTGAATCTTTACATGGAAGAATGGCATGTAAACGAGATTCATATTCTTCCAAACATACCGCACATCGCATAGCATTTGGAATAAAGTGAATATATAAAATTTTATCTAACGTAGTAATGTCTGAATTGTGGATAACAGTTGTTATAACAACAGAAGAGGTAATAGGCTTTAACATGTTAACGCCTGAAATATGAAAAATATAATCTTTAAAAAAATTGAAAACTTATTCAATTTTTAGTAAGTTATTGAGATGATTAAACCAAGCATGTAGTGAAGATAATGGATCTAAACTTATCTCACTTTCTAAATTTTTCCTAATATTTTTGTATTCTTCTTTTAGATTGCCATTTAGATCTAAGACGTGTGGTACTGGTGATAATTTTTCTGCAATAGTTATTTTTTCTTCAAATTGTACAATATCCCAATAGTTCATTCCGGAAATTGTTTCGTCTAAACCTGTAATAGATTTAGCTCTTAAGGAATAAGGTTTTAAATCATTTAATTTTTGGTTAGCTTCTGTTTTAAATTTTTCTTCTAAAGCTTCTAAAATTTGCAATTGAAAATCTATAACTTTCAATTTTAAATTAGAATCAATAGAATCACCGTATGTCTCATAATCAAACGCGATTAAATCAATAATATGGTAATCATACCATTGTCGTAATGTTGAACAATTAATTTTGTTATTCAGATTCTCAGCAACCAGAAACAGCATTCCCGCCATGAGAGGCAATCCTAAAGTATTAATTATTTGAATCTTTTTTTGATCATTAATTCCATTTCTTAAAAAATTCGTTACTGTATTCCAACAAGGTAAAAAAAGTGAAATAAGTTCTTTATTTTTTATATCATTTCTTACATGTTGAAGTGGATGTATCAACTTTTCGTTATAAATTTTAGTGCTCAAAAAAACTGCCAGTTGTTGTAGACTGTCAAGTTGAGTGTAAAAATATTCAATCTTATTCGGAGAAACTTTTAAATACATGGAGCTTAAATCACTTACTGATTTGGATCGCGGACATATTGCTTCACCTATATCAAATAAATTGCCAATCTTTTTAGCAATCTCTAATACATCAGGCAATTCATTGTTTTTAAAATGATGTATCAATGACATTTCAATACTTTCTTCTGTATTGTTATATTCAGTTGGATAAAGTTTAGCAATAGACTGTGATCTCAATAGCATTCGGGAAGAGCATGGTAATTTTGAATAAAGTGGAATTTTTGGACTAATAGATTTCGATGAAATGTGATGAATTATTTGATTATTATCTTTTTTATCTTCAAAGCTTAAAGGTTGATGCGTTATACAATTAAGTAAATCTGTATTATCTGAGGGTTCACGTAAACTTCTTAGGTAACAAAAATACGCTTCTGAATGCTCTTGAATGCATTTTATATTTTTTAGAGGCGTAATTAAATTGAACAACTGTTCAATAGGAATATTTTCTAGTAAAAAAAGAAAAGTATGATCTAATATTTTTTGCGAAGCTGGCACTAAATTAAACATAACACGCACACTCGTAGCGAAGACCGCTATGTTTTCAACTGACGAAAAGCCTCAATAGCAGCTTGTCTGGATGATTTTAGATCAACAATCGGTTCTGGATAATTTGCTAATTTACCCGGTAAATGAATATTTTTTCCTTGAACATTTGCCAGCTCCGGGACATAACGACGAATAAAATCACCAGTTGGATCAAATTTTTCTGACTGACTTACTGGATTAAATACTCGAAAATATGGTGCAGCGTCTGTGCCTGTTGAAGCTGACCATTGCCAGCCACCATTATTTGCAGCGAAGTCACCATCGACCAAATGCTGCATAAAATATTGCTCGCCCATACGCCAATTAATAAAAAGATTTTTGGTTAAAAACATAGCGACAATCATTCGCAATCGATTATGCATCCAACCGGTTGTATTCATTTGTCGCATTGCTGCATCGACAATCGGAATTCCAGTTTTACCTTCACACCATTTTTCAAAAACTTTTTTATCGTTATTCCATTTTAAATTGTCAGTTTCTGTTTTAAAGGATTTTCCCCAACTTAATCGCGGAACTTCAGCCATTAAATGCCGATAAAAATCTCGCCATATTAATTCACTGACCCAAGTTGCAGAACCTTTATGCGATTGCATTCCCTGCTCACCGTATTGATCAATAACAGCCGCTAAACATTGACGAGGTGAAATGACTCCAGCGGATAAATACGCAGATAACCCACTTGTACCTTTTTCATTGGGAAAATCACGTCGCTCTTGATACGCATCAACACGCTTATTCATAAAAACATTTAAGCGATGTTTCGCAGCGTCTTCACCAATTGGCCAATATTTGCTATCGATAATTTCTATATGTTCTACAACATGTTCAGGAATTTTTGTACTTTTAATAGATGGTCTTACTGACTGACTCCATTGAGGACGACGTTGAGGCCAAGGCCATCCCTGATTTTGCATCCACTGTAAACAGGCTCGTTTAAATGGAGTAAATACACGATAAGGTTCTTGGTTTTTTGTTTGTACACTGCCCACTGGAACCAAAATCGAATCGTGATAACGCTGCACTTTAATGTTTAATTTACTGCATCCTTTAACAACTTCTTCATCGCGTTTTTTTTCGTTCACGGGATATTCGTAATTAAAAAACAAATACTCACTTTTCCATTTATCTAAATATTGTACTAGTGTTTTTGCAGCATTTTGAAAGGTACCGCTGGCTTCCCAAATTAATGGAATATTTAATTCTTCTAACGATTCTTGTAGTTTTAATACATGAGCATGGTTAAATGCGTGCCGACGTGGACCTACATCATGTTGTTTTAATTGAGTTTCACAATCTGCGTAAAATGCAATAAGGGATAGTTTTTTCTCTTGCGAAACACGCATTGCTTCAAATAATGCGGTGTGATCCGTTATGCGCAAATCATTTCGAAACCAAATGACACAAGAACTCATTTACATGTTTCCTTTTTGCATTCATATGCGCAATCAAGTGCGAGGTAACGTGACGCCGCGTTGACCCATATATTTGCCGCCGCGATCTTTATATGACACATCACATTCCGAATCGGATTCAAAGAAAATCATTTGCGCTACACCTTCATTGGCGTAAATGCGAGCAGGTAATGTTGTAGTATTGGAAAACTCTAATGTAACGTGACCTTCCCATTCAGGTTCTAACGGTGTGACGTTAACAATTATTCCACAACGAGCATATGTACTCTTTCCTAAACAAATCGTCAAAACATTTCTTGGTATGCGAAAATATTCAACGGTTCGTGCGAGTGCAAATGAATTCGGTGGAATAATGCACGTATCCCCTTCCATAGAAACTAAACTTGCTTCATCAAATTTTTTTGGATCTACAATCGCAGAATTAATATTTGTAAATACCCGAAATTCAGGCGCACAACGAACATCGTATCCGTAGCTTGATGTACCGTAAGAAACGATACGTCGCCCTTCTATTTCACGTACTTGGCCTGGTTCAAAAGGCTCAATCATGCCGTGTTCTAACGCCATTTTTTGAATCCAATGATCTGGTCGAACCGACATAGTTAATCCTCTACAAATTCAATTTCGGGAACATGAATTGCCGCAATTTTATGTTGCCAAAGTGCAAGTTCAAGTGCACGTGCTGCACTGCGATAATGTTGAGACATGGGCAAATCTGGATGACTCGCAAATAAAGGAACTCCAGCTTGCGTTTGATCTTGAATAACACGCGCTAAAGGAATTTGGGCAAAAATTGGTAAATCATAATGCGCAGCTAAACGTTGTGCGCCTTCACTACCAAATATGGCGTCTTCATAACCGCAATTTGGACAACAATAATTACTCATGTTTTCAATCACACCCAATACAGGAATGTGAACCTTACCAAACATTTCAATACCTTTTTGCGCATCTAATATCGCGATATCTTGCGGTGTTGTTACGACCACAGCGCCGTTTAATGGAACGCGTTGTGATAAGGTTAATGCAATATCTCCGGTACCAGGAGGCATATCAATTAACAAAATATCTAATGCACTCCACTCAGTTTGAAAAATTAATTGTTGTAATGCTTGGGTTGCCATTGGTCCGCGCCAAATCATTGGTGTGGATTCACCAACTAATAAACCAATTGAATTTAATTCAATACCTAAAACATTAATTGGCAAACTAGTTTTTCGTTCTGTAATTTTAGGTTTAGTATTTTCTGGAACACCAAATAATGCAGGTTGACTCGGGCCATAAATATCTGCATCAACAATTCCAACTCGCAAACCACGCGCAGCTAAAGCTAATGCTAAATTTGCCGTAACTGTTGATTTACCGACTCCGCCTTTTGCAGAAGAAATTGCAACAATATGTCGAACTGGCAAAGTTGGCATAGCCGGTGTTTGAGGTGTATTTTCGTTTGCAGCATTTCTTGAAGAATCTTTTGCAACGGTTACAGGTTTAATTTTTGAAGCAGGTAATCCAACTTCTAACGTCAATTTTGGTAAGGCTTCTTTGGAAGAATTATCTTTTTCAATTAAGGATAATTCCGAATGTAAAAAATCTAATAATTCAATGCATTCATTATCCGTTAATGACAAACCCAAGCTTATTTTAATTTCAGATTTTGCTGCTTGAAATAAACCCTGAGTTGTTTTTTCTTCTGTCCAAAATGCGACAGTATTATGTACAAAAGACTGCCAATTTTTTTCTGCAATATCTGCTACTGACCATCGTGCAAGCGCATCTTGAACCGCCGTTAAAGCAGCGCTTGTGGATTTAACTTGAACCATGAATTGTTTGTCCTGTTGAATACACTATACCTGCCTCATAATGATTTTCCTCAAAATGCCGTTCGCAAGACATTGTGTATTTGCGCTCTTCGCCTGCTCACCTACCCATATATAAACAAAGAGGGGTAGGCTCCGCGGGACTCATTCGCTAAACACCTCATCGAAAACCATTCTGCGTTTGGTATATTATTTTTAAATACAGTTAATTTTATCTAAGAATTAACGCTTTTTATTTTCATAGGCCTCAACCCAAGGTTTTAATGCTTCATATCCATTTATTTCTGCACGCAAAACCGTCATTAAAGTAAACGCACCCAGTAATTTACGACTAAAAAACATAAATTCTTTTGGTGGAATTTTAAAATATCGAGAAAACGCAGCTTTTGAGGCAAGCTGTAAACAGCGTTGTGCAAGTTGACTGTCAGCCCACCGGTAACTTTTGCCACTCCAAAGAGTATTTTTTTCAGCGCCTGCGGAGGGTTGACTGAATGGTTCCATGGCTAAGAAACATAATTCAGAAAATTGATGCATCACCGAGTCCGGCACATTGTCGGAAAAAAACCCTAAATTAAATAGTGCTTTTCTAAGACGTGTTTCATCTTTATAAAAACTTGCGACAACCACTTCACGACCCAACTGCAAAATAGTTGGATCAAACACTTTGACAGCGCCATAATCCAACAAAATAATTTTTGGTTGTTTCGGGATAGTTAAATCAATTAAATAATTACCGAAATTGGGGTCAGTTTGCATTTCGCCCCATTCAAAAACTTCTCGCCAAAATAAATCTAGCGCAGCTCTGGCAATATCATTACGTTGCGAGGATGGTAATTGTTTAACAAGCGGCGAACCTATTCGCTCACCTTTTTCAAACGTCATTGCAATAACACGATTAGAAGAATATTCAGGTAAAATTTCTGGCACACGATAGCGCCGATCATCTTTTAATCGAGTTGCAAAACGTATCGTAGTTTCAGCTTCCAATACATAATCCACTTCGCGATGCAATAAAACGCGAATTTCATTTAACCATTCTTGAAATTCCTGGGTGATAGGTACTAAACGTAATAACTTCATCATCATTGCAATCGTATCAAGATCAGAATCAATCGACGCCGCAACACCTGGATACTGTATTTTTAAAACGATATCGCGACCTGTTGAAATTTCTCGCGCACGATGCACTTGACCTAAACTTGCTGCGCCAATTGCTTTTGTATTAATTGATAATTTCTGCCACGGTGTATTTGGCTGCTGGTCTAGTACTTTTCGCATAACAGACCAAGACATTACGGAAGTTTTATCTTCTAATCGATGCAAGGCTTGCGTAACTTCTGGTGGAAGATAATGCTCTCCCCACATCGCCATCATTTGACCGATCTTAACAACACTGCCTTTTAATTGGCCAATTTCATCCGCAAATTTTTCTGCTTCTTTTACTAACCGAAGATTACTTTCTTCTTTAGAACGCATCCATCCAAAAGCATTATGCGAAGCTACTGAAGCACCAGCACGTAGACCTGCTTTCCATAAACTCCACTGACGTTCTATACGTCCCGTTTTAATTCGATTTAATTCATCTTGCGAATCGGTCATGCGCAAAACTCCCTATTGACTTCGGCGGCGCTAGGATACCGCAAATAAGCAAAATTGACATTTCGTTGAGCGAAAGAAAAAATAATTAAAAAATGAATTGCGGTTCTAGCACTACTTCTTGATATAATCAGCGCCCGATCAGACCTATGCCGGGATGGCGGAACTGGTAGACGCGCCGGATTCAAAATCCGGTTCTGGCAACAGAGTGGGAGTTCGATTCTCCCTCCCGGCACCATCTTTAATGTGATTTGAAAAGCATTGTTCGTTTTTTGAGCTTTCATTTTGACTCGTTTATTTTACTCACGTGTATATTTGATATGTTAAAGGCAAATAGTACAGTTTTAGAGTTTTAATGCGGAAGTTTCGCTTTTTGGTTTTCTCCATTGTTTTTTGTTTCATTCATTGATATCTCAAAAAAGCAGATCAAATACTGTACTCAAAATCCAAATACAGATTGAAAATCAGAACACTAAAGCAATTCAGTCTATTATTGAACAACACGCTGATAATCAACGAACATAAAATTATTTATCGGCTTTATATTAAATAACTGCGAGTGAAGTTAATGAAAGCAGCGGATTTATTCGTCAAAGCTCTAGAGTCGGAAGGCGTACAATATATTTTTGGAATTCCAGGTGAAGAGAATCTTGATCTTCTTGAGGCTATTCGACTTTCTACTATTCAATTAATTTTAACGCGCCACGAACAAGCCGCTGGATTTATGGCTGCAATCGTTGGCCGTTTAACCGGACGTGCCGGTGTATGTTTATCAACATTGGGTCCTGGTGCTACCAATTTTGTAACAGCTGCAGCCTACGCTCAATTGGGCGCTATGCCGATGTTAATGATTACCGGACAAAAACCAATTAAGTCTAGTAAACAAGGCCATTTTCAAATTATTGATGTGATCGACATGATGCAGCCGATTACTAAATATACGCAAAGTATAGTAAGTGGAGATCTTATTCCTTCGCGTGTACGTGAAGCTTTTCGTTGTGCAGAAGAAGAACGTCCAGGTGCAACACATTTAGAATTACCTGAAGATATTGCAGAAGAAATCACAACAGCTCCTATTCTGCAACCAAGCTATGCACGTCGTCCGGTCGCTGAATTCAAAGCCATTCGTGAAGCAGTGCAACGGATTGAAAACGCGGAACGACCATTATTACTTATTGGAGCGGGCGCAAATCGAAAATTAACGTCAAAAATGTTGCGTCATTTTATTCAACATACCGGAATTCCTTTTGTCACTACACAAATGGGCAAAGGCGTAGCCGATGAAACCAATCCATTATTTATTGGTACCGCTGCATTATCGGATAAAGATTTTGTACATCGCGCAATTGCACACGCCGATTTAATTATTAATGTGGGCCATGATGTAGTAGAAAAACCGCCATTTTTTATGCGTACTGGTGAACGTCAAGTTATCCATATTAATTTTAATTCAGCGGCAGTTGACCCAGTTTATTTTCCGCAATTGGAAGTTATTGGCGATATCGCAAACGCTATTTGGCAAATTAACGAATCGGTTAAACCTCAACCGCATTGGGATTTTTCATTTTTTAAATTAGTGAAATCATCATTGGAAGAACAAATTGCAGGCGATGCGGAAGATTTACGTTTTCCCATTCATCCTGCGCGCTTCGTCAAAGAATTACGCGATGCAACGGCAGCCGACACTATTGTCTGCTTAGACAACGGGATGTATAAAATTTGGTTTGCACGAAATTTTAAAGCAAAATTTCCAAATACATTGTTGTTAGATAATGCTTTGGCAAGCATGGGTGCTGGTTTGCCTTCTGCAATTGCAGCCAAAATTATTTTTCCACATAAAAGTGTTATTTCAGTATGCGGTGACGGCGGATTTATGATGAATTCGCAAGAGTTGGAGACCGCGGTACGGCTTAATTTACACATTATCGTCATTATTTTACGTGATGATGGCTACGGCATGATCTTGTGGAAACAAGAACAAATGAAAATGCCGTCGTTTGGTCTAACGTATCAAAATCCTGATTTTGTCATGTATGCGCAAAGCTATGGCGCACGCGGTCACCGAGTTGAATCTCTGGCTGAGCTTGCACCCTTATTAGAAAAATGCCAAAGCGAACACGCTGTTCATGTCATAGATTTACCGGTTGATTACAGCATGAATAATGAATGTTTAAATGAACGCTATCCAAGACTTGCGAGTAATTTAATTATTCCAGAATTTGTAGGTAATGCTTAATGCATAAAAATTATCCTTTTTACTTAGCTAATGAAGCACATCAACCCAATAAAGATTTAGTTGTTACCGATAAATATTCCGATGAAATTGCAACACATGTTGCACTTGCTTCTGCTCAGCATATTGATCAAGCCATTGCGGCGGCGGTAAAAGCGGCGCCTGCTTTTGCAAAAATGAAACCTTACGAACGCAAAGCCGTGTTACAACATTGCGTTATTCAATTTCGTACACGTGCGGAAGAAATGGCGCAGATTCTATGCGTGGAAGCTGGAAAACCCCTTAAAGATTCACGTGGGGAAGTTGCACGTCTAATTGAAACGTTTGAAATTGCTGCGGAAGAATCTATTCGCATCAATGGTGAAACCCTAAATTTAGCAATTTCTGAACGTAGTGCTGCTTACCAAGGTTTTACTAAACGCGTACCAATTGGACCTTGTTCTTTTATTTCACCTTTTAATTTTCCATTGAATTTGGCAGCGCATAAAATTGCTCCGGCTATTGCGGCGGGTTGTCCTTTTGTTTTAAAGCCTGCGAGTTTAACGCCCATCGGCGCGTTAATTATTGGTGAAGTCCTAGCCGAAACAAATTTGCCAAAAGGTGCGTTTTCTATTTTGCCTTGCAAACGTGATGGCGCTGAGTTATTTACCTCCGATGAACGTTTAAAATTATTAAGTTTTACCGGATCACCCGATGTTGGTTGGGATTTAAAATCCCGTGCTGGTAAGAAAAAAGTTATTTTAGAACTCGGCGGAAATGCCGCTTGCATCGTTGATAAAGATTGGCCGTTAGACGATGCTGTACAACGCATGATTATCGGTGCTTTTTATCAATCGGGACAAAGTTGTATTAGTGTGCAACGTATTTATGTGCATGAATTCGTGTACGAAGAATTTAAAAATAAATTAGTGGCTGCAACGAAAAAATTAATCAGTGGTGATCCAAAAAATGAAAATACTTTTATTGGACCAATGATTAGTGTGAATGAAGCAGAACGATTGCAGGGCTGGATTAATCAAGCAATTGAAAATGGCGCCACCTTATTGTGTGGAGGCAATCGTAAAAACTCGATGGTTGACGCAACATTGTTAGAAAATGTTGACAAAAGCTGTGATTTAAATCAAAAAGAAGCATTTGGCCCGGTTGCGATTTTAACGCCGTTTTCAAATTTTGAAAATGTTTTAGAAGAAGTAAATAATAGTGACTTTGGTTTACAAGCAGGAATCTTTACGAAAGATTTATATCAAGCCATGCGTGCCTGGGAAATATTAGAAGTCGGCGGCGTAATAATTGGGGATATTCCCTCTTGGCGCGTTGATCATATGCCGTATGGTGGAGTTAAGGACAGTGGATTGGGTCGTGAAGGCATTCGATACGCAATTGAAGATATGACTGAGATTCGCTTGATGGCGATACGTACACCCTAATCTTCTAATTTTATTTAGCCTTGAAAAATATTTTAATTGACATTTAAATTAAAAAGAGTAATGTCGACCCCGAAATATGGACATTCTTAAAATTTTTCCAATTTTATTTCATCGTCATTATCTGAATGTTTAAAAGCTAATAATACGGATATCAGCAGCATTAAATCTTCATTCCCAAAAGGAAATAAGTATGTGTGTTGATTTTTTAGCTGCTCAATTGCCTCCTTCCAATAATGCAGCAAATGTATCTGCAAAAAACACCGTTGAAGCTCCTACCTCAAATTCTTTACTCAAAAAAATACTTTGTGCTGGAGTTGCAACGCTCGCCTTTCAGCAATCTATTTCACCCGCTCGATATTTAAGAAACCATCCTACTAAAGACTTAAAAACTCCTGTCTTAACTTGCAGATTATCTCACGTGGTATTGAATACGAGTAATCGTGTATCTTTGTTAGAAAACCGAATTAGTGATTTAGTAAAAGATTTTTTTATTCAAGAAAACCTACCACTTCCTGATAATTTTTCAATTGAATTTAATAAAAAAACCGTCTTTTAATGTTAAGTAAAAAAATTTATTAAGTTGAATTATTTTTTAATCTTGATCGAAGATCTGCTCTAATTCTTTCCGACCCTGACGTGCAATTTGAATTAAAGCTTCAAGATCATCTTTCTGTCCGATAGAGTCTTGAATCATTCTTTCATCATGTAAACGAAACATATCGATTTTTTCTAACGCTTGTCCTTCAGGCATCCCTAATTGAATTAATGTTTGCACCGCAGCACTTAAGCTGCTTTCAAACGTTTCTCGAACGACATATTTAACACCTAAGGCATATAGTCGATACGCGTGCATTCGATTGCGTGCTCGCGCAATAATTGTAATGTTTGGACAACACTGTTGCGCTTGTTCAATTATTTTTAAAGCATCTTCTACATTATCAACAGCAACAACTAATAACTTTGCTTGTTCTATTCCTGCAGATCGTAATAAATCCATTCGAACAGCATCACCATAATATAATTTATTACCAATACGACGGACAAAGTCCACATGACTAGGATCTTTATCTAATGCAGTGAATGGAATTTTATTGGCTGCCAAAATTCGCCCAATTATTTGACCAAATCTTCCAAAGCCTGCGAGAATAACTTCAGGTGTGTCACTATCTTCAGAATCTTTTCCAGGCTGATCAAAAGGTTGGTTTATTTTGGGAAGATAACGTTCAAAAATGAATTGCAAACCACGTGCAGCTGGAACAGTGAATGTCATTGAAACACCCACCACTAAAATCAACATTTGTGCTAATTCTATTTCAATTAAATTTCCTGATAATGCTTGTGCTACGACGACAAATGCAAATTCTCCACCCTGCGATAGTAAAATTCCTAGTGAGAAAGCATCTTTCCAAGAATTACCTTGCCATCTTAAGATGCCGCCAATTACTCCTGTTTTAACTGCCATGAGTAATAATGCAAAAAATAGTATTAATAACGGTGATTGCATAAATAAATCAAGATTCATTGTCATGCCAACGGCAATGAAAAATAACCCAAGTAATAAACCTTTGAATGGTTCGATATCTGTTTCTAATTGATGACGAAAATCTGAATTGGCTAATAAAACACCAGCAATAAACGCACCTAATCCCATAGAAAGATCGACAGCGTCCATAATTTGCGCAACGCCAAGTACAATTAATAAAGAAGCCGCTGTCATAACTTCACGATTAGCATAGGTTGCAACCGCACGTAAAAAGGTATTGAGAAATAATTTTCCTAAAACAATTACGGCAGCTAACGTGAGAATGGAATATAAAATGGGAAAACTCTGCGCATTTTCCGCAGTGTCGTTTGTTAACAATGTTTGAGTAGACAATGCATCAGTAGCTAATAAAAGTGGAACTACAACGAGATCTTGTAAAAGTAAAATACTAAATCCGGTACGACCCAACGGAGTGGTTAATATTTTACCCTCTTGCATTAATTGAATAGCAAATGCTGTTGATGATAGAGCAAGTGTCACAGCAAGAATAATTGCTAATGACCAAGCTCCACTAAACAACATTAATAAAGGCGTGAGAATTATAGCTGTTATAACCAGCTGACCTCCGCCGACTAACCCCATTTGACGTCGCATTTGCCATAAGCGACTCGGCTCTAATTCAAGACCAATCAAAAATAACAGCATTACAACGCCAAATTCAGCAAAATGTAATGCTGAATCCGGATTGGCAACCCAATGAAAACCATAAGGGCCTAAAATAATTCCAGCCGCTAAATATCCTAAAACTGCCCCAAGTTTTAGTTTTCGGAATAAAGGTACTGCGATTACTGCAGCGACTAAAAACATTAAACTAGTTTGCAACCAAGTCGTTCCAACCTGTGCTAATTGCATGTGTTATCCCACTTCTTTTTAGGTATTTGTATTTTGAACGTGACATTCTGGAGCGTCATAGAGTAAGAAATCAGCGATATTCCAATCCAGCTCCAGCCAAGAATCTACATTAAAATTTAATTCAACAATTCCCGCTGTCGCCATATGAGACACGATAGGCTTTTTAGAAAGTTGATTCGCTAATTCTGTGATATTTGGATTATGGCCGATCCATAGTAACCGCTTGACAGTCTCATCTACCTTTTGCAATAAAGCCAATTGCTGTTGCAATGATCCAGAATATATCAACGGTTGAAGTTGTAGGGATTCTGTTTTAAAACCAAATGCTACACAAAGAATGCGAGCGGTTTCTTGTGTACGACGTGCCGGACTCACATAGATTGAATCTACGATCGGCGGAGAAACATGTTTTTCTCCCATTAAACGTGCAGCCTTCTGTCCTTTTATAGTTAATGCGCGATCTATATCACGCATATTTTTACCATCTTCTGCTTCAGCATGAC
>JAZKFP010000204.1:0-26675 GCA_040386355.1 Pseudomonadota bacterium | reverse complement strand
AAATAAGTAGTGTTACTGTGTATGGAGATTCAAATATTTCCCATTGCACTTCTTTAAAAAACTTCATGAATTTTATTATTTATGGAGATGCTGATTTCACAAGATGCGTTAATTTAGGTGCTTTATCTGAAAACGTTCATGTTGAAGGAAATTTGATTCTTAAAGAATGCTACAAATTAAATAAGTTACCTCAGCATATTACTTCTTTTGGCGACATTGATTTTCAAGAGTGCCATGGTTTAAATCAATTACCTCAGTGGATTATTGAATTAGGAACTCGACACGATGGCGGGGTTCGGCATATCCACCTTGAAGGCACAGGATTATCTTCGAATATGGTTTATGAATTGGTGATGATGGACCCGTATGGAATAGAGTTTCATTACAATCATAGGTTTAAAGACTCGCAACAAGAGCAAATAACTCAACAACGTTATCGTAAACAAAACGCTTTAAATTTTAATTGGAATGGATTAGCAAAAAATGCAAAATCGTTAGTCGATGAAGCATTTTGTGTCATCAGTCAAGAACCTTTTAAAAATTTGAAAAATCCTATTTTTTTAATTACTCCTAATGCTAGCAAAGCTCAAGTATTTGAAAGAGATGATTTAGTAAGATGGTGGATTAGACACGGATCCGACCCTACCACCCACCAACCTTTTCAATTGAGTGATTTACGTAAATTATCTTAATTTATTATTCAATTGCTTTAACCATGTCTTCAACGACTTTTTTGGCGTCACCGAATACCATCATGGTTTTGTCCATGTAAAAAAGTTCATTATCCAATCCAGCGTAACCCGCAGCCATAGATCGTTTATTCACGATCACCGTTTTTGCTTTGTACGCTTCCAGAATTGGCATTCCATAAATGGGGCTGCCTTTCACATGGGCTGCCGGATTCACAACATCGTTGGCACCTAAAATAATTGCAACGTCAGCTTGGCCAAATTCAGAATTAATATCTTCCATTTCGAAAACTTGATCGTATGGAACTTCAGCTTCTGCTAATAAAACATTCATATGTCCAGGCATACGTCCGGCTACCGGATGAATCGCGTATTTAACATTAATTCCGTTTTCAATAAGCTTGGTTGCGAGTTCTTTTACCGCGTGTTGCGCACGTGCAACAGCAAGTCCATAACCTGGAACAATTACTACAGTTTCTGCATTTCCTAAAATAAAAGCTGCATCGTCTGCACTTCCACTTTTAACGCTACGTTGCTCTTGTGATCCTTGCACGGCTGCAGTTGCATCACCACCAAATCCACCTAAAATAACGTTGAAAAACGAACGGTTCATTGCTTTACACATGATGTAGCTCAGAATTGCACCTGAGCTTCCCACCAATGAACCGGCAATAATTAACATCGAATTATTTAATGAGAATCCAATACCTGCAGCAGCCCAACCGGAATAACTGTTAAGCATTGATACAACAACTGGCATATCCGCACCGCCAATTGGAATAATAATTAATATGCCCAACACAAATGCCAATGCTAATAAAATTGCGAAATCAATTTTTGCTTCAGTCATGGTGTAGGCAGCAATTAAAAATACGGTTGCCAAACCTAAGATAAGATTTAAAAAATGTTGGCCTTTAAAAATAACTGGCGCACCTTTAAATAGTCGAAATTTATATTTGCCAGATAATTTTCCAAACGCAATCACAGATCCACTAAATGTAATCGCTCCGATTGCTGCGCCAAGTGCCAATTCAAATCGATTGCCGTAAGGAATTAATCCATTTTTTTCAGTGATTCCAAAAGCCCAAGGTTCAACAACTGCAGCGATCGCAATAAATACGGCAGCCATACCAATCATGCTGTGCATAAATGCAACAAGCTCAGGCATTTTTGTCATTTCAACACGATTCGCCATAAGCGCGCCGACACTTCCGCCAAGTAATAAGCCAACTAAAACATATCCCATGCCTTCAACGCCGGACTGATCCATTTGCTCAGCCATTTTAAAAATCAACGCAGCTGTTGTGATAACAGCTATTGCCATACCTGCCATACCAAACATATTTCCACGAATGGATGTTGTTGGATGACTTAAACCTTTAAGTGCTTGAATAAAACAAACGCTGGCGACCAGATACAGCAAAGTGACGATATTAATGCTCATTATTTGGTCTCCAGTTTTTTATTTTTCTTTTTAAACATTTCTAACATGCGGCGAGTTACTAAAAATCCGCCAAACACGTTTACAGCGGCGAGCGCAACAGCAAGTACGCCCATGGTTTTACCCAAATTGGTTTCTGTTAATGCTGCAGCAAGCATTGCGCCGACAATAACAATTGCAGAAATTGCATTGGTTACCGCCATTAAGGGTGTGTGAAGTGCAGGGGTGACGGTCCACACAACGTGGTAGCCAACATAAATAGCAAGCACAAAAATAATTAAATTAGTAATGGTATGAGATAAAATATCCATCGTGTTTTTCCTATGTTTTGCGCTTTTATTATTTACGCTTTATTTCACCAGCGTGAGTCATTAAGCATGCAGTAACGATGTCATCATCAAGCGGCAGATTAAAATTGCCTTCTTTAGTAATAACGAGTTTGAGAAAATCCAACACATTACGCGCGTACAATGCCGATGCATCTGCGCCAACCATCGCTGGTAAATTCGTTTCACCAATTAATGTCACGCCATGTTTAACAACGGTCGTATCTTTTTCAGTTAGTGGGCAATTTCCACCTTGTGCTGCAGCTAAATCGACAATGACACTACCTGGTTTCATAGCTTTCACCATATCTTCCGAAACGAGGACTGGTGCAGGTCGACCTGGAATTAATGCAGTGGTTATAACGATATCCGCTTGCGCAACACGTTTTGCAACTTCGATTTTTTGTCGATCTAACCAACTTTGTGGCATTGGACGGGCGTAACCACCGACACCTTCTGCAGCTTCTTTTTCTTCGTCGGTTTCAAACGACACTTCAATAAATTTTGCGCCTAATGATTCAACTTGTTCTTTTACGCTTGGACGTACGTCACTTGCTTCAATGACTGCACCTAAACGTTTTGCGGTAGCGATTGCTTGTAAACCCGCAACACCAACTCCGAGCACAACAACGCGCGCGGCTTTTACCGTTCCGGCTGCTGTCATTAACATGGGGAAAAATCGTTGATACGCGTTAGCTGCAATCATTACCGCTTTATATCCTGCAATATTTGCTTGCGAACTTAATACATCCATACTTTGCGCACGCGTCGTTCGAGGCGCGGCTTCCAATGCAAAGCTTGTTAATCCGGCTACGGCTATGCGTTGCAAACCTTCTTCATCAAATGGATTTAACATTCCAACTAATGCCGCATTTTTTTTCATCAGCGTTAATTCATTTTCTTGAGGCGCTCGAACTTTTAAAACTAAATCGCATCCGAGCGCACCAGCGGAGTCAGTAATTTCTGCGCCCGCGGCAATATAAGCTTCGTCAGTGACACTGGCAGCGATACCAGCACCGGATTGAATTTTTATAACGTGGCCCTGCGCTTTTAATTTTTTCGCAGTTTCTGGCGTAACGGCCACACGTGTTTCTCCGGCCGCTGTTTCGAGCGGTACCCCTATGAGCATGAATTGCCTCCTCAGGCTGTAGGAACTTAACGCAGATTGCTGTGCAGGCTTCTCTGGACGCTTGTGAAAATAGCGGTGCTCTTTTTACTATTTTTTTGCGCGACATGAAATACATAAATGCATTTCTTACAAAATTGAATTAGGCGAACCATTCAGATTCAGGCAGTTTTATGTCATGCTGCCTTACCATTTTATTCTGTGCTCAAATTAATTCATGAGGCGTCTATGTCGCAAAATACCTCGTCGCAAAATACTTCTTTAAATAATTCAAACGATCCTATTGTGATCGTTAGCGCCGTTCGTACACCTATGGGTGGATTTCAAGGCGATCTTTCAACCGTTACTGCAACTGACTTGGGTGCAGCAGTAATTCGAGCAGCGGTTGAACGCGCCGGATTAAAAGCAAACGACATCGATGATGTAGTTATGGGAAATGTTTTATCCGCTGGATTAAAACAAGGACCTGCTCGTCAAGCTGCGCTGCGCGCGAATTTACCGAATTCTGTGGCCTGTGTCACGGTTAATAAATTATGCGGCAGCGGAATGAAGGCAGTAATGCTTGCTCACGACGGAATTTTGGCTGGCAGCAGTCAAATTGCAGTCGCCGGTGGAATGGAAAATATGTCACTCGCACCGTATTTATTGCAAAAAGCACGTGCAGGATTTCGCATGGGTCATGGCGAAATTAAAGATCATATGTTTTTTGATGGATTAGAAGATGCAGAGACCGGTCGCTTAATGGGATCGTTTGCGCAAGACACTGCAAATCAACAATCCATTTCGCGTGAAGATATGGATAATTTTGCAATTGAATCATTACGTCGTGCAAAAACTGCTATTCAAGAAGGGTATTTTAAAGACGAAATTATTCCCATCAGTGTTGAAACTCGTAGCGGTACCGTTGTGGTTAGTGTCGATGAACAACCTGGTAAAGCAAAAGAAGAAAAAATTCATTCTTTAAAACCTGCATTTGCAAAAGACGGAACCATCACAGCGGCCAATGCAAGTTCTATTTCCGATGGTGCGTCTGCATTAATTATTATGCGCGCGTCAGAAGCAGAGCGACGTGGCGTGAAACCTTTAGCAAAAATTATTGCGCATACCAGTCAATCGCAACATCCATCCGAATTTACCTGCGCCCCCGTTGGTGCACTTCGAAAATTATTTGAAAAAACGGGTTGGAGTGTCGACTCAATTGATTTATTTGAAATCAATGAAGCTTTTGCGATGGTTGCAATGATGCCGGTTCGTGAATTTAATTTGGATCATTCCAAAGTAAATATTCATGGCGGTGCTTGCGCATTAGGGCATCCTGTTGGTTCAACCGGATCACGATTATTGGTGTCGTTGATTTATGCATTACGTCGATTAAATAAAAAACGTGGTGTTGCTGCGTTATGTATTGGTGGTGGTGAAGCAACCGCTATGGCGATTGAAGTGATGTAATTGCAAACAAAAATGATTATTTTCATCAGCAAAATAAAAGTTTAGAAAAATAAACATTAATCTTTAACGGCGTCATTCCCGCGAAGGCGGGAATCTAGGTGACGGGTTCTTTTAGATTTCATCTTGTCTGGATTCCCGCCTTCGCGGGAATGACGCCGGAATTAATGAGCAGGCCAGTAAGCGTCGCACTAAATGCCTTGCGAACAGCATATTGCTGGAAAATCATTTTGCGGAAGGTATATCACGTCGATAAAACGGCGGCATCGCATACTGCGCATCCACCCACTGGCCACGAATTTGAATTTTCCAATCCAAAACATTATTCGCAGGCTCATGAACCGAATTATTATTATTGCGATTTACAGGCACATTACTGTTTACTATTAAACTTAAATCCGGTCGCATAAATGATGATTCATTCGCGTTATTATCGTCACTTACCCAAGAAACACGCGCTAAAGCAATTCCGTGTTTTAAACTTGGTGAAAATGTACCGCTAGTAATTACACCGTGACGCAATAATCGATCATTATAAAAACCACTAATTTCTTGACCTGCGCGCGGAATCACTCGATCTTTAACGATTAATCCAATTAAACGTCGCTGAATCGCCGGCGGTTCTAATAATGCTTCCTGACCAATAAATACTCGATCTTGGGTGTTTTTTATAGTCCAAGCTAAACGCGATTCTTCGGGTCGAGTTGATTCATCCATGTCCGAACCATAAAGATTTAATCCGGCTTCTAAACGCAACGTATCACGTGCTCCAAGTCCACATGGCTTTACATCTAACGATAAAAATTTATTCCATAATGAAGTAATTAATTCATGACTCGCTATGATTTCAAAACCGTCTTCGCCGGTATAACCGGTACGCGCAACAATAACTGCACGACCTTTTATTTCACCACAAAAAAAACCAAAACGACGTAAACGAGCCGCTGGTTCTAACCACGGAAAAGTAGGTAACTGTTTTAAAATATGTGCGGCTTTTGGACCCTGCAAAGCTAACATGCTAACGTCGTTGCGCACTTTAATAACGACATTATCGGTTTGATTTTTTTGTAACCAAGCCAATACTTTTTCACGTGTACCGGCATTACTTACTAATCGAAAAGCGTGCTCCAGACGATAAACAATAACGTCATCGATAACGCCGCCATCATGATTAAGCAATAATGAATACATACCAAAACCTGGAATTATGGTTCGAATATCGCTCACTAACATTTTTAATAAAAAATCTTCTGCACCCGATCCAGAAATATCTGTATTCATCATGTGCGAAACATCAAACATACCAACCGCTTGTCGGATAAAGTGATGTTCTTGTACTTGGGATCCATAGTGCAAAGGCATTTCCCATCCAGCAAATGGAACAATGCGAGCTTTTGCAGTTTGATGGTGGTCAAATAAAGCAGTTTTATTCATAATAAAAATCACTCTGAACCATACGCAACAATCGCATCCATTTCGACACGGGCCCCTTTCGGTAAAGCAGATACTTGAACTGCAGCACGTGCCGGATACGGCTCACTAAAACACGCTGCCATTTTTTTATTTACTGCGGCAAAATCCTTTAAATCAGTAAGAAAAACCGTAATCTTTACTGCTCGACTTAAATTAGTTTCAGCAGCCGTTGCAACTGCTTTTAAATTTTCTAAAACTTGATCAATTTCTTCTTCAATGGTGGATTCAATTAAGACACCGGTTTTTGGATTAAGTGGTATTTGTCCAGAAATAAACAATAAATCACCGCTGCGAATAGCCTGTGAATAGGTGCCTATTGCTTGTGGAGCGTTGGCTGTAGAAATTGCGCTGCGTTGTTTAGCTGTTGATTGCGAAGAAATTGACATGAAAAATGTATCCAATTTAAAACTTGAAAAAGAAATAAACGTATTTGTTGAGTTTTCGTAATGGGAGTTGCAACAGAATGTAAGAAGAGCAATCTAAGATTTTAATTTTAAAGACAATATGGCAGACAATTCGTTTTGCATGCACTTTTTCAAAATCAGGTTATCCTTTTTGCCGAACCATTTTATGAACTACACCAGCGGTGCGCAATCGTTTCATAATTCGTGCTAAGTGAATACGATCTTTTACCGCTAAATCGATTGTCACACGTGTCATTGTTGGATCAATATCATCCATTCGAATATTTTCGATGTTGGATTCGCACTGCGCGATGATAGTTGCTATTTGTGCTAGAGCACCACGTTTATTTTCCATTTGCAACACTATTGATGCCATAAAATCACAGCTTGCTTGTGTAGACCAGTCTACAGGCAAACTTAAAATAGCTTCATCTTGAACTTCTCCTTGCGCTACCAAACAGTGAGATGTGTGAATAATCACACCTTTACCTGCACTTAAATGCCCTAAAATTTGATCTCCCGGAATGGGATAACAGCATTTTGCGTAATGTACAACCATTCCTTCGGTACCACGAATGGTTAGTGGCGTAGCAAGACGTCCTAAATCGTCTTGATGGCGATCTTGTGGAATTAATTGAAATGCAATAATCGGCGCCATACGATTACCTAAACCAATTTCTTGAAATAAATGATCTTGATTTTCGCACTGCACTAAAATAAATAATTTTTCCCACATTTCTTTGGAAATTTGATCAATGGTCAATTCATATGCACTTAGAGAACGTGCTAATAATCTTTTACCTAAAGAGACAGATTCAGACTGCTTTTGATTTTTTAGAAAATGACGGATACTAGATTTTGCTTTACTCGTAACCGTAAATGTTAGCCATGCAGGATTTGGTGCTGGTACAGAGCTGGTAATAATTTCCACCGTTTGCCCACTTTGCAGCGGAAAACTTAACGGCACGAGTCGATGATCAACTCGTGCGGCAATACAACTGTGTCCAATATCGGTGTGAACCATATACGCAAAATCAACCGGCGTTGCACCCGCAGGTAATTCTAAAATATTTCCTTTTGGAGTAAACACATAGGTTTCGTGAGGAAATAAATCAACTTTAACGTGCTCAATAAATTCTAATGAATTACCGGCTTGTTCTTGAATTTCTAATAAACTGGACAACCAATCCTGCGCACGACGATGCGCGGTTCCACCCGAAATAATTCCACCGATTTTATAAGACCAGTGAGCTGCGATACCATTTTCTGCAAGCGCATCCATTTCTTCAGTACGAATTTGAATTTCTAATGGCTTGCCGGTTTGGCCTTTTAATGTAGTGTGTAAAGCTTGATAACCATTGGTTTTTGGAATCGCAATATAATCTTTAAAGCGACCTGGAACCGGTTTGAATAAATTATGAGCTAATCCTAAAACACGATAACAACTGTCTAAATCAGAAACTACAATTCGAAAACCAATTAAATCCATAATTTGGCGAAATGGTTTTCGTTGCTCTTTCATTTTGCGATATACGCTATACACATGTTTTTCGCGACTGATAATACGGACTGGAGAACCTAATACACTTAAACGTTTGCGTAGCGTTAACTCAATTTCACTAAATATACTTTTTTGATGACCAACCGATTGATCAATTGCACGCTTTAATCGTTCATAACGAAATGGATGCAGAATAGAAAAACCAAGATTTTCAAATTCGGTACGAAAATTTTCAATACCTAATCGATTGGCAATAGGTGCATAAATTTCTAACGTTTCAGCGGCAATACGTTGACGTTTAGCCCGCGGCAAAACTCCAAGTGTACGCATATTGTGTAAACGATCGGCGAGCTTGACTAAAATCACACGAATATCGCGCGACATCGCCAATACCATTTTGCGAAAGTTTTCTGCTTGTGCCACAGCACGAGATTCAAATTGAATAGCAGAAATTTTACTTACACCATCCACTAACTCAGCAACCGGTCGGCCAAATTCTTTTCGAATATGAGTTTTAGTAACAGAAGTATCTTCAATCACATCGTGTAAAACTGCAGCGATAATGCTTTGGTGATCCAGATGCATATCGGCAAGAATGGAAGCTACTGCAAGAGGATGATAAATATACGCTTCACCACTTCGACGATATTGTCCGTCGTGCGCTTGCTCAGCAAAACGACATGCTTTAAGAACTAATGTTTGTTTTTCTTGAGCAAGGTAATCAAGACGGCGCATTAAAGGACTAAAGTCAATGCCGCCGGAAGAGAAAGAACTCTCTGCTAGAGCGGTAGGGACCGTCATTAAAACTCCTCTCGACAATTTTGTACTTTATGTATTCTGTTCAAATGACTCATTGTAGAACCATTAAAAGCAAAACCATTAAAATTACATGCGTTCTTCTCTTTCATCCAAAATATCCGCTTTTATGTAACCTTCAGCGATTTCGCGTAAAGCTACTACTGTTGCTTTGTCATTTTCCCAGGGAACATAGGCTTCTTTACCATACAGACTAAGCTGACGCGCTCGCTTTGCAGCAATTAATACTAATTCGAAACGATCATCGCCACCTGCTCGAAGTTTTTCTAAACAATCTTCAACTGTAATACGAGCCATAATCTTTCCTTTAATAACAAGCAGTGTTAGTAAGATTCATCATTCTTGAGGCTGATTCATTTTTAATCAAACAGAAATTTTAAGAAGGTTGTTATATTGGCATAGGATAGGAAAAATTACTCTTATTAAATGCCATATTTATTTAAACAAATTGTCTTTTTTAAGGCTGACTGGTCTAAAGCTTTACTTTTCAGCCTCACCAACTCTACGCGTTTTACTAAATAAAATAGCTGGCCAACGCTCTTGCGTGAGCGACAAATTGGCCATAGAAGGGGCCAGGTAAGTTAAATGTCCACCTCCATCTGCTGCGAGATACTCAGGATTTCGATCTACAAATAATTTCATTTCATTGGATTGCGTCGACGTTATCCAACGCGCTGCCGCAACACTAATAGGTTCGTACACACAATCCACGCCGTATTCAGCTTTTAATCGATGTGCGACTACATCAAATTGCAAAACACCGATCGCACCTAAAATTAAATCATTATTTTTCTTCGGCATAAAAACTTGCGCGGCGCCTTCTTCCGATAATTGCGTTAACCCTTTCACTAATTGCTTATTTTTTAATGGATCACGCAAACGAATTCGACGGAATAATTCTGGAGCGAAATGCGGTACACCGACGAATCCTAAAGTTTCACCTTCAGTAAAAGTATCGCCGATTTGAATTGTGCCGTGGTTATGCACACCAATAATATCGCCAGCAAATGCTTCATCTAAAATCATGCGCTCACCTGCCATTAATGTAAGCGCTTCAACGGACTTAAGCGTTTTTCCTGACCGCACATGAAATAAATTCATTCCCGCATGAAACGCTCCAGAACATAATCTTAAAAAAGCAATTCGATCGCGATGACGTGGATCCATATTGGCTTGGATTTTAAAAACCACACCGGAAAATTTTTCTTCGGCTGGTTCGACTACGCGCTGACGTGCTGATCGTGCCAATGGTGCAGGCGCCCATTTCACAACGCCTTGTAATAAATGATCGATTCCAAAATTACCTAATGCTGTTCCAAAAAATACCGGAGTCTGTCGACCCGCAAGAAATTCTTTAACTTCAAAAGGTTCAGACACACCTTGAATAAATTCAATTTGGTCTTTTAATGCGTTTAATTGTGAACCTAAGCGCTCCGCCAATCGTGGATGATCTAAACCGTCGACAATATCTGGCGCAGTTAACTTCAAACCTTGACCACGTTTATAGAAATAGACTCGATTTTCAAGCAAATGATAAACACCTTGAAAATTTTGCCCCATACCAATTGGCCAGGTTATTGGGATACAGCGAATTGATAAAATATCTTCAATCTCATCAATTAAATCGATGGGTTCACGAACATCTCGATCTAATTTATTAATGAACGTTAATATCGGCGTGTCGCGCATTCGACACACTTCCATTAACTTAATGGTTCTTTCTTCTACACCTTTAGCACCATCAATCACCATTAGTGCCGAATCAACCGCGGTTAACGTGCGGTAGGTGTCTTCCGAGAAGTCTGCGTGGCCCGGTGTATCCAACAAATTTAATAAATGATTGGCATAAGGAAATTGCATAACGGAAGTTGTTACCGAAATTCCGCGCTCTTGCTCCATTGCCATCCAATCGGATGTCGCGTGCTTATCCGAACCTCGACCTTTTACCGTTCCAGCGCTTTGAATCACACCGCCGTGTAACAACAACCGCTCGGTCATTGTCGTTTTACCGGCGTCGGGATGCGAAATAATCGCAAAAGTACGGCGTTTTTTAAGTTGATTTAGAAAATTGGCGTCAGCCATGGTGTACATCCCATCGTAGGAAATCTTTACGAAAATAAAATTAGTTTGATAAAAAGTGCTCGCAAGGCTTTCATTTGCAAAATTTGAATGGTTTCAATCGAAGCCGCGCCAACAATCGCAGCATTCTATCTGAAGATCTATATGCATTCATTAAGCGTCAACGAAATCTAATAATGCAGTGAAGTCGTACTGGTCGGCAGCTTTTAAGGCTGCAACATATTTGATGCGTCTTTGATCCATATTTTCTGGTTTAAATCCCCCTGCCCAATCAATTGCAGGCTGTTTTAACAATTTCGTTAAAATCGTATCCGTCATAATTTGAGCATGACGGCCATTTCCACTTGGAAACAGATGAATATAAACTAATCGATTGTGAAATCTTGCAGCTAACTCTTTAGGTGGATAAGTATTGTTTTCTACCCAATAACGCACATCATTCAATAAATTGCGTAATTAAATGTTTATTTGTAAAGGATCAATGCCTATATTTTTTTCGGTTTTACGAAAGCTTCCTCCCCACTTCCACATTTCGCCAAAAAGCTTTTTATGTAATTTGCAAACAAATTCTTCAGTAAGCACATCAGGATTTTTTTGTTTAGTTAACCAATTCATTCCTTTAGTAATATTTGCTTGTTCAAGCTGGTCTAATTCTTCCCGCGTAGAAATATGTTTAAAACGCAGTCCTTCCATTTCATTCAAATTAATTAATGTTGCCCCATCGAACTCATCTTCAATATTTATAAAACTCATGCATCATTCCAAACATCGGGAGGCATTTTTTGAATCATTTCAAACGCGATTCTTTCAATTTCAAAATTAATTTGTTCAGCATTTAATGATTGAGCTTCTAAAGGCATGTGAGTAGAAGCAGAATCAACTTGCTCTTTTGCTTTTTTTATCGCCCGTTCTTTTATTACTTCCTCGATTTTTTTTCCGGAACAACGGCGTAGACGAAACGACAATTCATTGCTTTAGCTACGCTCTGCATCGTTTTTAAAGTAACGCTGCCAGTTAATTCATCATGCTCAAATCTAGATACTCTTGCTTTTGAAACACCAAGCTTTAAAGCAAGCTGAGATCCAGACATCCCTAGGGATAAGCGCAATGTCTTTAACCACCCTTCTGTAGGGTTCAAATTGCACATTAACATATCGACCATCGTCATATGTTTTAGCTTTAATAATTTATAAGACCACTAACATCAAATATTAAAAAGATAGACTTTGCCTATATTCATTAAAAAAATTATTGCAATCAGCATTTAAAGTATCAATAACATGATTGCTTAAATTATTGCTTAACTGCAACTTAATAAATTTTTCATCGCTTTTGGATAAACCGTATGTTGTTGCAAAACAATTTACATATTGGCTAGAAGTTATTTCATTTTCAGGAAAGATTAGATTCATATTTAACTTGTGAAATGCAAATCCTAAAAATATTAGATCAGTTGCCAGACTTATATTATTTCTTATTTCTAATATTTCACTAGATTCTGGATTTACCTCTTCAGTAAATGTCTTAATTCTTTTAGTCAAATTTAATAGTTGATTAGCGTTAGGCTCTTCACCAAATGCCATTCGATTTTCTTAACCAATCCAGTATAATTCACCCACATCACCGTACGAGTGATAAATTGAAATTTCATTTACTAATTGAGCAGATTCTTCTGATGTAATTCTGCAGCAATCTTGAAGTGCAAAATATAAAAAATATTCAACACATCGATCATAATTAAATATAATTAATGAAATTGATTTAAAACGTTTTTCCAGACAGTCGGCACTACAATTTCCTATAATAAGCTTAAAAAAATGAAAGGTACCAAATTTTTTCAACATCATTATAATTACTAATTAATTTTAAATGATCATTAGATTTTAAAGAATTAAATTTGAGCAAACTATTTCTTTCAGCATCTAAAATGGATCGAACTATTGCTAATTTTGCAAGCAATTCAATTTCTTTATTATCCCTATGTTGATCAATAAAATTGTCGATGGACTCAGTTTAGATGAGAGAAAGATTAATATACCAAGCCTCATGAAGCAAAGGATTAACACCCCCTCTTGTACCGTCTGGGTTTTTAGTATAGTGATGCAGCGTTTGACAAACAGCATGATCGCCTGTTACTTGATTACGACCCCAATCATCATATTTTATATTTAACATTTCAGAAATAACATTTTTAAGCTCATTGTCTACTGGTAAATTTATTTCTTTGCTTGCTCCAGCACCAACGACAAAAACCATTTTTCGTGACATTCCACATCACTCCTAAATTCAAAATCAAATTAAAATAATACTTAAAGCCATAACATAAACATCAAACTTTTGTTTACTAAATAGAGTTATGAACTCTTTAATCATCTAACATAGGGATATATTTTATATAATTTTCCAAATAAAAATTTTCAGCATTTTCCATTTTTTTATTGCCTTCATCATATCTACCAATCAAATGACTTCTATTTGTTTACTAATTAGATATCGATCCACTCCTGCATACACCACAAAAATTTTTCAGGTTTAATATCTTCTAACGAATGACAAAAGTCCTTTTCAAGTTTAGGAGCAAGGGCTTTTTAACTTCAGTTGTCCATGTTTTTGCATCGGACATTTCAAGTATTAAATCCATTTCCGTGCAAAGGAAAGTCATATATTTCAACTATGATTAACCTACTAGAAAAATCTACTAGCAACCTTTTTATGGTGTCCTAGAGTTTACTTTTAAGATGATCCGATCCCTGATCATCCTTGCAAATCGAAAGCTTGGTTTTTAATTTGCAAGGATGATTGTCCATTTCAAACGTTGTCTACTGAGCGTACCCGCTATTTATAACTTCAGCCTTATCTAAAAAACATTTCCCTGATCTTACTCAACACCTATTGAAAATCTTGCCTCCATCCACCATCTCAATGCCAGAATCTTTTTTTTAGAGGTATTGCTATGCGCATGGATAAACTCACTACTCAGTTGCAAACCGCTCTGTCAGATGCTCATTCCGTTGCGGTTGGGCGAGATCATAATTACGTCGAACCGGCGCATTTACTTTTTTCACTCATCAATGAATCTAATGGCGGAATTGGGCCGTTGGTTATAAAAGCTGGAACAAGTGTTCAAAAAGTTAAACAAGCCTTAGAAATGCGATTAAATGAATTACCAAAAATTCAGCAACCGGATGGAAATATTCAGGTTTCACCAGAATTATTGCGTCTCTTAAATTTAGGAGATAAAAAATCCCAACAATTAGGCGATCAATTTATTAGTACCGATGCAGTTTTATTAGCTGCAATTGAAGATTCAAATCTAAAAAATGTTTTACAAAAAATTTCTATTGATCCCATCGCATTAAAACAGGCAATTGAAGCGGTTCGAGGTAATCGTAAAGTGGATAATGCGTCAGCCGAAGAGAATCGCCAAAGTTTGGAAAAATACACAGTAGATTTAACAAAGCGCGCGCGTGAAGGTCATTTAGATCCTGTGATTGGGCGTGACGATGAAATTCGTCGCACCATTCAAGTGTTACAACGTCGAACAAAAAACAATCCTGTTTTAATTGGTGAACCGGGTGTTGGTAAAACAGCCATTGTTGAAGGTTTAGCACAACGCATTGTAAATGGTGAAGTTCCAGAAAGTTTAAAAAATCGTGAAGTACTATCTTTGGATATGAGTGCATTAATTGCAGGTGCGAAATATCGTGGTGAATTTGAAGAACGATTAAAAGCGGTGTTACACGAACTTAGCCAGCAAAATGGGCGCGTTATTTTATTTATTGATGAAATTCACACTATCGTTGGTGCTGGAAAAAGCGAAGGGGCAATGGATGCAGGAAATATGTTAAAGCCTGCATTAGCGCGCGGTGAATTGCGTTGTGTTGGAGCGACTACTTTAAACGAATATCGACAATTTATTGAAAAAGATAAAGCGTTAGAAAGACGTTTTCAAAAAGTTTTAGTTGAAGAACCAAGTGTTGAAGACACCATCGCTATTTTACGCGGATTAAAAGAACGTTACGAAATTCATCACGGCGTAAATATTACGGATTCAGCAATTGTGGAAGCTGCAAAATTATCCTATCGATATATTCCGGATCGTCAGTTACCCGATAAAGCAATTGATTTAATCGATGAAGCAGCAAGTCGTATTCGCATGGAAATTGATTCGAAACCTGAATCAATGGATAGACTTGAGCGTAGACTCATTCAATTAAAGATTGAACGCGAAGCATTAAAAAAAGAATCCGATAATGAATCCAAACAAAGGCTTTCAAAACTTGAAGCAGAAATAGAATCGCTTAGTCGCGAATTTTCTGATCTTGAGGAAATTTGGGTACGAGAAAAAGCTAGCCTTCAAGGTAATCAACAAATTAAATCCGATATTGAACATATACGGATTGAATTGGAAGCGGCACGTCGCGCGGGCGATTTAACAAAAATGTCTGAATTGCAATACGGACGCCTTCCTGAATTAGAAAAACGTTTAACCGAAGCGTCTAAATCGGAAACTTCTGAAACTAAATTATTAAAAAATAAAGTTACCGCAGAAGAAATTGCTGAAGTTGTTTCACGTTGGACTGGAATTCCGGTAAGCAAAATGCTGGAAGGTGAAAAAGAAAAATTATTAAATATGGAAGCTGCATTACATAAACGTGTAATCGGTCAGCATCCTGCGATTCAAGCGGTTTCGAATGCAGTAAGACGTTCGCGTGCTGGGTTATCCGATCCTAATCGTCCTAATGGTTCATTTTTATTTTTAGGACCAACTGGCGTTGGAAAAACCGAACTCTGTAAAGCATTAGCGCATTTTTTATTTGATACGGAAGATGCGTTAATTCGAATTGATATGTCTGAATTTATGGAAAAACATTCTGTTGCCCGTTTATTAGGCGCGCCTCCGGGATATATAGGATATGAAGAAGGTGGTTATTTAACGGAAGCAGTTCGACGCCATCCTTATTCTGTGATTTTATTAGATGAAGTTGAAAAAGCACACCCAGAAGTTTTTAATATTTTATTACAAGTTTTAGATGATGGTCGATTAACGGATGGTCAAGGTAGAACAGTTGATTTCAAAAACACTGTAATTGTAATGACATCTAATTTAGGTTCGGATTTAATTCAAAATATGCCGATTGATTCTCCCTATGAGCATATGAAAGATATGGTGATGAATGTTGTTGCTAAACATTTTCGACCTGAATTAATTAATCGTATTGATGAAGTTGTGGTATTTCACAGTTTAAATAATTCTCATATTCAACATATTGCGAAAATTCAATTAGCGAAATTGCAATCTCGAATTCAAGAACGTGGTATGACATTAGAGGTTACGCCTGCTTTATTGGAAGCGATTGCTGATGTAGGTTTTGATCCAACCTATGGCGCTCGCCCTTTAAAAAGAGCGATTCAACAACATTTGGAAAATCCATTGGCAGAAACTTTATTACGTGGCGATCATGATTTAGATCATAAAATTCTCGCCACCTGGAAAGATGACCATGTAGTGTTTGAATTTTTTAAGTAACATATAATTTAATTAGGCTTCATATGTCGGTTATAGACTTGACAATAAAAATTCAAACCTAGAGGATTGACTATGAATTTTTTTAAGTTGGATTATTGAAATAAGGTGTCTTATGGAATCTCAAAAACAACAATCTGTTCAAAAATTAAATGCATTAATTAAAGATGTTAAAGTTGCAATGGTGACAACGTGCGATAGTAAAGTATTACGTTCAAGGCCAATGCATACTCAAAAAGCAGAGTTTGATGGTGATATTTGGTTTTTCACAAGTTCTGAAACACATAAAATAGAAGAGATTGAACAAGATCGACGGGTTAATATTTCTTACGCAGCGCCTGAACAAAATACATATGTATCTGTTTCAGGAAAAGCCTCGCTTGTACATGATAAAGAAAAAATTAAGGAATTGTGGAATCCAATTTATAAAGCATGGTTTCCTGAAGGATTAGATGATCCTAATTTAGTTTTATTAAAGGTTAGTGCGGAACAAGCAGAATATTGGGATTCAACATCAAACACAATCGTTCAGCTTGCAGGTTTTGTAAAAGCAGTTTTAACTGGTGAACGGGCAAAGGGCGGGGAAAACGAAAAAATTATATTATAATTTTTTTACTAAATAATTTAATTATTTCTAAGTTTAACTATTTTTAAATTTAAATAAGGTGGCAACATGTATGTTGCCACCTTATTTAACATCCGCATGATTCAATATAAATCTTTTCAAAATATGGTATTCGTCTCTATCAAATCGATATGTCAATTTTGCCGAATATTGTCTTGCCTCTTCTTCAGTAGTGAAACTTCCTTGATAACTCCAGGCGTTAATTCGATGCCACACATTTGCATTTTTATCTAAGATACATAAAGCATCAGAATAAGGCCAAGCTTCTAATTGCCAAGGCAATAATGCTTCCATCATTCTATTTAAAAAATCTATTTTAGATTCAAGTCCGATGCATACACCATTACAACGTTTTAACTGTCTTCCAAAACATGGGCCTGAACCCGTTTCTAACCCAATTGTTTTCAAACAAAGATCTGCATCTTTAGCTAATTGTAATAGTGCACTTTGAGCAGCACGCCGACTTTTAAAAAATCCATAACGAATTTGATTAAATATAGGAACTGTATCAGATTGTGCTGTAAGATCTAATTGCGTTGAATGTAATGAAGGAAAAACCCAACTCCAAAATTTTCTTAGACGTCTTTGGCGCCGATTAAACAACGGTGAGCAATCTTTAATTTCTGCATTTTCATAAATTAAAGCTTCAAGCTCTGTGGCATATTCAATCCAACCAATTTTTACTGTTTGCTGCATCATTCGTGCAACTCGCGCATCAATCCGAGCAGTTTGTAAATGGCTTTGAATCCGAGCTTTAATATCAATACTTTTTCCGATATATAACAGTGCACCATCCTCAGAAAGGAAATAATACACGCCGATTTTTGAGGGGAGTGATCTATAATGTATTAACTCTATTTGATCGCTATACTTTTTGGCTAAACTTACCTTATTTATTTTGTCTAACAATTCCATGACCTTTTCACCTAATCTTTTTTTTCAAAATTTTAAACATTACATGACTAAAAAAATTACGCTTCATCACATTGATTTTTTTGATGCTTTCTATACTCATTAATGCATCATTACGTAATTATTTAAAATATCCATGGCGTTAAGTATGAAATCCCAATTTGCAACTTTGCTGGCCACTTTAATTTGGACGATTAGTACAAACGTTCAGGCAGCTAAACCTATTGAACTCTTACCTAAGCCAATTTCTAGCTATTCGACCGGAGAAAAACCAAACGTTTTATGGGTTTTAGACGATTCCAACAGCATGTTGAAACAAGTGGTTGTACCCAAACACTTTGCAATCAAAAGCTATCTTGCTCAACCTGGCAAAACTACCTATGTAAATGGAGGAGACAATGTTACGTTTCCAAACACAAATTTCTTTGAATCAGATCCAGACTGCGCCAAATATACTTATGCTGAATTTGGTGTGATTTTTCAAGACTCCAGCCAGGGTAATAATTCTAACGTTGGAAAATGTCGTCAGTTAGAAAACTTTCCATTAGCATGGGTGGCGGATTGGCGAATTCGCTCATCGGATTTTAATACGATTTATTTCGATCCTTACAAAGTGTATGAACCATGGATTTCTTATCCTCAAGCAAATTTTAATTGTGCAAATTATATCAAAGAAGATTTAATTGTGGGTTGCAGTTCAGACCCAGATATTTCTCGAGATTTAGCAGTAGATCGTACTGGAATTTATGACGGCTTTGTGTTTGAAATATGGGAGGACTCACGTGGTTTTTCTGGCGGAAGTCCAAATCTTGGAGCATTAAATAACACTTCCAACAATATAGTTGATATGTGGGATACCCATTATCAATACACTGTTAGTAACAGCAATGCATGGAAAGTAAAAAAATTCGTTTATAGTAAAATGAATTCTCCTCCAAGTATGTGCTGGACTCAGCCAGAAATAGAAGCATCCACAAACCCTCCTTTTGTAAATTGTTTTAATATTACAATTTCTACACTTAACTCTTCAGATGATCACCCGCTCAAAGGCAAAATTTCGATAAATCAACTTAAACAAAATATTGCTAATTGGTTCCAATATTATTCATCACGAATGAATTCAGCTAAAGCTAATACAGGAAAAATTTTTCAAGGATTTTCTCAAAAAATGAATTTTGGTTTGATGACCATTAACGACAGTAATATTTTATTAGAAACTGACAAAAACCAGGCTGCTAATCTTTTTCTTAAAACATTATATTCACTTGATTCGCCTAGTAAAACACCTAATCGCTTGGCATTGCAAAGAGCAGGGGAATATTATAAAAATACCAGTCATGTTTTAAACGCTTGTCAGAAAAATGTTTCAGTGCTTGTAACAGATGGGCATTGGACGGAGGAAGACACTGGTTTTATTAATGTTAATGATGAAGATGGAGACGGACAAACTAAAACATTGGCAGATGTTGCCTATTATTATAGACATAATGACCTAAGATCAGATTTCCCAAATATTCAATCAGAAGTCTCTAATCTTGGTAAAAAAATTAATCATCAAAGTATGCTGACGTTTGGATTAACACTTGGGTTAGAAAGTGGATTAATTGCCGGCTCTAATGGTTTTCCTGAACCTTCACTGAAATCCGATGATATTTGGTATCAACCCATCACTGAAAATAATATTTTGGCTAAGGTTTCTGATGTTTGGCATGCCGCATTTAATGGAGATGGTGCTTTTGCAAGTGTTTACGATATTAGCGAAATTTACGATATTTGGGGTAATTTTTTTAAGGAAATCATTACTGCAGAGCCAAAAACAGTTTTCTCAAATTTACTAATTAATGATAAACATGCATATGCTCTCATGCATGAAACTGGACAATGGACCGGTGATGCAGTTCGTTATAACATTCAAGCTAATGGAAGTTATAAAGACCCAATTAAATTAGCCAATAATCTAACAAATTTTGTTCGCAATAGCGGTTCAAGAAATATTTGGACTTATAATTCTTCTACTAAAGAAACTATTTCTGTTGACCCCAGCCTCTATTCAAACGCGACAAAATCAGCAATTTTAAATAAAAATTTTACTACAATGGATGATTCCAATTGGTTAGATTGTCATTCGAAATTTTTGAAGGGTCAAGAAAATACTTGTCAGAAATCTAATGAAATTAGAGTAAGAGATAATATTTTAGGAGATACAGTTAAAACATCACCTTTACTGTTAGGTCCTATTAAAAATCCTAGCTCTGCAACCTGCGGTGGTATTCCATTATTAAATTATGCCTTATCAACTCAAAATAGAAAACCATATTTAGTTTTTCCTTCAAACGATGGCGTAATTCATGTTGTGGATGTCAATGGCCCAAATCTTGAAGAAGTCTGGGCTTATACTCCAGAAGTTTTACTTCCTAAAATAATAGATAATATGTCTAAGGGATTTGAGCATAATTTTTACATGGATGGCGGATTAAAAATTGATAGTGTTTGTATTGAGAAACAATGGAAGACAGTTTTAGTTGCTGGGTTTGGAGCTGGAGAAAAAGGGTTTTTTGCGCTTGATATGAGTTATACAACGAGTTTTAAAAACGGGCAACGCGTGCTGTGGGAGCAAAAAAAATCAGAATTTGGAAATGCCCTTGGATCAGCACAAATCGGTTGTGTAGATGATAATAAATGTTATGCATTTGGGCAAACTGGATATAACAGCGATGTTGATACCATAAAAGGTTTAGGAATTATTAACATTAAAGATGGGTCTATTGTAAAATTTATAAAAATTCCCACACCTTCTTTAGAGACACTATTAAATGAGAATAATGGAATTTCAGCTCCAGTTTTAGTTGATTTTGATGGAGATGGGTTTATCGAAACGGCTTACGCTGGTGACTTACGAGGAACATTGTGGTTCTTCGACTTAATTAATTCCACTTCTAATGCCACTGCAATTTTTCAGGATCCTGAGAAAAATCCTATTACGGTTAAACCTACTGTATCTCGTCGACCTGACACACCAGGGGTCGTGATCAATTTTGGTACTGGTCGTGGCTTAACATTCAGTGATTATTTAAATAAAAACTTTTATCCCACTTATACAATTTACGGAATATATCAAGATCCTTTAAATCCTACGCTTGTAGATATTTCTAAGTTTAACAAAACTCAATTTACAAATGAATCACTCACTAAAGGTGATTTTCAAATCCGCCAGGCCAAACGGGTTGGAACAGATTTAGGCGCTTCTGCAGAAGGATGGTATCTACCTTTGCTATCACCCGACTCCACCGTAAGTAATGGTGAACGTGTGATTAAAGACCCAATTATTATTTCAGACTTTGTATTATTTGAAACTGACTATTATAAAAAATCTGATAGTTCTTGTGGATTTAATATAACTAATTGGGCAATCGATTTAAACTCTTTTACTGGCTTACCAAGAAAAATTAACATTGATTTGGATGGTGACCAAGTAATTGAAAGTTTTGAAAGTTCAACATCGGCTGCTGGTTATCGTCGTAACTCTAATAATCAAGATGATAAACTCTTTTTCGATAAAAAAAATGGCAATATTTACACCATTGAAGATGCTAAAAATGTAACCCTATTTAAAAGAAAACTTGATCGCCCATACAAAATAATGAACAGAATTGACGTTCGTTAAAATTCTTGATAATTGAAATATAACTAATAAAAAATTTTATTAGTTATCCATACTAAAATCATAATTCATTTCTGGTGCGGGAGGTTGTAGGTAATAACCTTGAACGTAGTTTGCTCCCAACATGTATAAGGTTGATAATATTGCAGGGTCTTCTACAAACGAAATAATAACGCGTTTTCCATTCTCATGAGATTCGGCAATAATTTCTTTAAGTTGTTTTTTCGTATCTTCTCCTTGAAGAGATCGAGAAAATATACTATCAAACTTTAAAAAATCGACATGTAAATACTGTAAAATTGCAAAAGGATTTGCCGATCCGCCAAAACGTGAAATAGATAATAAACAATTTAATTCCGATAAACTTTTAAAAATCGGTGCTAACTGTTTGACCTGTAATTTTGTATCGGATTCAGTTAATTGAAATATGACTGATCCATGGGGAAGATTGGAAACTTTAATTGCTGAAGAAAACCATGTTAAAAATGTTTCTTCGATCAATGTTTGAGACAATACGTTAATAATAAGACGCGGCTTCTTACCCTGTGCAAGTTGACTGACTAAAACTTTTAATGATTGAACAATTACCCATCGATCTATTTTTGAAATTAAGTGCTGTGACCGCGCAACGTCCAGAAACACGTAAGGTGAAACATCTTCACCTGACGCATTAATCATTCGAAGTAACACTTCATAAAAAGGTTGATTTTCACCATTTAAACTAATAATGGGTTGAAATAAAATTTTGAACATTCCATCACGCATTGCGCGTCGTAGCTGTCCAGTTACTTCGTTAGTAGTTGCAGTAGCATTTTTTCCTGCAAGAACATGTAATTTAACGTGATCTTTATTGCTTTTGCTAACCTCTTCCATTGCAGCTTTTGCACGACTTAACATTGCATTCGTATCTGCAGCAGATTCATTAATTGGCACTAAACCTATCGCCAAATTAGCAGTAATCGAGCGTTGTTCGTATTCAATTAAATGATTCATAAATGTTGTATGCAAGCCTTGCATTTTTTTGAAGGCATTTTCAGAATTATCTTCTTCATACAACAATGCAAAAGAATCGGTTGCAAATTTAGCAAGAATTGTTTCTGGATCAAAATGTTGACGTAACGAAGAAGCAATATTAGCTATAACAAAATCCATAGCAGCCAAGCCTAAGGATTGCTCAATTTCATCGAAATTTTTTATTTTTATAAAAGCTAAAATGCTTCCTTTAAATTCTACAAGCGCGCGTTCAATGGCTAAGTCCACTTGGTCAATAAAATAATATTTAGTATACAGGCCTGTAACGACATCTTCATTACCAAGATTTTTCAATTTATCGTTCAAGTCTGCTTTTTCTAAATCAGTTTGAATAATAATTTGCAGGCATACTTCGCCTTGATGCGTGGCAAAACTTGCTATAAGACGTACATTGATTGCAGAACCATCCGCTTTTTTTAATTGCGTTTCCAGCACTTCACCATGACTTAATTTTTCAGAACAAATCCGTATAAAGTCACGAAGTTTTTCTCTTTCATCAACCACAATCCAATCTAATAATGGAGCAGAATCGATATCTTCAGAGTTGCTAATGCCAAGCATTTCTATTACAGCAGGATTAGTTAATATAATAATTCCATCGGCTACAAAAATTATGGCTTCTTTTGAATTTTCAATAAGCGTGTCGCAACGCTTTTCGGATTCTCGCAACAACATATCCAATTTACGACGTTGATGACGATTTCGAACGTTTTTTAATTCACGTTCAATCACAAGTAAAAGATGTCGATAATCTCCATTTCCACAAATAGCAACGTCAGTAACACCGCGCTCTAATGCATCTAACATCTGGCTTTGTTCATACATTGAAGTAACTAAGATGATAGGAATATCTTTATTTGATTTTTTTAAAATTTCATACGTTGCATCAAGAGATAACGTATCATTTTCTGCACTTAATAAAATAGCATCCCACATACCACTACTAATTGCTTGAACAAACTGTGTTTCACCATCAACAAGCTTTGAGCGCGTCGCAATACCTTTATTTTTTAATGCTTGCACTGCCAACTCAAGCTCATCCGATACTTGATACACGGCAATTAGGTTCACCATTTCAAACTCAGGTGCCGCCATATTTCAAATTCTCATTATAAATGAATGCAAATTTACCTTTTCATACTTTGTCTTAAATATTTCATTCCGACTGTCATCCCTAATCGTTCTAAGGTGGTTAACGATTTTATCCAGTGTAAATGATGTTTTCCTGCTGCTTCAAAAATGCTCCAGTGTGCATGATTAAAAAGTAATTTTTTAATCAAAGGCCAACCTTGCGCAGGACTTGTACCCATAGACTGCATTAAATATGTTGCATAACGTGATGGTACTAATATCGCCAATCGTTCCTGTTCTTCTGATACGGTTTCACCAGCAAAAGGCGTTAATAAAAAAGCTAATAATGGAATATTTTCTTCTTCTGACTTTAAATGATCAAATGCCAACATCGTATGATGTTGTACCGCATACGAAATAATGTTTACACCTGCGGTAAGCCCGTCAGCCTCACGCTTTAGCCATCGAACTTCTGCCAGATTGGGTGGTAAATTTACACCTAAATCTACCAAGACAACTTCGCCGGGTTCTAACTGTAATAAATCGGTGTAAAAATTAAATTTAATTCGATAACCACCACGACTCGTATCCATAACGATCGCATCGTTCACTATATCCACTAATTTTTTTTCTTTAAAATCGGACAATGAATAGTTAATAGATTGAATTTGATCCGGAAACATTTCTTTTTCTTTAAGTGCAAGCCATTGCGAAATATGTGAGGCGCCTACCGTCACTTGAATCGGTACCGGCTCAAAAATCGATGCACGAGTAAAACGACGAGATTTAGGCCGCGACCAAGTATCTAATAAATATTTCAATGTAGCTGGCGCAGGGCCATTTACTTTTCTTTGGGTATTAGTGCCCCAGATGTTAAAAATACGTTCAATCTCAGCTTCTAATTCAGAAATATCAATTGCCACTGTACTTGTAGAATAATCCATTCCTGATCGCACTCGCTCCGGCAATGATCCAGTCACTAAATCGATAACCCAAGAATCTAGTACTGGTGCAATCCATCGAATTTTATTTGCCCAATTAATAATTTCTTTACCCACTAACGTTGCTTCACGTCGAGATAAAGAAGCCAATTCCGATAAATCCATTAATACAATTGCAAAAAAAGCTGTACTCAATGTTGAAGATGAAACTGAATTCACTGTTAACGGTTCATCAGCTAAATTGAAGTCTTTAGCCATTTTTATTAATTCGACACTCCGTGCCCAGTATATTTCGGGTGGTTCAAGATACAACAAAGCATACCGCTTCAGTAATTCAAACGCGCAATTTAATACGTAGCATCCACTCATAAGAGCGTGTGGACGATTTTCATTTGTTAAGTTAACAGTTGTATCGATCCATATTGTTTGAAAGGCCATCGATACTCGCCATAACAATGAATGCGATAGATACGTTTTTCCTTGATACGATGCATTTGCACTACTGATTTCTTTTAAATCTTGTTCAGTCAGTTGATTACTCAGATACATGGCAATCGGGTAAATTTGTTGCAGCAATTCCAAACGTTCACCCGTGCCACTATTTAATCGCATTACTTCTTCAAGCGCCTGATTAATATGTTGTACGCTTTCCTGAATATTCAAAAGTGGTAGATTTTCTAACCATTTTGCAAAGGCTTTAGAGCCCTTAGCAGTAAACGATAATTCAGGTCGGATCGCAGAAGGCAGACCCCAGGGTCGCTCTCCTCCGCGCTCAGAACTCAGCATGCATACCTCATTGATGCATTCTTAGAATGCATCGTGCAGACAAATTTAATAATAGAATTTACAAAGTCTTAGTTCAGTATATAAAAATCATACCCTTTGGCTAATCGCATTTGCGATATATAAGAATAAATCTGACAGCTTAACTATAGAGAGGAGTTTTAGAAGCGGCGCCTGGAAATTCACGAACTAATTGTGGCACTAAATACCCAGATAACTGATTTCGTAGATTTGCGATCAATTTAGCAGCATCTGAATCACTCACCGCAAAATGCGCGGCTCCATCTACAGAGTCAAGCTGATGAATATAATATGGCAAAATACTGCTTCTCCATAACGCTTCACTTAATTTCACCAACGTCTGTTCATCGTCGTTAATTCCCTTCAATAAAACGCTTTGATTAAGGAGATGAATTCTAGCCGCGTGCATGCGTTGAGTTTTTTCAGTTAACTCAACATTAATTTCGTTTGGGTGATTGATATGAAATACACAGACTTTGTGCAAACGGGAATTAGCAAGTCGTGAAATGAATTCTGAGGTTAAACGATTAGGAATAACTACTGGAAAACGCGTATGAATGCGTAACGTTTTAACATGTGATATAGACTCAACAACTGCAATCAATTCAAATAACGTATCGTCATCCAGTGATAATGGATCACCCCCACTTAAAATAACTTCATTAATACTCAAATCTTGCATTAATCGACGACGTAATTGTTGTTTTAATTGCGTAATACCTGTGTGATCTTGATAGGGAAAATGCCGTCTAAAACAATATCGACAATGAACGGGACACGCACCGCTTGTAATAACAAGCA
>JAZKFP010000203.1:0-3980 GCA_040386355.1 Pseudomonadota bacterium | reverse complement strand
ACTCTGCTAAAGAAATTGAAAAGATACGTATGAAAGATGATTTGAAATTACTTAGAAGCTGTATTTTGAAATCAAAATTTTTTTTTGATGAATATCTTAAAAATATATCATCTTCTATTTATCAGATAATAATTCAGTCTTTACAGCAAACAGTTGTATGTTCAGATGAAGAAGCTGAAATGGCATTAAAGTTTATTTTAAACCAGATGATGGTTATGAAAGTTTTTGCTAGATTCAATAAAAATGATCCATTAATAATTACTAAAAACTTTATTTTTGAAAATTTAAATGCATTTTTTTTAATATCAGAAAAAATTCTAAATTCGGAAAAATTATGTTCTTTAAGTTCTCAATTATTTTCTGATGAATTATGTCTGGTGAAAAATTCTATAATGATCTATTCAGATTCAATTGAGCCATTGATGCCTATATTTGAATCATTACAACGTAAGTTGTTAATAAGTTAATTTTTTTTTGATCATGATTTGCACAAGATAATTTTTCAATCCTGGCTTTTCAATATAATACTCACCTTTTCGAATTTGACTTATTAACTGCATTTCTGACAGGCGTTTTATCGAACGTTGTATATTGGAAGCAATACCTTTTATTTCTGTAGCTGTATCAATTTCTCGCAGCAACTCTTTTGAAAATGGATTTTTTTTATCACACAATGCTAAGAAAATTATGCAATCGATAGGCTTTAATTTCTTAGCTGTGTATTCAAATTGCTCTGCAATTTCTATTAAATTTTGAATATGATCAAATGCTGTTGGTACGTTAATTTTGAACGTTATGATCTGCGAAATCATTTTCATTATCCAGTATGGTGAGTAATCAAGCTGGATGAAAGCATCTTTCAATGGTTTGATGGCAGTTATAATCCCATATTCAGTAGCTAATTTTTTTCTTAAAAATTCAATAAATTTTTCGTCTAGGTCCGGAAAATTTAATGTTTCTACAAAATGATAAAAAGGTGATTGTGATTCATTAAATAGAATATTCATGTAATGTCGAGAAGAACCTGTAAATATACTTTTCACTCTGCCTTGACGTTTGTCCAGCATGGTTCTGAGTGTATGGGTCAGTGATTCAAATTCCTTTGATGTTACCAAATGCTGAACTTCATCTATCAAAAGCAAAATTGTTTTACCTTTCGCTTTTTTTTCAAGTTGTCCCATTAATTTTTCTAAATAACTTAATTCTTTTGGGCTAGGTCTTGAAGGATTTGTTGCAAACTCAACTTCCATAGAGCCAATTAATTCATTGCTCAAAGTAGTTTTTTTAATTTGAGCATCAAGTAATCTGTTAAATTTTAATTTGCTATCTAGATTTTCTATCGCTTCTTCTAATGCCGTGATAATTCCTTCATGTGGTGCATTAATATTTTGCCAAAGGCTAGCATAAATCGGTAGGAACTTATTTCTTTGCGCAAAAGGTACTAAGTCTTGGAGAATAAATAATGTTTTTCCCTTACGTCGCGGTGCAATAATCGCCAGGCTTGATGAAATACCAAGTGTAATAAGTTGAAGATAATGCTGAGCTAGCTCAGGCCTTGGGTAATGCCATTCATTCATTTTATGCACCTTTATGCATAGTTTGCATAATTATGCATTTTATGCGTAATTATGCATAAAGCAAGAGTTACTACTTGAAATATTTCGGCGATAGACGCCTATTCTTTTCTGAAGGAAAAGGTAATGTACTACGGGTTATGCATTAATTTAGAAAAAAACGGGCATAGGGCCCGCTTTTAGAAGGTATTGAGATATGATTGTTTTCGAAAACAATCTAAATCAAAAAGGTTAAAGTTAGGAAGTAACCACTGCCACAACAGAAATTACTGCAATTATAACAATAACCGAAGCAATTACACCTAAAAAGATAAAACGTGAAGGCGTATGATTTTCAAAATCTTTACGTCGTTGTTTGTCACTTTGAATACCAAAAAGACCACCAAAAATAGTCTTTAAAAAAGACCAGCGTGGAATGTGTGGTTCCTGATGCGGTTTATTTGGTGAAACATTTAAAATTTTGGGCTCATGTCCAACATTTGGTTTTGAATTAGGGTTTTTAACTTTCTGATTATCAACTTCCATATTATTTCACCTTAAATTTAAAGATAATTCAAAAATTTAACTATCTTATGTAGGAGTGTAATTTAAATTCGGACTCAACCACTGTTCTGCTTTTTCTTGAGTCCAGCCTTTGCGTTGAGCGTACTCCTGAATTTGATCCATTCCAAGTTTACCCACATTAAAGTATTTACTTTGAGGATGTGCGAAATACCATCCACTAACTGCAGCTGCTGGCCACATTGCAAAATGTTCAGTTAATTTCATACCAATCTTTTCAGCATTTAAAACCTTAAATAACTGTGTTTTTTCAGTATGATCTGGACATGCAGGATAACCAGGAGCAGGTCTAATACCTTGATACCGCTCTTTTATGAGTTCCTCAACAGTCAATTGTTCCCCAGCAACAAAACCCCAAAGGGAAGTTCTTACACGCATGTGTAGATATTCTGCATAGGCTTCTGCTAAGCGATCAGCCAAAGCTTTTATTAAGATAGAACGATAATCATCGTTTTGCGCTTCAAATTCATGAGCCTTTTCGTCAGCACCAAATCCAGTACTTACTGCAAAGCCGCCAAGAAAATCTTTACGGCTTGAATCCTTTGGTGCAATGAAATCTGATAAGCAATAATTTTTAGCATCGTTTAAATGCTGTTGACGAAGATGATGCAATAAAATCCACTCATTATTATTGTCGACATCTTGAATTTCAATATCTTCACCAATCGAGCGTGCTGGCCAAAACCCAACCACAGCACGAATTTCTAACCATTTTTCAGCAACGATTTGTTGCAGCATTGTTTGTGCATCGGCGTACAAATTAGTAGCGGCTTCTCCGACAACTTCGTCTTTTAAAATTTGTGGAAATTTACCAGCAAGTTGCCAAGTAATAAAAAAAGGTGTCCAGTCAATATACCGAATTAAATCTTCGATTGAGACGTCCGTAATAATTTTACGACCTAAAAAAGTCGGTTCAGTAATGCTTTGTTGCGACCAATCGCAATGCCATGCATTTTCCCGTGCATCTTTAAAATCACGGACCGGTTTCGTTTGACGTTGACTGTAACGCTGTCGAATTTTTTCATATTCTTCTTGGGTTTCTTCGAGATAATTATTACTGGTTTCACTGAGTAATTTTGAAACAACGCCAACGCTGCGCGATGCATCCGGCACATAAATTACTTTATTGTATTTAGGTTCAATTTTTACCGCAGTGTGTGCTTTGGAAGTAGTGGCGCCACCAATTAATAATGGAATATTAAAATTTAATCGCTTCATTTCAGAGGCAACATGGACCATTTCATCCAGAGAGGGCGTAATTAATCCGCTTAATCCAATCACATCCACTTTTTCTTTTATCGCAGCTTGTAAAATAGTTTCTGCAGAAACCATCACACCTAAATCAACAACATCGTAGTTATTACATTGTAAAACAACACCGACAATATTTTTTCCAATGTCATGTACATCGCCTTTGACGGTAGCCATTAAAATTTTTCCTTTGGCTTTTACATCTCCAGATTTTTCAGCTTCAATAAACGGAATTAAATGCGCAACCGATTGCTTCATAACACGCGCGCTTTTTACCACTTGCGGCAAAAACATTTTACCAGCGCCGAATAAATCACCGACGGTATTCATGCCGTCCATTAATGGACCCTCAATAACTTCAATGGGTCGATTAACGGTATGACGTGCTTCTTCAGTGTCATCGACAATATAGGCATTAATGCCTTTGACTAAGGCATATTCCAAACGTTTTTTTACTTCCCAGCCACGCCATTCTTCCTGTGCTGTGGTTTCTTCAGCATTCGCGCCACGAAAACTTTCTGCAAGCTCTAATAAACGTTCGCCTGCATTTTCATCGCGGTTTAAAATAACGTCTTCTACACGTTGACGTAAATC
>JAZKFP010000202.1:0-12958 GCA_040386355.1 Pseudomonadota bacterium | reverse complement strand
ATAACCGCAGGAATCGCCGCTGCCAATCCCATTGCTGTTGCAATTAATGCCTCTGCAATCGCCGGCGCAACAACGGTTAATGTTGCTTGTTTAGCCTGAGCTAATGCGAGAAAAGAATTCATAATCCCCCATACGGTTCCAAACAAACCGAGATAAGGCGACGTTGAACCAACCGTTGCTAAAAAAGGTAAATGATTTTCTAATCGATCACGTTCACGCATGTAAGCAACGCGCATTGCACGTTCAATTCCTTCTACTGCGCTCGTACGGTCCGTGCTATCGAGTTGACGTAACCGTGTAAATTCTTTAAATCCAGCTCGGAATAAAGATTCTTCACCAACGTTTGCTGAAGGTTGACTATTTAAATCAACGTAGAGTTTGGAAAGATCAATACCAGACCAAAAACGATCTTCAAAAAGATTCAGTCTTTTTTCCGTTTGACTAAGATCACGAGTGCGTTTAAAAATCATAGTCCATGACATGATTGATAAAACCAATAAAATAATCATGACACTTTTTACAACGAAACTGGCTTCCCAAATTAACGACCAGACTGAGAATTCTGAACTCACACATCACTCCTTTGCTTAACACCTGCCGCAGAATGATTTTCCCGGTTGTTGCGATTTTCGCTCACCGTGCTCACATACTTTTGAGTATGCTGCGCGGGCTTCGCTCAAACCGCGCCTAAGGGACAACCATTCTGCGTTTGGTATATGTAGTTTTAAAATTTAATTTCAAAATAATGCATTTAAAATCTATTTTCGATTTCAGAAACTTCTTGTAACACTTCACGTTGGCGCTGAATTAATGAGTCGGGCATTTTTAAACCAAAATGCAAATAGGCTGATTTTCCAGCAACTCGACCACGTGGTGTACGTAATAATAAACCGTGTTGCAATAAAAAAGGTTCGATTACATCTTCTAATGTTGCAGCATCCTCACTTAATGAGGCCGCCAGAGTATCAATACCGACTGGACCACCGTCAAATTGTTCAATTACCGTTAACAAAAACCGGCGATCTAATGCATCCAGTCCATGTAAATCGATGTCCAACATATCGAGTGCGTCATTTGCAATGGACGCAGTAATAACACCTTTTCCGCGAACTTGCGCGAAATCTCGAACACGACGTAATAATCGATTTGCAATACGTGGTGTCCCACGAGATCGACGCGCAATTTCTGCACAACCACCAGGTCCCGTTTGAACACCTAAAATTCGAGAAGAACGATCAATAATATGCGTTAATTCATCCACTGAATAAAACTGCAAACGTTGAATAATTCCAAATCGATCACGTAATGGTGATGTTAATAATCCAGCGCGCGTCGTTGCTCCAACCAAAGTAAATTTTGGCAAATCCAATTTAATCGAACGTGCGCCTGGACCTTCACCAATCATAATATCCAATTGAAAATCTTCCATCGCAGGATACAAAGTTTCTTCAATCATTGGACTTAATCGGTGAATTTCATCAATAAATAAAATGTCGCCCGTATCTAAATTAGTAAGTAATGCAGCAAGATCGCCTGCTTTTTCAATAACTGGACCTGACGTTGCTTTGAGTTGTCCACCCATTTCTTGCGCAATAATATTTGCTAACGTCGTTTTTCCTAATCCAGGTGGTCCAAAAATTAACGTGTGATCCAGGGTATCACCACGTCCACGCGCCGCTTCAATAAAAATACTAAGTTGATTTTTTACAATGGTTTGACCTAAATAATCGGTTAAACGTGAGGGACGAATACTACGATCGGAAAGATCTTCTTTATCACCCGCTTCTGCATTAATTAACCGTTTTTGTGTTTCCATATTTTTTCCATATTTTTGCGCAGTTATTGCTTTATTTTTAAAGTGTCACTGCTATACCCGTAACGAATGAAAATTAGGTGTTTATCATGATCTTTTTTTCCGCTTGCTGTGTTGTCTTTCCTTGCGTAAAGCTTTGGCTACGCAGCGTCAAGACGTCGTGCAACCGAAAAAAAATCCTCATGCTTCACCATTTCATTTAACCTAATTTTCATTCGCTACGGGTATATACCCAACGCAGATGAGTTTCCCTAAAATAATTTTCAACTTTTTTAATCAGCAACAGGTCAATCAGTAAGAGGCAGCGTTCAACACGGACGAATGATTATTCGCCCCTACAAAGATAATCACTTTCCTAAAAATATTTCGATCTTTAACGGTTACCGTAGGGGCGAATAATCATTCGCCCGCATGTATTTTCCCACAAGACCGCATTCAGAAAACATAAAGCATGGAAAACTCATCTGCGTTCGCAATGCACCTTTATTTATGCTGCATTTATTTATTAACGCTGCGCTAGGGATCTTAACGCTAATCGTACTAATTCTTCTGGAGTTTGCGCTTGAGCTTGCACAGTACGAATTGCTTTTTCTGCAATAGGTTGTTTGTATCCTAAACCAACTAATGCACTTTCTGCATCGAATAATATTTGTTGGCGTGGATCGTGAGCTACTGAATTTTCGTGTGGTGATCGAGAAATAGAAGCGACTCGTTCCACCCAACCTTGTTGTTTAATCCAATCCCGCATTTCAATAACAATACGTTCTGCCGTTTTTTTCCCAACACCAGGTACACGCGACAAGCTTGTGGTATCCGCATTACGAATACACGCCACACATTCTTCAACCGATAATGTCGACATTAAACTTAACGCGAGTTTGGGACCAACGCCTGAAATACGTAAAAAACCGCGAAACATATCGCGTTCTTCACGACTTGCAAATCCGTATAACGACTGCGCATCTTCGCGCACTGAAAAATGCGTGTAAATCGTAATCTCATAATCAATCAGCGGTAACTGACAATATAACGTTAAGGTCACTTGTACTTCATAACCCACGCCGCTGACGTCCAACACAATCCAAGGTAATTCTTTATGTCTTAACACACCACGTAATTGACCAATCATATTGAACGATTCTCAACAAGTCGCATTCGTCCACGACGATAACGCAAACCAGTTGGTAAGCCATCAAGACGAATATTCGTTTGTTGAATTTGACCGTGGCATAACGCAATACCTAATGCGTCCGCAGCATCTGAGGGAGGTTCCGCAGCTAAGTTCAATAATCGTGTCACCATATGTTGGACTTGTTTCTTATCAGCTGCGCCGCGCCCTACTACCGCTTGTTTAACTTGACGAGCAGTATATTCAGAAACCGGCAATTGATGATGCACTACCGCTGCAATTGCAGCGCCGCGAGCTTGTCCTAGTTTTAATGCTGAATCTGGATTTTGTGCCATGAACACTTGTTCAATGGCGACAGTGGTAGGTCCATATTGCTGAATAACGCGGAGAATTCCATTAAAAATATCGCGCAAACGATCCGGTAATGTTTCACCATCAACGGCAATTACGCCAAAATCAATTACGGTATAACGCCGATCCGTAGCGTCAATTAGACCGAAGCCTGTACGGCGCGATCCGGGATCAATACCCAAAATTATCACTAAATTAAACCTTGCTCTTCCATTTGCTGCATGAGTTCATCCGAAAAATCAGCGTTCGAATAAACATTTTGTACATCATCGAGATCTTCTAACCGCTCAATGAGTTTGTACACCAACGGTCCTGACTCTATATCTAACTCAACACGTACCGCTGGCGCATATGTAATTTCTGCTTCTTCGGGTTTTAATCCCGCGACAATCAAACCATCTTGCACGCGTAAATATTCATCCCATGCGGTTATTACTAAAAAACCATCTTCTGCTGAACCTTGCACATCTTCCGCTCCAATTTCTAAAGCAACTTCCATGAGTTGGTCTTCGTTGGTGTCTGGAGGAAAGTGTAGTTCACCGCGCTTGGTAAAAAGATACGCAACCGATCCATCTGTGCCTAATGATCCATTATATTTCGTAAATGCATGACGCACTTCGGCAACAGTGCGGTTTTTATTATCGGTCATTGCTTCAACAAAAACTGCGACGCCGCCCGCACCATAACCTTCGTACGTTAATTCTTCTAAACGATCACTGTCTTCATCACCAACTCCGCGTTTAATTGCGCGATCGATAGTATCGCGTGTCATATTGGCACTTAAGGCTTTATCGATTACTGCACGCAATCGCGGATTATCTGCTGCAACTCCGCCACCTAAACGCGCAGAAATTGTGATTTCACGAATCAGTTTGGTAAATACTTTACCGCGCTTTGCATCTTGCGCGGCTTTTCTGTGTTTAATATTTGCCCATTTACTGTGGCCAGCCATATTTAAAAATCCTTAAATTCCTTCTTATAAACTATCTTTTATTTTTATGCGTGGTCAAAAACTTACCTAAATGCTGATTTAATTTTAGTAAACTCCGCTTTTACGTGTCCCAATTTTTGATATAAAAAGCCTTAGCATAAAATCAAAATCTTTACCCGTAACAAGGACTCTCTAGCTATTAATTTTGATTTATTATTTCAACCGCAAACCTAAATCACTCAACTGTCTGCTCGACACATTAGATGGCGCTGAGGTTAATGGACATGCAGCAGTTTGAGTTTTTGGAAATGCGATAACTTCGCGTAGAGATTCTGCTCCAACCATCAACATAACCATTCGATCCAAACCTAACGCTAAACCACCGTGTGGCGGACAACCAAAACTTAACGCGTCTAATAAAAATCCAAATTGCTCACGCGCTTGTTCTTCTTGAATACCTAACAACGCCAATACTTGTTGCTGCACTTCTGAATCATGAATACGAATCGATCCACCGCCAAGTTCAACACCGTTTAAAACAAAATCATACGCGCGTGAAATTGCAGCAGCAGGATTGTGTTTTAAATCATCCACCGAAACCGGTGAAGTAAATGGATGATGTAATGCTTGCAAATTTCCTTGATCGTCTTCGTCAAACATTGGGAAATCAACAACCCAAAGCGGACGCCACCCTTCTGCGACACGACCTAAATCGTGTCCAAGTTTAATGCGTAACGCGCCAAGCGCTGCAGCTACCACATTCGCTTTATCTGCACCGAAGAAAATTAAATCACCAGTTTTTGCTTGGGTTTTTTCAAGAATTCCGTGCAATGCTTCATCGCTTAAATTTTTCACAATCGGCGATTGCAAACCATCACGACCCGCGCTCAGATCATTCACTTTAATATAAGCTAAGCCTTTTGCACCGAATTGCTTAACGTAATTGGTTAAATCATCGATGTCTTTTCGCGTCAATCGATTAGCACCATCTTGCACACACAATGCAGCAACTCGACCTTTTGGATCTTTCGCAGGTTGCGCAAATACTTGAAACGGTGAATCGATTACGCATTCAGCAACATCGACCAATTCCATATCAATACGCAAATCGGGTTTATCACTTCCGAACCGGCGCATTGCTTCTGCAAACGTCATTTGGGGTACATGACCTAAATCGATTTGCATTAATTCTTGAAACATTGCCTTTACTAAACCTTCAGCAATATTCATTACAGCTTTTTCATCGACAAAAGACGCCTCAATGTCGATCTGCGTAAATTCTGGTTGTCTATCCGCGCGTAAATCTTCATCGCGAAAACATTTTGCAATTTGATAATACCGATCCAAACCCGACATCATAAATAATTGTTTAAATAACTGTGGCGATTGGGGCAATGCAAACGATTGTCCAGGATGCGTTCGGCTTGGAACTAAATAATCACGCGCACCTTCAGGGGTTGATTTTGTAAGAATTGGAGTTTCTAATTCAAGAAAGCCTTGTGATTCAAGATAACGACGTACTGCCGAACTCACTTTTGCACGGAACACTAAATTGTTGGTCATCTCTGGACGACGCAAATCAATATAGCGATACTTTAAACGCGTTTCTTCACCAACTTTTTGATGATCGTCCAATTGGAAGGGCGGTGTTTTCGCGCGCGATAATATGTTTAGCTCGCGACCTAGAATTTCAATTTTACCGGTAACCATATCGGCGTTTTCTGTACCTTGAGGTCGACGACGTACTAAACCTCGAATCCCAATCACGAATTCACTGCGCATTTGTTCTGCATTCGCGAAAGCTTCAACGGTATCTGGATCAAACACCACTTGGACAATTCCAAATCGATCACGAATGTCGAGAAAGATCACGCCACCATGATCACGACGTCGATGAACCCATCCACAAATGTTCACTTCTTGATCCAGTAATGCTTCTGTCACTTGACCACAGTAATGGCTACGCATACTTGCCTCTTTCTATACATTTTGAAAAACAAATTGAGTGCAACGATTAAAATCGCGGGCCGTTAGTGTAAACAGAATTTGCGTGCCATGCGAGAGAAGGTGAGGTTTGATATGTAATTTACTTGTTAGATGATCTTTTAAAAAATAACTTAAAGCTAATATCAGCTCATCCTTGTTTTTATTTAATATTGAACGCCTAAAACAATTATGGATCTAGATATTTCATTGTTTTTATATAACTTGTGTGAAACTAATAAATGCTTAATCCATTTTTAAGAATAAATTTCTACAACTTAAAAAGTTGCACTCAAACCTCCCCATAGAACTAGACAAATAATCAATATAAAAACCCAAAGAAAATCACCGTAAAACTCAATCAGGAAAATTAATAAAAAATATTGTTTTAATAAATTATTTAATATTCAGTTGAATAAAAAAATTCAAAATTAGCTAAAGCTTTTTACGCCGAATCTTTTCGCACTTGCATAAGCATTCAAAATACTTACTTAACAACATAATCCTTTACCAAAAACAACCAAGGACTGGTTGGTTGGCTCTGAAATTTAAAGTTTAATAGACATCTTAATTTAAATTTCACAATCAATTCTATTCATTAAACAGCTAGAGATTTATTATGAAAAACCGTTGCCCGCAGAAACGTGTTAAGCATAATTATTTAGTTCAAATAAATCGGGCTCATAAAATTTTAAAATTAGTCATCATCACGTTCACTATCCATTTGAGTGGTTGTATTGGAGATACCACAGAAAAAGTTATTCCAATCAAATCATCTCCCGCTACCCCTGCTCCAAATTCAAATTCGATAATAACGCCTAGCATTCAACCAACAACAGTTCCTAATTCAGTTATTTTGCCTACTAATCCGCCAATTATTATTTCAATTCCAACTACGCAACCCATAGCAATTCCCAATACACCTTCTAATCTAACTGCTTTCCCAACTGTCAATCCGAATCAATCAGTAAACCCTACACTTCCACCTATTCCAACCAGCACTGTAACTCCAACTGTTACTCCTAACGCAACTACACGGGTTAGCTCGAATGTTGCTACTGCCTTACCAGCGGTATACGGAATGCGATGCGCTGTGTGTCATGGTCCTTCAGGTAATGGTGGTATTGCTCCTAAATTGATAGGTTTTACTAAAAGCTACGCTGAAATGACAAACACTATTCGTAGAGGCGTATCATTTATGCCTGCATTTTCTCAAACAGTGGTTTCAACTCAAGATATTGCAATAATGTATTCCTATTTTTCAGGTGCTCCTACGCCTTTAACTGCGACGCCTACTCCAGCACCTGTTCCTACAATAATTCCAACCAATACGCCTATAGAAGCGCTATCTGTTATCAAACAAAATCCTGGAAGTTTATTGATGTACCGACTCAATAAACTTCAATATACCAATACACTCAATGATTTATTTGGATTAGATTTTTCCTCTGTAACCAATGTATTAATTGCAGATCCTATTACCGAAGGTTTTGATAACATTGCCAACACTATTGGTATGGGTATGAATGATATACGTTTGGAACAGTATTACGAAACGGCAAACAATGCTTTAAATTTAGTTTTTGCAGATACTATTGCCCGCAATAAAATTTTTACTTGTCAATTAACTTCAACGAATCTGGATACATGCGGGCGTACCATTATTACAACTTGGAGTCGTAAAATTTGGCGTAAACCTGCTTCCGCTACGGAAGTAGCCAATGCATTGAATTATATAAATTTACAAGTTTCTATGGGAAATTCTTTAGAAGAATCAGTAAAAACTTGGATGCAAGCGATGTTAATTAGTACAAGATTTTTACACCATGTTGAATTAAATACAGTTAATTCAAGTCAACCTTATTTGTTAAATCCCTATGAAGTAGCAAATCGACTGTCGTATTTTCTATGGTGCTCAATGCCAGATGAGACTTTATTTAACCTCGCAGAAAGTGGTGCTCTCTTAAACAATCAAACTTTAGAACAACAAGTAGAAAGAATGCTTATAACAGGTCGCTCAAATTGTTTAGTGGATAGTTTCGCAACGCATTGGTTTGAATTGAACAAAGTAAATGATAAAACAATTTTAACTGCAGATTTTCCTAATTGGAAAGATAGCTATCGCTCACAAATGCTTAATGAAACCAAACAATTTTTCATGTATTTAATCCGACAAAATCGTCCAATTACAGAATTAGTTGGTGCTGATTATACTTTTGCAAGTGATGAATTGGCTCAATATTACGGTTTAACACCTTCAACAGCAATTGATAAGAGATTGAATTTAATTAATTCACAACGACGCGGTTTACTTACTCAAGGAAGTATTTTAGTTGCAACCGGATCGAATATTAACAATGAGTTTATTAAGCGTGGAATTTTTACACTTGATAAATTATTGTGCGATGCACCACCTCCGCCGCCGCCTGGAATTGACACTTCTGGCAATACAGAAGCGTCTGGCTGTCAAGGTTGTCATCAGTATATAAATCCAATTGGTACAGGTCTTAATAATTTCAGCTCAACTGGAGAAATTCGAACTCAAAACAAAGATGGTAGTGTAATTAATACTTCAGGTAATTTTTACCAAGGTGCTGCCTTTAATGGTTCAATTGAAATGATCAATGTTTTAAAACAAGACGAGCGATTACCATTATGTAGTGCAGAAAAATTCTTTATGTTTTCGCATGCACGTGCGCTAACTGAAGCAGACGATTCCCATCTACAAGATATTGTTAATAAATGGAAAACTATATCTCCTACATTAGGAATGCGTGATTTAATTAAATCAATAGTCACAAGCCCAACATTTTATTATCGGCAAGACACTACTCAGTAAATTGGTGCAATTTTAAACGTTATTGATTGATTTAAGGTAGTACACATTATGAAAAAATCTTCGCCTACGTCGATTGCTGCATCTTCAAAAAATAGTCGACGTCGATTTTTAAAAGGCTTAGGAGTTTCTTTAGCACTGCCGCTTTTTGAAACTTTTTCACTCAATGCTTTTGGCATGTGTACAGGAAAACAGTCACCTCGTTTTATTGGTGTTTATATGCCTTGCGGTGTTTTGTTAAATGATTGGTATTCACTTTTTCCTGGTAATGGCGCAACGGCTGGTGCACGTACTGTAAATTGGCAAAGTCGTAAAATGGCTGGTGAAAATTTATCTTCTGTTATTCAAACTGGCAATCAATGGAATGCTATGCCTGCGATACAACCCATTAACTCGATTGGGCTTAAATCAAAAATTAGTTTGTATAATCATTTGTCCAATCAAGGTTTACAAATGATGGATTTAAATAACTCGGCAGGAAGTATAAAGCCCTATGATGGAGGTGAACATCCAGTTGGCGGTAGTAGTTATTTAAGTTGTACTGGGTGTCGTAATACCGGTATTTTAAATGGAACATCAATTGATCAAGTCATTGCTGAACATTATAAAGAACAGAATTTAGTGCATTCCATTCAATTAAGTTCTGGCATGCGTAATTATGCAGCTGATGGAATATTACAAATTCATTCTGAACGCATCTCCTGGAATTCCACTAGCTCACCTCTACCATATGTCAGTCCTGCAGCAGCTTTCCAACGATATTTTAATGTAAACAATAACGCTACCGCTACAGCCAATCAGAAAAAAAGTAGTATTTTAGATTTTATTAGAAACGATGCAACTCAATTAAATACGCAATTAAGCTATAACGATCGTCAGCGATTAGATCAATACTTAACGTCAGTTAGAGCAGTTGAACAACGAATTCAATCTACAACAGTCAATAGTTGCTCCATGTCACCAAGAAATTATCCTAATTATAATTTAGGGGATAATTTTACTAATTATGATCGTGGTTTACATATCGATTTAATGTTTGAAATTATGGCATTGGCTGCTCAATGCAATATTACTAATTCAATGTCCTATATGATTGATCATGAACGATCAGAATTTGATTATTTCATTGATAATAAATTTCACTCTTATCATGGTTCACAACATGGTAGCGATGAAGGGCTTGGTGCGATTACGCATTATCATATGCAGCGATTTGCGAACTTTATTAAAACACTAGATGGCATCCAAGACTTAAACGGTATGAGTGCTTTAGATAATTCAGTAGTAATGATTGGTAGTGGATTAATGGGACGTTTTCAAAATGAAACTCCGTTAGATCCCACTAGCACATTAGGAGGTGGGGACTACACACACAAGCGCAGCGCATTACCTTTATTATTTGCTGGTAGTGGCGGTGGACGTTTGAAAACCGACCAACATGTTGCCTTGCCTGCTCTCACAAAATTATCCAACTGTTATCAAACTTTGATTAATGAAGTATATTGCCTTCCACAAACACAATTTGCTAATAGCGATGGTATCATTTCTGAAATGCTAATTTAAAATTGAGTTTTGTGAAAAATATAATAATACTAGTATCGTTTGAAAATTAGGGCACTTTGTGCGCCGCGACTCAAGGTAGAGGCTGGACAAATGAAATGGTGAACTATGAAGATTTTTTCAATCGCAAGGCGGCTTGACGCTGCGTAGCTAAAGCTTTACGCGAGAAAAGGCAACATAGCGAGTGGGGAAAAAGAGTCAACACTTGAAAAGTGTTGGCGATGAACACCTAATTTTCATACGTAACGGGTATATACCAAACGCAGAATGGTTTTCCCGTAGGCGCATGCGAAATAAGCCCGCGGAGCCTATAAATACATAGGTGAGCAGGCGAGTAAGCTTGCAACAACCGGGAAAACCATTTTGCGGCAGGTATATACCCGTAGCGTTTGAATTTTAGGTCAAATGAAACGGTGAAGCATGAATATTTTTTTCGGTTGCACGACGTCTTGACGCTGCGTAGCCAAAGCTTTACGCAGCGAGAACGCTGTGACGCGTTCGAGCAGGCAACAAAGCAAGCGGGAAGAAAGATCATGATAAACACCTAATTTTCATTCGCTACGGGTATATACCCGTAATTTGCTACACTTCTCATCGCATAAACCTTCTCGCTCAAGTCTCCAAGTAAAAATAGACTTTTAATTTTTTATGATTTTAATGGACTCAGTAAATTTTTTCACGCTACCCTGCTCAACTGTTAGGAATTACAGAAATAGCACCTCTCGTTAAAAACATTTTTGATGATGAAAAATTGACCAGCCACCTTAAAACTTTACAAAAATATACCGAAAGTTGATTTTTCGATAAAAAAAATTAGTTTCTAATAGCTGATGAAATTAATTATTTTTTTAATGTGTATTTAATAACACTTATTTAAATGAATTATTATTAAAAATAAAAAGACATACTAAATTAAGGAGAAAACTATGGCAGATTGTTATGTTAATGGAGTCAACAAATCTGATTATGGTTCTTGTGGTACCGGATTTATTCAAAACCCACGATCGGAGAGCTTTACGCAAAATTCCTGTGAAAATCCTACCAATTTTAATTCAGATAATCTTGAACAAGAATTTAGGCAATTGGTAAATTCCAATCAAGATACGTTTGGTAATAGTGGTGAATTTGTGGTCCCTGCAAATCAACCCTACATTTACAGCCAAAATACTATTGGTGCGAATTCGACCTCCACTACGACTATTTCTTTGGATAAAATCCGAGGTACCTTATCCCCTAATGCTTCCGACACAGAATTAAAAGCTTTTGTAAAACAGATTTATGCGAGTGATTCTCGTTTTGCTAAAACTTTTGAACAAGATTTAGGATTATCACAAGAAGAAGCTCTAGCTTTTATGTTTGCTGATATGTCTAGAGAGTCTGCAGTTGGAACAGGCTGGTCCATTGGTTTAGAAACGCAAGCTGGTAGCACAAATGGAGCACATGCAAAAGGGGTATTTCAAGCAGGAATAACCACTTATGAAGGTGGGGGCTATGGAAATGAATTTAATGGCACCGGATTGCCGAGGCCAAGTTTCTCAGACTTTAATGATCCTGCAATTAATACCTATGCAGGAATGTTCCGTTTAGTTGAAGCTATTCAAGAAACACGCAATCCTCAAACAATTTTTGGTGAAGTCGGCGTAGATGACAAAAGTAGCAAAGGTATTTTAACTGGTGCCTTGGCACACCATAATACAGGTTGGATTAAAGATGCTAATGATGCTGGTTGGCGAAACAATTATAGTGACCAAGTCTTCGTTATGATGAATGAATATTTAAAAGGAGACAATTTAAATAACGAAACCGTATTCTGGACCAATCAATTATCAACTCCAGCATGGAATGGATAATTTCTAGATATTTTAATTATTCGTGAAAATTTCATATTATTGTTTGGTAAGCCAAATTAAAGCTTACCAAAAATTTTTATTTACTGTCGTTAGAATTAGACGTTTTAACACTGTTTGAATTTACTGCTGGAGATTCTGATGGTACAGACGTTGAATTATCTGTTTTAGAAGAATCACCATTTTTAGATGTCGTTGTATCGGAGCTTTCAACATTCTTTTTATTACCGCTTTTATAATCTGTTTCATACCAGCCACCACCTTTTAAGCGAAAAGCTGCTGCAGAAATTAATTTTTTGAGAACGTTTAATTGATTGCACTTAGGGCAATCGGTGAGTTCTGGATCACTCATTTTTTGCAGTGACTCGAACTGATGCTGACATTGTGTGCACTGGTATTCGTAAATCGGCATCGATAACTCCAAAAATTTTAATGAATATAATATTAAAGCGGAATGCGGCACTTGATTGTCGCGCCCCCTAGCTCTGATTTCTCAATGGTTAATTCA
>JAZKFP010000201.1:6936-12585 GCA_040386355.1 Pseudomonadota bacterium | reverse complement strand
AAACGCGGATTATCTCTCTATTGATTATTCAGCATCAGAAAAGTGTTTTATGGAAATAATTTTGCGGCAGGTGTTCTGAATGAGTGAAGCTTTGGCAGAAATAATTCCAATAAAAGATGCGCCTCTTATCGAGGCTGCTTCACCGCTTGCTATTGTGTTGGGCGAACCATTTTTTAATGCGCCGCATGATCTTTATATTCCGCCGTCTGCGTTAATGGTTATTCTTGAATCTTTTGAAGGACCGTTAGATTTATTGTTGTACCTGATTCGCCGCCAAAATTTTAATATTCTTGATATTCCTGTCGCGCAAATTACTAAGCAATATGTGCAATATGTGATTTTAATGAAAGATTTAAATCTTGAGTTGGCCGCAGAATATTTAGTGATGGCTGCCATCTTAGGCGAAATTAAAAGCCGATGTTTGTTGCCAAGACAACAAGCGGAAAATGCTGAAGAAGATGATCCGCGCGCTGATTTAGTAAGACGGTTGCAAGAATACGCCACAATTAAAGCTGCTGCGCAAGAACTCGATCACATTCCACGATTAGACCGAGAAATTCGTTTAGTCCAAGTTGCAATGCCAAACGTACAACTGGAAAAAGCCGATCCAGAAGTGTCCTTATCGGAATTAATGGCTGTCGTTAAAAACATGTTGGCGCGCGCGGAATTATTTGAATCCCATTACGTAAAGCCAGAAACCTTATCGATTCGAGAAAAAATGATTGTGTTGCTATCAACTGTTCGCACTGATCAATTTACGTCGTTCGAAAATATTTTTGTGGTGGAAGAAGGTCGGCAAGGTGTGGTCGTAACATTTTTAGCTATCCTTCAGCTGGTGAAAGAACAGCTGATCGATATTGTGCAGGTAGAAACTTTCGGAATGATTTATGTGCGTGGCCGCGGCGGAAATGAAGACGAAGCGGTAGAGAAAATCATTGATACCGATTTTACCGAATAAATATTAAAAAAATTGCCGATTAAAATATAAGACCCGTTTAGGGTAAATTTGCATGGGGCTTTGAATGTTAGAAACGGTAGAAAATTCTGCTGAAGCTTTGCTTGAAATAGATGATATTTCAACCGATTTGGAAATTGTAAAATCCGATGCGGCAGATGAAATATTAACGCTTGCACCAGAAGCGGTTCGCTCTATGGTTGAAGCGGTATTATTAACCTCTGCCAAACCCATGCAACTGAATGCAATTTTTGATCGATTGTCGATCAAGATTCAGCTCGAATTAAGCGACGTTGAAAATGCATTGCAAGAAATCGAAATCTATTATCAAGATCGTGGCCTGCGATTGGTGCGCGTAAAATCTGGTTATCGTTTTCAAGTGCCCCCAGAGATTGGCCGAATTATGACGGCGTGCGAAGATACGCGACCGCCAAAATATTCTCGTGCCTTTCTAGAAACTTTAGCATTAATCGCTTATCGTCAGCCGATTACACGCGGAGAAATTGAAGAAATTCGCGGCGTCAGTGTAAATAGTCAAATTATTAAATCGATGATGGAGCGCGATTGGATTCGAGTTGTTGGTCATCGAGATGTACCGGGTCGTCCAGCCCTGTTAGCAACCACGAGTCAATTTTTAGATTATTTTGGTTTGCGCGCATTAGAAGATTTACCACCCTTATTAACCGAGATGGTTGATGCTATCGATACGCATCAAGATTTAGTGCATGCTGTGCCGTCGGTTTCCAATAACGAATTATTAGTATTACAGGAAGAAAATGAAGAAGATTTGATGAAAATGGTTGAGCCGGATTTAGAAGAGCTCGAGCACAAACAATTATTTTTAGAGGAACAGCAAAAAGAACAAGAAGTAGTGAGTAGCATCTTTGATCAAGCCACAACCATGGTGGATGCGCTTGAGGAAGAATATGGGCATGAAATCGAGCAGATATTAGATGCAGAACCCGAACAAGAAAGGCATAATGCAATTACTTTGCCTGATGACAAGCAAACCTCAAACCATTTATCTTTATCGGCTTTGGCAGAACGTCATTTGTCTCGATTCAAAGATTCGGATGATGAGCAGTAATTCAGCAGTATCTTCTAAAAGTAAAAGCAGTATTTAGGGGCCGAGGAGCCCGTGAAAACATGATACAGAAACCCTCCGTGAGTGAAAAAATCCAAAAGGTGCTTGCTCGTGCAGGCGTGGCTTCGCGTCGAACCGCGGAAGAATGGATTGCTGAAGGTCGAGTTATGCTCAATGGGCAAACTGCGCAAATTGGTGATCGGGTTACTGCGTCTGATGAAATCTACGTTGATGGAAAACGTATTCCTTTTGAATTAGGTGAAGAAAGTAGTCGCCGTCTTTTGATGTATCACAAACCCGAAGGGCAAGTTTGCACGCGAACTGATCCAGAAGGTCGACCTACCGTATTTGAACAACTTCCCGACTTAGATAATGAGCGCTGGGTTGCTGTCGGCCGCCTTGATTTAAATTCGGTTGGTTTATTACTGTTTACCACTGATGGTGATTTTGCCAATTCATTAATGCATCCATCTTCGCAAGTCGAACGCGAATACGCCGTACGCGTATTAGGTCCAATTACCCAAGACATGATTCAACAATTATTAAAAGGTGTAATGCTGGACGACGGCATCGCACAATTTTCTCGCATAACCCAAGGCGCAGGTGAAGGCGCCAACCAATGGTTTCGCGTCACAATTAAAGAAGGTAAAAAGCGCGAAGTTCGACGTATGTGGGAAGCAGTAGGCGGAAAAGTAAATCGCTTAATTCGTATCCGTTTCGGACATTTAGAATTACCACGTGATTTATCACCTGGCAGCTATCGTGAACTCGATCAAGAAGATATTGATCAATTAGCAAATTTAGTAGGTGTTACGTTAAAACGTAGAACTGGTTTGTATGGCCGCCAAAAAGTGAGGCCAGAGCCTGAAAATCCCCGTCCAGCAAAGCGTGGGTTTTTACGCCGTCGTTAATTTGTACGGTATGCGCAGTGTATATTTTTTATTAACGTAATTTTTTAATGTATTTTAAAAATTTCTTTTAGAAAATGTTTTCATGTAATTCCGGATTAATTATAAATAATAATTTCATTAAGGATACATAACATGAAAACTCCAATGCATGTTGTGTTAGGAGCCTCGGGTGCTACGGGTCGAGCCGTTGTTAATGCATTACTTATAAAAAACTTACCGTGTAAAGCGGTAGGAAGATCTAAAATAAATCCTGCAGTTGAAACTGTAAATGCGAATTTACTTGATCCATTACAAGTTAAAAAAGTTCTCGAAAATGCCACCCATGTTTATGTATGTGTAGGATTGCCCTATCAATCTGAGGTGTGGTTGCGTGATTGGCCTTTATTAATGAAATACGTAATAGCCGCATGTGCAGAATATGATGTAAAGATTATTTTTTTTGATGATATTTATATGTATGGCCCAGCACCACTTGACGTTCCTTTCGATGAAAATCACCAACAAAATCCAACGACTAAAAAAGGCATAGCAAGAAAACATACTGCAGATTTGTTATTAAAAGCACTACAAGAAAATAAAGTACAGGGAGTTATTGGTCGATCGGCCGATTTCTATGGTCCGTACGCAGTTAATAGTCCTTTTTATATTTATTTTTTAGAACGGATGCTTAAAGGTCAAGCGCCAATTTTTATGACAAAAACCAATGTGCCGCATACTTATGCCAATGCAATTGATAATGCAAATGCGCTAGTAGCTTTAGCGTTAGACCCGCGTACCTATGGTGAAGTATGGCATTTGCCTGTAGGTCCACCTGTCACGTTAGAACAGGTAATGAACGTAATAAATAAAGAATTAAAAACTAATTTTAAAGCAAAATTTTTGCCAGGAATCGTTCGCAATGTATCAAAATTTTTTATTAGTTCGCTGAAAGAAGTTGATGAAATGTTGTATCAGTTTAATAACGAATATGTAATGTCTTTCGATAAATTTCAAAAACATTTTCCAGAATTTTTAGTAACACCTTATGATCAAGGAATCAAAGCTATGATTAATTCTTTTCAAGAAAGCCCGACAACCGCTAGCTTGAGCTAAATAACGGCGAATTAAAATAATGCTTAAATAATTAAGAAAATAATTTTACTGGTGGTTTCGTAACATGTTGCTGAATCATCATAATAAAAAAAAGTATTGCCATTGAAGCCAGAGTTGCTCGTGTTAAATAAGGTTCCTTTTGACCTGCTATTGAACAATACAAACATGCACCACTCATTCCAAACAAAATAGCTTTCACTTCTTCATGGATCTCATGATTTTTTTGGTGCGCATAATTTACTTGAAAAGTTTTTATTCTGCTTGAAATATGTAAATCATTTTTCAGCTGAATAAGGTTTTGCCTAGCGTCATGCATTACTATTTTGAAATTCGAAAATTTTTAAGCACAAATGGTTGTAGATAATTTTTTTTGCGAGTTTTGTTTAAATAAATACTGTGTTGTAGCTGGTGTACGTGTATCAGAGACATTTAAAGAATGTAGTGTTTGCTTAAGGTCATGGAGATTTTCAAAGGAAGATTTTCGCAACATTGGAAAATCTAAAACGTTCCATTGATTTAGTTGAGAGGTTTTTTCTCCATGAAAGCAATGTATAGCTTTCATATGATTAGTACGATAAAAAATTAGGAAAAAGGTAAAACATTTCAAGACAGGGTAATGTTTGTAAGAGTGTTTAAGGTTTCGTGCATTACTATACCGAATGCAGATTGATTTTCCATGCTGCAATGTCTTATGAATCGTATTTTGTGGGAAAGTACATGCGGGCGAAAGATGTTTCGCCCCTACACCACGCTTCAAAGACTCGGGTATTTTTAGGAAAGCAACCATTTTATGTAGGGGCGAAACATCTTTCGCCCGTGTTGAAATAGATTAACTAGTTATTAAAGATTAATTTAGAAAAATTATTCTGCGCAAACTTGGCCATCACATAAAAACTATTTTAAGAAGCCAATGCCGATTTCGAAATGGTTGGCGTCAAAGTCGGGTAAAGCAAGCTTACACCTTTTTGATGTAATTCCAAACTGGTTTTCGTATCGCCATGCTGATCCATAATGCGCGCTAATTCAAAATACGCTTCAGTGGAAGGTTTGAATTTTAAACTTGCTTGGTAATGTTCTTGCGCTTCTTTCCACATCTTTAAACGACTTGCAATACGACCTAAAGTTAAACGCAGTGCTGCATTATTTGGTTTTTGTTGTAGCCATTTTTGTGCATGATTCCAAACTAAATTTTGGTCTTCTAATTGAACTTGACCATAAAGCAAAACCCAACGATCGTGCCATTCGCGATGTAAACCTTCTTCAATAAGTTTTCTAGCTTCAAGATTGGCGCCGATAGCAATCAGTTGACTGACATATTGAGTAAAAAAATTCGCATCTTTCTTTAAAAACTTGGGAGCTTCATCCCATAGTTGATGCAGATATTTTAATGAAAGCGATTCTGTATCGTTAAAAGATTTTTTCTGTTGAATAGTTTCTTCCGGCAAGTTAATTAATAATGCTTGATAGATTTGTTTTTCAATAGCATTTAGTTCATTTTCAGAAAAAATCTTCATACTTTGAATACTAGGTAGCAATTCACGCAACGCATTCCAATCTTTTAATTTCTGATGCACTTTGCACAGTAATTTAATAACCATCGGTTGTTT
>JAZKFP010000201.1:0-6836 GCA_040386355.1 Pseudomonadota bacterium | reverse complement strand
GCAGCGTCGATTAAATATTTCTCAGCTTTTGCCCAGTTGCCTTTTGCTAAAGCAATCAATCCGTTTTCAGTCCATTGCATATGTTGGTATTGTGATTTTTTTGCACGCGATATAAATCGACGATGACGCATAAAAACCGGCATTTGCAATAAAAAAATAATAAGTTGGGCGAATAATAAAATTAGAATTAATCCAATAATGCTAGCAATGCCTGCAGCTGCAACACTGGTTTCAATTAACCAATCTTGGTAAGCAATCGCAATATAACCTGGGTCAGTTACTGTGAATTGAGTAATGAATAACGCAACACCCACTAACACCAGAAAGAGTATAAAAAATCGTCGCATACCGTTCTAGCCTCTACTGATTTTCAGTGGATGGTTTTGTTTTAATTTCTTCTTCAGAAACAGTTTCTTTTTTTGCAGTGATTTTCTCTTTAGGGGTGGTTTTTTCTGTATTTTCTGAACCATTACTAGAAAAGCGCTTGGCGAGTACAATTTGGTATTTTTGTAAAGCAGAAAAAGTACGAGTTAAATCAGAATCATTTTCTGTTTGAGCAGGAATTATATTTTGTAGATCATCTAATTCTTGCAATATCCATTCAAAATCTTTGGCATTGTTTGGGGTAGCTTTTAAATTTGCTAATAGATTTTTTGCAGTGGTTAATGCTTCATGTGCTGCATCGTACTGGTAACGCAACAATGCAAGTTGTGCCATAGAAATATGCGTCGCACTTTGTTGCGCAATTAAATGGCTGTACTCAATATTATACGATACTGGAATTTGTTGTTCAGTGCGTTGAATACGAATGACATGCGTGCTTAATACATCTTGGATACCTTGCCAAAATCGTTGCCAAAAAGGCTCTGTGTCATTAACAGCTGTAGTCGACTCAGACGATTTAAATTGAGTATTAGGTTTAAATGTCCAATCAAATTCGCTTAAACGTCGCATTAAAACTTGTAAGCGAGTCGATAAACTATCCAAATTATTTAATTTCCATCGTGCAATATTTGCCCGTTCTTCCGCCATAGCCTGCATCACTGGTAAAAAGTCAGGGTCGGTTATTTGATTACCCAAACTCATGGCTTGATCTAATAACGCGAGCGCACCCGCTGGATCATCCGTAAGCACTAAACGTTTTTGGCTTAAAATTAAAAAATTAGTAATTTGTTCAACTTGTATCGCTGCTAAATCAGATCCTACAACTCGATTTAATTTTTCAGTCATTTGATTAAGCGATTTTTTTAAAGCGGAATTTAATGCGATTAATTCTTTTTGGGTAGAGGCCTGGTTAGCTGTTATTTGTTCATTAAGTGAGGATTGCTCAGTCGTTAGTTGCTGCACATTTCGTTGGAAACTATTTAAATTTTTTGTTTGTTGCTGTGTTTGAGCTTGCACTGCCGATAATTCTTTTAAACGGTTTTCATGTTGTGCAACTTGGTTTTGCATATCGATAAAATAACGATACCCAAATGCCGCTGCCGCCAAAGTTCCTAAACACATAATGCACAAGAAAATGAAAAACATCCGTCCATAAGATTTTTTCTTAGATGGATTATTTTTTGGATCAGGATTGGTGTTGAGCATCTCAGAAGATGGTAAAAAAGCTGGGTTTGATGTTTCTGTACTTGACGTTTCATTCATAGACTATGACCTGTAAATAGTCTTCGCACCCTGTACGAAGGCAGCGTTGGAAGCGCCGTTGGTAATATAAGTTTTTATTCCGTGCTGTTCGGCCAAAACCGCAATACGTTTGCTCGGTACTAATACAACAGTTTTCTGAAGATTGATTTGTGCATCGGATGCAATCTTCAGATAATTTTCCAACGCTGCGGCGCTGGTAATAATAGCTGCATCGATTGCAGAGTCGAACGTTTTTGCTAAATCATGAATGGAATAATGCGTAGGTTTGCGCTCGTACAGATTCCATTCCATAAATTCGCTAGCTTGTGCGGCGAGTTGTTCGCGTAACACGGGACGACCACCAACACCTTTCCAAATCAAAATACGCTTGTTTTTACAGCGCGGTTTTAAACAATCTGCGATTGCTTGGGCGTTGCTGGCTGCACTTGGTGTGTGTGCGACTATGCCGAATTTTTTCAGAATTGCACAGGTTTTATTACCGGGTGTCCAAAATTCAATAGAGGTTGGCCATGATGTCTGTGCTAAAAATTCTGCGCCAATGTGTGCTGCGCGCGGACTCACCACAATAATAAAATCAAAGCGTGCTACATCCTGTTGAATCCCAAACCATTGTGCTGTTGGGGTTAATGGTTCAACCGTTAATAAAGGTAATTCTTTTATATGAAAACCTTCAGCCAATAATTCTGACGTCAATAAAGAATTTTCATCAGTTGGCCGAGTTGTCAAAATAGTTGCCATATATTTACTCAGGCGAAGTCTGTGATAAATCAGATTTTGACAATTCGGATTTCACATCTTGAATAAGTTGATTTGCGCCTTGTCGTTGCAATAATCCCGCAACTCTTTCGCCTAATTGTTCAGCCTGCTTGATATGAGAAGCATTAAACACATCCGTTGAAAATTGTTCTTCTGCTTGCGCGCGCAATAAATATCCAATTGAATTACCAACAACGCCATTTAAAGATAATTGCTGATCTTGCCACGTTGCGTGACCGGCAATCGGAAATTGACAACCGCCACCTAAAGCTAAATTCAATCGTCGTTCGGCAATTACAGCAAGTGCAGTTTCAGAATGATTTAAATGCTGCATTAAAAATTCATGAAGTTCGGCGTCGTCTGCGCGAATTTCGATTCCAATTGCACCTTGTCCAACGGCTGGTACGGAATCCATCGGATCAATCAGCACAATGTCGTAGCCTTGAATTTGCAAACGCTCAAGTCCAGCCTGCGCAAGAATAATTGCATCAAAGCCTTTATTATTTAAAAGATTTAAACGTGTTTGCACATTGCCGCGAATCGGTTCAATGCGCAAGTCGGGGCGTAATGCCAAGAGCTGAGTTTGACGACGTAGACTTGATGTGCCGATGCGAGCGTTTGGGGGTAGCGTCACTAAATTATAATTATTTAAACTTACTAATGCGTCTTCAACCGCCGCGCGTTTTAAAATTGCGCTGAGTGCAAATCCGTCTGGTAAACTCATCGGTACATCTTTCATTGAATGCACAGCGAGATCGGCTTCTTTATAGGTTAACGCAATTTCTAATTCTTTAACGAAAAGTCCTTTACCGCCTTTATCCGCTAAACGAGATTCTAATAATCGATCGCCTTCTGTGACGCGTTTGACGTATTCAATCGAGATATTTGGTAAAACATTTTGTAAGAGGGAACCAACGTGTGTGGCTTGCCACAAAGCAAGAGGACTTTTGCGGGTAGCAATTCGTAAAACGCTACGATTGTGAAATGCTTGTGTCATCTAGTACTCTGCTGAGTCAATTACAGGTTTCAAAGAAGGTGCGACTTTACCTGAATTTTTCGATATCCCAAAATACAGCGCACATCTCGACTACTTTAAAAAACGAATAGAGAACAACAATAATTTAATAAAGGCAGATCTTATGACAATTTTTCAATCTTGCTTACGAAGGCTATTTGCGTTAGCAAGTTTGTTCCGCCTATTTTTTTCCGGATTAGTTTTTTCTAGTTTGGTTTTCCCTCATGTATCCTTTGCGCAAAATCCGGTTGAGTATCAACTTGATAATGGATTGAAAATTATCGTGAAGCCGGATCATCGCTATCCCATTGCTCAATCGCAAATTTGGTATCGAGTCGGTTCGTCGTATGAACCCATCGGATTAACCGGCGTATCGCATGTGTTGGAACATTTGATGTTTCAAGGTACATCAAGTTTGAAACCGGGTGAGTCATCCAAAATTGTGACGAAGTTTGGTGGTGCGGAAAACGCTTTTACCAATCGAGATTACACCGGTTATTATCAAGCGTGGGAAAAAAGCCGCTTACCTTTAAGTTTCGCTATTGAAGCAGAACGCATGACGTCGTTAAATCTGCATGAGAAAGAATTTCAAAAAGAACGCGCTGTGGTTTTGGAAGAACGTCGATTACGTACCGATGATCAACCCAGCGCATTGGCCTATGAACAATTCGCAAGTATGGCTTTTATTACCAGCCCTTATCGTCAGCCAGTGATTGGTTGGCCGCGTGATTTAAAAAAATTAGAGTTAGACGATGTTCAACAATGGTATGACCTTTGGTATTCCCCAAATAATGCCGCGTTGATTGTTGTTGGTGATGTCAATCCAGAAGAAGTTTTACAGCAAGCGAAAAAGTATTTTGATGATATTCCCAAACGCAAAAAGCCTGAACCACAACCGGTTACTGAAGTTGCGCATTGGGTAGAGCGGCGCGGTCAGATGTCGGCGGCAGTTGAAGTTCCAACCCTGTATTTATCTTTTAATGTTCCAAGCGCGACAACTGCTAAATCCGAGTCCGACGTTTTTGCTTTAATGATGTTGGCTGGTGTTTTAGACGGTGGAATGAGTGCGCGTTTTGAAACTCGACTCGTGCGTGGCAAAAATGTCGCTGCATCAATTGGTGCGGGATACGACGTTTTATCACGTGGCGATACGTTAGTAACAATGGTTGCCATTCCGCGGCAAGGTGTATCGATTGCAACTTTAGAACAAGCAATTTGGCAAGAAATTAATGAATTAAAAACCGGCAAAATTACTACTGAAGAAATGCAGCCTGTTATTGCGCAATTGTTGGCGGATCAAACTTTTAAATTAGATTCGATTAGTGGCCAAGCCAGTGAGCTTGGTGAGTTATGGATTAGTGGTTTGTCGTGGGAATGGGTAAATGCATTGCCGGAAGCGTTGCGTAAAGTTACGACAGCAGACATGCAGAAAGTGGCGCAAACCTATTTTGTACCTGAGCGTTCAACCACATTCGTATTAAATCCAGTCCCAAAAATGGCAGAAAATTTAGAAAACAGTGAAACAGAAAATGTTGAGAAGAGTACGATTGAACAAAACAATAATTCTCTTTAGTAAAAAATCTTTTTAATAATGAATCTACTTAAAAAATGGCGGAGCGCCTCATGGCTCGATTCAGTAAACGCAGTCTCAACATGCTTATGGTGATTACTGCAATTTTTATTTTAGTGTTTTCATTATCAGATTATTGGATGCCAAGTGCACCGTCTCGTATAAAAAATGAAACGGTTCCAGAAAAAGTTGCACTTCAAGATCCAGCAAAAACCATAGAGCCTACAGTGAGTGCACGTTTAAAAAATACTTTAAACGAAGTACCGGAAAATATAACTACAACGCCAAAAATTGATATTCAATCGTGGCAAACCACGCAAGGTGCGCGCGTGTTATGGGTGAAGTCTCCCGAAGTTCCAATGGTAGATGTGCGAATTATTTTCGATGCAGGTTCAGCGCGTGATGCAGAAGATTACGGTTTGGCATTTATTACCAATAGCTTATTAATGGAAGGTACTGCCGATCTTAATGCCGAAGCATTAGCACGTGCGTTTGAATCTTTGGGTGCACAAATTTCGACGTCTTCTCATCGTGATATGGCAATAATCGAATTACGTAGTTTATCCGATGAAAAATATATACAACCAGCGATTGATTTAATGGCCCGCGTAACCGCACAAGCGGAATTTAATCAAGAAAGTTTTACACGAAATATCGCGGTTGCTCAGGTTGGATTAGCGCGTCAAAAACAATCGCCTGCTCAGCAGATTTCCAATGCAGCTTCTGATTTAATTTTTGGCGATCATCCGTACGGCCATAATTCATTAGGCTCTGAAAAAACACTGCAATCATTGACTCGTGACGATGTTGTTAAATTTCACAAAGATTATTACACCGCAAAAAATGCCGTTATAGCGATCGTTGGTGATTTAACCAAAGAATCGGCAACGTCGATTGCTGAAAAATTAATGCAAGATTTACCCGTTGGTACTGTTTTACCAGAGATGACACCGATTGTGAATTCAGCAAAACCTGGAAAAAATCATGTGGAATTTGCTAGCGATCAAGCGCATGTACGTGTTGGTGGATTAGCAGTTGATCGACGTAATCCAGATTATTTTGCATTTTATTTAGGTAATTACATGTTGGGCGGTTCTGGGCTCACATCACTTTTAAATCAGGCTATTCGTGAAGAACGAGGTTTGGCGTATTCGGCAGGGTCGTCACTATCACCGATGGCTGCAGCCAATACATTTTGGATGTATTTGCAAACACAGAATCAACAAGTGGATGAAGCCTTAACTGTGGTTCAAGATATTTATACAAATTGGTTGGAAAAAGGTCCAACTGCGGAAGAAGTTGAAAAAGCAAAACGCGAATTAATGAATTCCATGCCGTTGAATATTTCCACCAATTCTTCGTTGTTAGACCATGTGAGCATGCTCGGGTTTTACGATTTACCATTAAATTATTTAGAAGAATTCCAAACCAAGTTGAAAACTGTCAAAGCAGAAGATATTCGCAACGCATTTGCAAAACATTTACCGCTCGATGAATTAATTATTTTGTCGCTTGGTCCCAAATCAGATGGATCTAAAGCAGAAGCAAAAAATACGGAAATTCCAGTTAAGGCATCAGAAGCCGCAGTACCAGCAACGCCAGTTGATCCATAATGCGCAGCTAACAATATCTTTGATTAACAAGAGTAGATGTAATGCGCAAGTCGGGTGAGCTTCGAATAATTGGTGGTTCATTTCGTGGCCGAAAATGGCGTATTCCAGATCATCCAGCGGTCCGACCAACACCCGATCGCGTGCGTGAAACCTTATTTAATTGGTTGATGATGGATATTCAAAACGCGCATGTTTTGGATTTATTTTCTGGAAGTGGTGCGTTAGCGTGGGAAGC
>JAZKFP010000200.1:0-11172 GCA_040386355.1 Pseudomonadota bacterium | reverse complement strand
TTTGCGTAATATCCATTTTAAATCAATGCGAAAACTTCCCCGTTCGTTTGATTGGGTCGAGACAACAGCGACCACGCTATCCCCCTTGAAAACGAATATTAGATATTTCGAAATACCAGTTTTGATCAGCTAACCTGAATTGGATGTAATAATTGATTCTTACAATCTTGTTAAAAGTCTAACGTAGATTTTCAAGAACGGTGGGCTATCTAGTGCGCATAAAAGCGAAGTGTCACATAAGATTTAGGGTCGACATTAGAAAAAATATAGCTAGAATTGTTTCGCCATCTTAGAATCAAATTTTTATACTCACGGATTAAAATGCACGTGCAAAAAAAAATAGGAGGCAAACCTTGAAATTAGGTTTGGGCCTTCTTCTTACTACGATGAGCAAAGCTACTCGCCAAATTAGCGTATTTGCTTTAAGTATTCTGCTAGCTCGTTTTTTGAGCAAAGATGAATACGGTACCTACTTACATCTGCATTTAATTATGAATATTGCCATGTGGGCCTTTATGTTAGGCATTCCACACAGCGTTTATTTTTTTCTACCAAAAGCCAGACATAAAGCTCGATTCATATTAATGACGCTTGGCATTATTAGTACGATTGCTATTTTAGTGGCGGGCTCAACTGCATTATTTATGGATGGGATAAGTACTGTACTAAATAATCCAGATCTACCGCAATTTGCAATATTGATTGGCTTAATTATTGTTTTCACTATTCCCACAACGGTTTTTGAACCATTAATGATTTCTGCAGACCGAGTAAATACATTTATTCGTGTCGATTTTATTTTTAATATTAGTTATTTTTGGGTCATATTTATTCCAATATGGATGGATTTTAGTCTATTAGAATTATTTAATGTCTTAGTGGTGTACCACAGCCTTCAGGCCATTGTAGTTTTGTTTTTTATGTTCCAAACACAATCTAGAATGCAAGACGATCCAACAGGCTTGACCTGTACGATAAAAGATCAATTTGGTTACGCACTACCTATTGGTGTTTCACAAGGCGTATTTGAATTAGCAAAGTACGGCGATAAAATTATCGTAAGCAATTTCTTTAATCCTGCGACCTATGCTGTGTACGCACGCGGAGCAATGGAAATTCCGGTTATCAACATTATTAACAATACGGTTGATAATTTATTAATGCCGAAATTTATCCAGATTTTTGAATCACACAATACTCGGGGCTTACTTGATTTCTGGCACCGCTCCATAAGAATTCTTGCCTGTTTAATGTACCCCTGTTTTTTCTTTTTAGTATTTACCGCACACCTGCTTATTCCAGCATTATATTCTGATAAATACTTAGATAGCGTGCCAATATTTCAAATTTATAGCTGTACGATTTTATTTAGAGTGAGTACTTATAACGTAATTGTACGTGTTATCGGTAAGACAGGGATTATGGCGCGTGTCGCATTAATTTCTGAAATATTAAGCTTGGCAATTACTTTTACACTAGTGCATTTTTTTGGATTAATCGGCGCACCTATCGCAACAGTGATTGGCACTGCAATTGTGGTTGGCGGTTATTTATATAATATTTGTTTTGAATTAAACATTTCTTGGCGTGACATTTTTCCATGGAAATCTTTACTGTCAATTGCAGTATTAAGCGCGGCCCCACTTCTGCCTTTATATCCTTTGCATTGGCTTGAATGGTCTGAGTGGCCAACCCTAGGAATCATGGCATTGGTTTACTGCGTGGGTTATTTAATTTTGGTGCGAACAACACATGTCATTTCTAATGAAGATAAAGATCAAGTCCGAGAAATATTACCTGGGAGATTCAAAAATTGGATTTAAATAATCAAAATAAACGCCTGTCGATTTTTCTACAAAATGCAGTTCGCAGGTCATTTATTGCGCAATCTTGCAAGCTTCTCACTAAGCTTACTTCGCAAGTCTTATTTTGCTAAGTCTTTTCATCAAAAGTCTTAGCCCTACAACATAAATAATGTGCATTTATTCTAAAGCTTTTATTTAATTCTTTGACGCGAATTTTTGTAGAAAGACATTTACTAAATCCGCATTTTCTTCCCAACTCATCCATTTAAAATCCCATACGGAACGAGGAGCACCTAAAAATTCTAATAAAGCATCAGCAAGTAATTTTGGTTGACGAGCTGGTACATATTTACCCCATTCAGGATACTGAATTAGTTGCGGTACGGCACCAACTTCAGACCCTACAACTGGCGTGCCTACTGCCAAAGATTCTAATACAATATTAGGACATCCTTCGCGCAAACTTGGCAAACATAATACCGTTGCAGAACGTACCCATTGCGCAACATCTTGATGCGGAACACGTCCCACAAAAATAACCGATGATTGAATTTTTAATTCTTCAACTTCCTTTCGCAATTGCATTTCTAATGGGCCACTTCCAACTAAACATAATCGAGAATCCGGTAAGTATGCTTGTACTCTTTGCCATGCTTGCAATAAATAAGAAACTCCTTTTTCAACATTAAAGTTACCAACATAAATAGCAGTTGGTGTTCCAAAATTAATTTTTAAGCTTTTATAAATACGATTGCTGTACTGAGGAAAAAACTGCTGTGCATCGACGCCATTTAAAATGACAGAATATCGCGCATGTGACATACCAATCTTCTTTGCTTCTTTTGCCAACGCTTTGCTGACAAAAATTACTCCATCAGCATTGTTTAACGCCCAACAAACTTGTTGACGCCGACCTTGGTATTGAGCGAATTCATTTAAATCACAACCTAATACATGCAACACTACTGGAATACCCAAACGTTTTCCAAGCCATACGGCTGCTACACCATCAGGATATGCCCAGTGAACATTAATAACGTCAATGGGCTTTTCGGTATGCATTTTTTTAAGCGTTTTTTGAATTCCCAAAATCATTAACGTTGCATACCAACAGCGTCCAATTTTTGGAATTACAATATGACGTGGATGTTCAACGGTAAAATTACCAAACTGTTCTGTATAAGGAGGTTGAAATCTTGCTGTCTTATTAAATAGATTTTTCGGATGCCAGGGTATGGGAGCCAATACCGAGACTTCTAATTCATTTGCCAATCTACATGCAAGTTGATAAGTAAAAATACCTCGTGTTGGCTCACACGAATTTGGAAATAAATTCGTCAATATTACAATGTGTTTTGTCATTTGATGATCGCTTTTGATGCAAAAGTTAGCTTACTTTAGAAATAGTGAATAAAAACTTACCAGAAGGTGAAGGCGGAATATAATCTAAAAATTCCACATCAATATGAATGGATTTTCCTAATGTATTATGCAAATGTTCGGTATAATGCTGTGTTATTGGTTGTTTAATATTTTCCACATTTCTAAACTTTTCATGTAATACTAATTTTAAAACCACGTACATTAATGATTCTTGAATTAACTGAAATTGATATACACGATCATCTTCATAAAACCAATGGGTAAAATATTCGCCATGGATTTTTTTACCGTGGTGATCTTTAAAAAAATCGCTCGTTCTACCTTTTACTTCTGCTAGTAAAGGTAGGGTTCGGCCACACGAGCAAGTACCTTTTTTAAAACGTCCAATATCGCCCATGCGATACCGAATAAACGGCATTCCATAATTCCATAAATCGGTAACAACGATTTCCCCCTCTTCACCTTCAGCGACTGGCTCAAATCCTTGGTCAGTTTGATGAAGAATTTCAACCAACACATTATCTGCATTAATATGTAAGCCTTCACCATGAGAGCATTCGCTTGCAACCAACCCTACTTCACGTGACCCGTACCGATTTAATACTGGACATTGAAATGCTGTTTGAATTATTTCGCGTTTGGCTTGAGTTAATGATTCTGCGGAGGAAATAACGCCTTGAATACTTGGAATGGACGGTTTTTTAGCTTGAATCATATATTCAGAAAATTGAACTAATGCATTCGCGTATCCAAGTACCATTTTTGGACGGATTCGCCGCATAGTTTTTTCAAAGTTTTCCATACTTTCGTCAGTTAATTCGAAAGCATCTAGTGGATAACAACGGTGAATCCATTGCCGAACTAATGATTGCTTTAAAGACGCCATTCCAGCTAAATCTTTTGAAGCCCCCCATATTAGGGCGTAAGGATCGCCGATATTCCAACCTGACCAACGATCGTGTCGAACTTGATCCGCCGAACGGTACATATGCTGACGTCGATCTCGATAATAATGTGTAGTGATTCCAGTAGAGCCGCCAGAAGCGTCTGCTAAAAGTGATTCTAAACTAAAGCTTGATGAAATAAGTTGATCTTTATGCTGTAAAATATCGTTTTTTGATAAAACTGGAAGCCGTGCAATATCTTTTAGACTTTTTATATCTTGGGGGACTACTCCACTTTTTTTCATATGATCGCGATAATACGGCACTGTAGTAAAGGCATGGTCAATCAATGTTTGCAGTCGTTTCAGCTGAAGCTGACGCAGTTGTTGCGTTGGTAAATATTGATTTTTCTCAAGTTCTGTCAGGCGCTGCATACGTGGATCGTTGTTTTTCCAATAAAACAACGGATATAAAATAGTTCGATCTAGATAACTGTATATTTCAGACAGCATTCAATGCGCTCTCACTTTAATTAAATCTTTGTAAACTTAGACTATCAGAACATTTTTATTAGAAAACAATTAAGCAGAATATGACTTCTTTAAAAAAACAAAGAGTAGATTTTTGACAACACATCTCAACATCAAAGCTGATAGACTTCTACTCTTTTTAAATAGGTTGTTCACTTTTATATGGCTTGACCGTTGCTTTTATGATGCCACTCTGGATTGCTTTTGTTTACCACATATTAACTGTACTAATTGCGCTAATCAGCCCATTCTGGGGATTGGTTGGACTATTGGCTACTCTATTTATTCGATTTCAAGATCGAGCTATTGGCTTTGAAACTTTCCCCTCTTTTATTCTTTTAAGTGGGGCTGTGTTTGTTGGATTACTTGTCAACAAACCTGCAAATTTTCCCACCCCTCTGAAACAGGATAAGACACTGTTATGGTTTTATTTAATCGGGGGATTTAGCACTTTCATTGCTGCACTGCTGGACTCAATAAGTATTATGCAGACCCTGGGTGCGAGTATGTTGGTATATTACTTCTCGTCCAGATTAGTCGACACTCCCAATAAATTTTTTATTTTATATGCTATTTCAATTGGAATAGCAGCAGTGTTGGCTTCTGAAGCAATTACTTCCTTTAAGACAGATCCAGTAAGTCCTTTTAGATATGGCAATGATGTTGAAGGTTACCGACTTCAAGGCTGGGCTCGCTATGCTAATGCCAATGAGTTTGGTGCAATTTTGATTATTCCTTTGGCATATTCTTTCAGTTTAATTTTTGGAATAAAAAGTTGGATTATTCGTGGGGCTATTCTTGCGGCCTCTGCAATTTTAGTAGAAGGCATGTTGTTAACACTTTCTCGAACCTGTATGGCAACTTTAGGTATCATGGCAATTGTCACTTTAGTACTTTGGTTTGGTGGCAATATTATTAAAAAAGCATTAATCGTTGGTATCGCAAGTGTTATTTGTATTGGCGCTCTCAGCGTGGTGCCAGGTCCAGTCCAAGATCGATTTTATTCTATTTCTGATTATGAAAACGATGCATCTTTTCAAGGTCGGCAGCGTGCTTGGGAACAGGGATGGCATATGGCTAAAAGTCATCCAATATGGGGAATTGGTGTTCTTCAGTGGGATCGCTATCATGGTCGAGCTTCGCACAATACATTTATTCAAATCTTGGCTGAAACTGGTTTTGTTGGCTTAGGATTATTTTTAATGTCGATTGGTTATGCGTTATATAACGGATATCAATTATTATCAGATCCTAGGTTTCAGCGAGGACATCCAATTCGAGCAATTGCAGTTGGTACAATCACTGCCTTAATTGGATTTTTAATTTATGGTTTTTTTGGCAATCAAGGCTATACACCATTTGTTTATATGTACATTGGACTATGCACTGCATTGATCCATCTTGGTAAGAATAGTTTATCGGAACCTTCTGCTAACTTAGCGAAGAAAGTTAATAATGGATCTAGGAAGAAAAGTTTTCGACGTTTTCATCCTGGAATACGTTTACCAAATCGGAGTCAAGCTCAATAAATTATTGGTAGCTTGTATTCAAAGAGATTATCTATGGCATGAGCAGTGCGCATGATATTGACAATTATTATGAATTATTAGAACTGGATGCTAATGCTTCCTGGGATGACCTGCGCAAATCTTTCAAACGGAAAGCACAACAGCATCATCCCGATCGATATCAACCAGGCTCTGCTGAACACGATCAAGCCACACTTACTTTTAAAACAATTACGCAAGCATTTCGTGTTTTCGAAGAGTATTTTAAAATTCATGGACAATTACCACCACGTCTTAAACACCGCTCTCAATCCGATATTTTGAACGTAACTACAGCTCCTCCTACTTCAAGTGAAACGAATTTCGCATTTCGCTCTACCGTTCGTCAGCAAAAATTTTCGCACTCACGCAATCGTCGTACGCGAGATGGAGAAATGCGAAAAGGCTTCCGTTATTTTTTGTGGTTTCTAATCTCAATGCTTATTGCCGCTTATCTCATTGTGGAAAATCCACCCACTGCTAAAGCGCCAACAGAATCGATGCAAGGTTCTTTTCAATCTTCAGGAATTTATGGTGTTAGAGATGCAAACTTAACATACGATTCTCATAAAGTTTCCACTCAAAAAAAAAGATTTTTACAAGCTAGTAGTTTAAGTTCAGGAAAAAATTTTACGTTTGGAAGCTCCTTATCAGAAGTTATGCATATTCACGGCTCTCCCGATCGTACTCAAGGTTCTCGGGTATATTTTCAAAAAAGTTGGATTGAATTAGAAAATGATCAAGTCACAAATTGGCATGCAGATCCGACTTTTCCGTTAGCAACAAGCCTAAAATAATTCTGTTACTTTCATTTCAAAATAACTATTATGCAACTCTGACTTGACTGTAACCAAAATAGTATTAACCTATTACTTCGCTAACTTCGGATGTATTAAAAACTATCCTAAAGATTAGTGACGTATCAAACTTCATTTTTGCCTCCTTTGCAGTCTTTTTGCAGTTGAGAATTTAGTTAAAACTATTTTTTCAAAATTAAAGGTTAAGGAAATCGAGTTGGAGTTAAGTCTGAAAGTAATTCGTAGTGAAAACCATTTTGTGTGGATTACTATCGCTAAACTTAAGAGGTAAAAATTTTTTTATCTATTGCCTATCGATTTATTCGATGAAAATAGAATTTAATTTTTTACTCACAGACAGTCTAAGGCTGGCCAGCAGGCCAGTGTCAGTCACATTGGAGAGACGGTGGAATCATATGAACCTGGATATCGATGAAAAAGACAAGCAAGGAAGTCGCGCCGCAGACAAATTCGTTGTTCGTTTACCGGACGGTTTACGTTCTGTGATTGCAAAAGTTGCAAGAAACTATCACAGAAGCATGAACTCAGAAATTGTTGCGCGGTTAGAAAACAGTTTGAAAGCCGAGCCATTGCTCATGACTGATGAAGACCGCACCAAACTTGAGGCAGGTGGTAAAACAACGTTGGAAGTATCAACACAGGAAGAAGCAATTATTGCACGCTTTAGACAGTTGTCTCCTAATAAGCGTCAAGCTCTTTTTGAAATTTTAAATTTAGAAAATGGCATCAACAGCGCTAACGAAACTATCTAAATATCACTGCGTCTGGATGAGAAGCTGATTTTTTCAGCTTCTCATCTTTATTAAAATAATTTTTTAAACCTAATATACCTAACGCAAAATGGTTTTCAATGAGGCAATAGTGAATGAGTCCCGCGGGAGCATACCGCTAAGTACGTAAGCAGGTGAAGAGCGCAGATAACAATATTGAAGATCATTATGGGATAGATATAAGTCAACATTTTCTCATCTTCTTATACATACCAGAAACAAATTGTTTCCAGTGTTGCCTGACTAAACGATAGAATCAGCCTCATAACGTTTAAACATTGATTGAACAATGTTGAATTAATGAGGAGCTAGTATGGGACCTGATTTACCAGATTTTGACGAATTATTACGTCTGGCCAAAGAAAATCCGCAAGCACTTGAAAATCTTCGTAAGGCCAGCGTTGAAGCTTTAATCAATGATGCTCCAGAAATTCATAAACGAAAACTTCGTGGCTTACAATTTAAAGTAGATATGGTTCGGGAAAAAGCCAAAACCCCTATTGCGGCCTGTATGCAGATTTCTGAAATGATGCACCAATCTTTTGGCCAATTACGCGAAGCATTAAATGCTGCACAATCCTCACAACTTTCTGAATTTAGAAAATCACTTAACCCAAATCGATTTGATAAAAATTCTTTAGCTACCGTAAAAAACAAAGAAAAGACTTCGATACGAGTGCATTTACCCCAATCATCAGTTCAAGAGCAAACATCTAAAACAACAGTTGTACCTTTTAAGCGTCAACATAGTACCGTCGAAAAAGCATAATGTCGAAGTGAGTTATTTGATACAACTCACTTTATATGATTAATATTTGGTTCTTAACTTCTTTTTAAACACTTCAAATTATCCGATTCATAATTATTTAATCCTTTATTTTTTCACTTTTGTTTGAATTCTATAGTATCGTCTCTATGTTAAATTTGGTGGTATTTAAAACTTTAACTTATAACATTTAAATGAGAAACGAGAGTACGCTTATGAAATTTTGCAGTCACTGCGGTGAAGGCAACCTTCCTTATATTATTCCTGAAGGTGATACGCGTTTACGCTACGTTTGCAACGTTTGTAAAACAGTTCATTATCAAAATCCAAAAATCATTTGTGGGACGTTACCCATTTATGAAGGAAAAATATTAATGTGTCGACGTGCAATTCAACCGCGTTTAGGATTGTGGACCTTGCCTGCTGGATTTATGGAAAATGGTGAAACAACTCCAGAAGCTGCTCAACGTGAAACATGGGAAGAAGCGTGTGCACGTATTGATATGGAGGGCTTGTACTGTATTTATAATTTACCACACATTAGTCAGGTATATTTATTTTTTAAAGGCACGGTAAAAAATGGAGAATATGGCGTTGGTGTCGAAAGTTTAGAAACGAAGTTATTTGCTATTGAAGATTTGCCATGGAATGAAATGGCGTTCATGACTGTGAAGCGCACAATACAGCTGTTTATTGAAGATTCCAAAACAAGTTTTTTTCCAATTCGTATGTTAGATATTTTAGAGGATCATGCTAAAGGATCTATTGGTAAAACAGTTGTAGAAAAAGGATAAACCTTAACGCAGGCAATCAATTTTAATTCTAAATTTAAATGGTTAATTTTGATCACTAACTTCGATAGTCTGCGTTAATCGAAACATAGGCATGACTTAAATCAGTTGTCCATAAACTATATATTGCATTTCCACGACCTAATCGAACCGACACAGTAAATTCATTTTTTTGCAGAACGTCAGCAGCATGTTTTTCTTCATAATGATTTGCAACTGCACCAGCACGTACGACTGCTACATCATCTAAATCTAACTCCACTCCACTTGGATCAAGATCATCTATTCCACTTCTTCCAATTGCTGCTAACATACGCCCCCAATTTGGATCAGAAGCGTACCAGGCTGTTTTTACTAATGGAGAATGCGCAATTGCTTCTGCAACTTGCTGACATTCATTTTTATCACGGCCACCTTTTACTTCAATGAAGACGCATTTAGTAACGCCTTCACCGTCTTTGACAATTGCTAAAGCTAATTTTAAACATAGTGCGTTTAATGAATATTCAAATAATGGTAAGCGATCATCTTCTGCAGAAATAATTGGATCCATATTCGATTGCTTAGTGGCAACCAAAGCAACTGCATCATTCGTTGAAGTATCACCATCAATTGTAATGCGATTAAATGTCTGATCTACAACTCTGCGTAAAACATTAGTTAATAAAAATTGATCTATAGCAAGATCCGTTGCGATAAAACTTAACATGGTTGCCATATTGGGTTTTATCATTCCCGCACCTTTAGAAATTCCCAAAAGTGATATTGTGGTTTCACCTAACGTACAGGATTCAGAAAATAATTTTGCATGAGTGTCAGTCGTTAATATGGCTTGCGCGGCTTTATTCCAATGATCCGGTTGCAAATCTTGAATTAATTCATCTAATGCATTTGATATTTTTGTTACAGGTAAGCGTTCACCAATAATACCGGTGGAAAAAGGCAGGATTGCATTTCGTTTGACAAATGTTTTTTCAGCAAGTGCATCACATATTTGCATAGCATCCTGCTCACCTAGATTTCCTGTACCAGCATTCGCATATCCTGTATTAATTAACCAATAGCTCGGCATTTGTTGCGATAAATGTTGGCGCGCAATAAGAATAGGCGCTGCAGGAAAAGTATTTTTAGTTGTACAAATCGCACACACTGATTCTTTTGCTAACTCAAACAACGTTAAATCCAGACGATTTGGTTTTCGAATTTCAGCCGCAATTGCTGCAATCCGTACACCTTTAATACTTGTTATCAAATCTTGATTCACCGTCGCAACCTACTCGCTTAATTAACTAACTGACCGTGACATTGTTTATATTTTTTTCCTGAACCGCAAGGACAGGGCTGATTACGTCCAACCTTTGGGCCTGCACGTAATGGTTCAGCTTTTGTTTCAGATTCTACATCCAAACTTGACTCATCATTATTTAATGTTGATGCATCAGGATGTGAGAAGCTCAATTGATCTTCTTCAATACGTTGTTGCCTTTGGTGAGCAAGTAAATCAGCCTCAGAAGCCGTTTGTATTTGTATTGAAGATAATGTACGGATAATTTCATGCTTCATGCGCGTTAATAATTGTTGAAACAAGTCATGGGATTCTCTTTTATATTCTTGCTTCGGATTTTTCTGCGCGTAGCCACGTAAATGGATACCTTGACGCAGATAGTCCATCAGCAACAAATGCTCACGCCACAATCGATCTAAGGTGCCAAGAATAATTTCGCGGCTCAGTTGATTCCAACGTTCTTTATTAATGTGCTGCAATTTCTCTTTTCGAACTTCATGGAGTTTTTCTACCAGTAAATTTTTGATTTCTGCAGCTGATTTTTTTTGTTCAATTGCTAAAGGAGTTATTGGGAAATCGATACGAAATTCATC
>JAZKFP010000199.1:0-3444 GCA_040386355.1 Pseudomonadota bacterium | reverse complement strand
GAATCAGTGGATTACGTGCATGTCATTCAATTATTGTCAGCATTGCAATCAGTAGGAATTCAAGATGTTGGGTTAGTCACTCAACCGGAATCGAAGTAGGATTTTTTGCATGGCTGCAGCTGACATGAATTGGCAAAGGAATGAGCCAGTAGAATCTGCAATATCGTTTGCAATGCTAAAAAGTTTTCTTTTGCATTGCGGTATTGTATTAATTTTTTTTGTAGCGCCGTTGCTATGGGAAGATTCCAAGCCATTAATTATTTCTTCGCCACCTGCGATGCAAGTATCCATGGTGACTTTGCCTAATAAACCAATAGCCAAACAACCTGTAATCAAACCGGTGCCACCAAAACCTGTACCTCCGAAACCGGAACCCGTTAAACCAAAGCCAAAACCAGAACCAAAAAAAGTTATTCCTAAACCCAAGCCAAAACCTGTGGAAAAACCTGCGCCTGTTATTCCAAAAGAGGAACCTAAACCAGAACCCAAACCAACGCCGCCGCCAGAAAAAAATATTGAAGATGTAATGGAAAAAATTGTTGAGAAAACACCACCTGAACCCGTGATTGAAAGCGCATTGAACTCGCAAGATTTAGAATCACAATTGAACCAAGATCAACAGGCACTGAAACCAATTCCCAATCAAACGGACCAAGTCTCAAATATATCGGACAAAGACCAACAAGAAATCGCATTGTACGTTGGGCTGATTCGACAGCGAATTCAACAATTTTGGGCATTGCCTGCAGGTTCGCGTGACGGCATGGAAGTCGAATTGGAAATTCAATTATTTCCCGACGGCCTTGTTCGAAGCGCACGTTTAATAAAATCCAGTGGATTTTCTCCATTGGATCAATCCGCATTAGAAGCGGTGCAAAGTGCAGAAGGATTTGATGTTCCGGATGACGTTGATTTGTATCGTCGTCATTTTAGCAAAATTGTCTTGAAATTTAAGCCAGAAGATTTGCGAGCAATGAATTAAACAGTATTTTTACAGATTTTTAAATGTATGACTTTTGAAGGGATGATTCTGATATTCCTTACCAACTTTTTTAAGGAGCTGCTAACCAATGATTAAAAAGCGATCGCATTCCTGGCGCCATATTGAAATTCGCAATTTACCCAAAAGTAGATTAGTGGCAATCTTTTGTACTTTTTTCCTTCTTTGTGCCTCTTTTAATGCGCGTGCTCAATCGTTATTGACCATTGAAATAACTAGCAATCAAGCCAATGCAATAAGTATTGCAGTTGCGCCTTTTGGCTGGAATGTAAATGGTTTGCCACAAGAAGATGTCGCGCAAATTGTTGCAGATGATTTGCAACGTAGCGGTCAATTTAAACCGTTACGACGCGCAGACATGCTAAGTCGTCCAACAAAACCAAACGAAGTTTTAATGCCAGATTGGAAAATTTTAGGCGTTGATTATTTGGTAATTGGCGATATTAAACCGAACGGAAATGGATTTGGATTGGATTTTTCTTTGTACGATATTTATAAAGGCACTGTTGTTCCATTGCCTGCAAATACCTTACGAACCACCGATCTGCGTGATGGTGCGCATTATATCAGTGATTTAATCTACGAAAAAATTACCGGTGTTCGCGGTGCATTTTCTACCGAAATCTTGTACATCACAGTGGAACGTGTTGGCAAACAAGCCACCTACAAATTGCAAAAAGCAGATGCTGACGGACATCGTCCACGGGTAATTTTGCAATCGAAAGATCCAATTCTATCGCCAAGCTGGGCACCCGATGGTGAGCATATTGCGTACGTTTCTTTTCGTACTGGTCGACCTGCGGTATACATGCAAAATTTAAGAACAGGCCAGGAACGTCAGCTCACGCGATTCAAAGGACTCAACGGCGCTCCAGATTGGTCGCCTGATGGTCGAAGCATGGCAATGGTTTTATCTAAAGATGGAAATCCAGAAATCTATTCAATGGATTTAGCATCAGGACAATTAAAACGTTTAACGAATCATTATGCGATTGATACTGAGCCACGTTGGGCACCCGATGGAAAATCATTAGTGTTCACTTCGAATCGCGGTGGCTCTCCACAGATTTATCGACTGTCGGTGCGTGATGGAGCGGTAGAACGTTTAACATTTAATGGTGAATATAACGCGCGTGGTTCGCTGACACCGGACGGACAATCATTAGTAATGGTTCATCAAAATGGTGGATTTAAAATTGCGGTTCAGCATCTCAAACGTCGTCAATTTAATATTTTAACAGAGACGCGTTTGGATGAATCACCAACACTCGCACCAAATGGTGTGATGATGCTGTACGCAACTCAACAAGGAAATGCAGGAATTTTAAGTGCGGTTTCAATGGATGGCCGTACAAAAATGAATTTACCGGCAAAAAATGTTGAAGTACGTGAACCATCGTGGTCGCCATTTTTACGCTAGTTTTATAGGTGTTTTTGCGAGGTTTTTAATAATCTCGCTGTTTTATAAGAGAGTTGGCATTGGCTTTTTGCGTATTTCAGTTAAAATGCTAGCGTTGATGTACCAAACGTAGAATTATTTTTTCGTAGGCGCATGCGCAATAAGTCCGCGCAGCCTATTCAAAATAGGTGAGCAGACGAGTAAGCAGGCAACACCCGAGAAAACAATTCTGCGGCAGGTATTTAAGTTAGGATGTAATTTGTGAGATCAAAGGCTACCCTTATGTCTCACAGGACTAAAGTTCTGACTGTTTGTAGTAGTCCCACATTTGTCTATTATATTTTTTACTTTTTACTTAAAAGTAAAAAAGACAAACGACTTTTTTCTGAGCAGTGTTGAGTCGTTTTTTAGATAGAAGTGCGCTCCGTAAAAAAGAGCAAAAGTAGTACGTGTGAAAGTTAGGGATATTTTGATCTTCGTTTGATTGATCGGGAGCTTAGGTATGAAGGTCTCACGTAATGTGAAATTAAGTTTGTTACTCAGCATGGCGTTGATCGTAACTGGTTGCCAATCTAAACCAGAAGACGCAGCAGATGCTGACGATATGTTTGAAAGTTCAGATTCAACCGAAGCTTATGGCGCCGGTGATAGATCTGGTTTAGATGCTGAAGGGGCGCAAGCTCAATTACTATCTGAGCGCGTTTTCTATTTTGGTTTTGATGATGCGCAACTGAATGACCAATCGTTTGAAGCGTTGAAAGCACATGCACAATATTTAATGTCGAATACCAGTGCACAAGTTCGCTTGGAAGGCCATGCGGATGAACGTGGTACTCGGGAATATAACGTCGCATTAGCTGAACGTCGTGGTCAGGCTGTGAGCAAATTCCTTAGCCTACAAGGCGTAGGTTCTGGTCAAGCTGAAATCGTAAGTTATGGTGAAGAAAAACCAGTTGCTATGGGCCATAGTGATGATAGCTGGTCACAAAATCGTCGTGTAGAAATAGTGTATGTTTCTGGTGAGCCAGGCACTAATTAATACAAT
>JAZKFP010000198.1:1848-6009 GCA_040386355.1 Pseudomonadota bacterium | reverse complement strand
CATACACAGCAAATTGTTGCTGTTCAGCAATAACATCTAATGCGGATTGACCAACACTGCCGGTCGCTCCAAAGATACTGACCCAGGTGATTAAAGAATGCTCTATCACGTGAAGGCTCCACTAAAATAAAGTCCAGCAGTAAAAATAGGTAATGCCGCAGTCATACTGTCTATGCGATCCAATAATCCGCCATGACCTGGTAGTAGATGCCCGCTGTCTTTTACTTTGGAGTGACGCTTAATCATACTTTCAAATAAATCACCAACCACCGAAGCAACAACCGTCAACATTGTTAGCATTAAATAATACATTTTATCGACTGAAGCCAAATTAAGCTGCGATAGAACGGCAAGCGTAAACAATAAAGTTACTATTAATCCACCGAAAAATCCTACCACCGATTTACCGGGGCTGACATTTGGCGCAAGTTTGGTACGCCCCCAACGACGACCAGCAAAATAAGCTCCTGTATCGGCGCCCCAAATAATGCATAAAATAAATAGCATTAAACGAGAACCATTATCGGTACTTTGCAAATCCACTAATGCAAACCAAGCAAGTGCGAGGGTTAAATAACCCATCCATGAAATTGCAGAAGATTTTCCCCATAAATTTTCACCACGTGGAAATAAAATCACTAAAAGTGTTGCGATTAACCACCAAATACCAGAAACCCAATACACCCAATCAGCACGCAGCTGAGAAATGATCGCTATTGAAATTAAAATTCCGACAACAAAATACAGACGCTGTTTAATTTCGGAACGATGCGCTAAGGTCGCCCATTCCCATCCAGCCATAACTAAAATAATGAGTGCTAAAACAGCAAAAGCTTCATTTGATAAGAAAAATATTCCAGCCAATACCAAGGGCACTAAACACAGTGCTGTTATTACGCGCTGTAATAGAGGAGAGGCATCTGTGAGCCAGGTACGACTAAATATTGAATCAACCAAAATTTACCTCATTCCTCTGAGTGTTTATTCCATTACCGTTGTCTTGGTAGACCAGTGTACCTCTGAAATTAGATCAGAGCTTGGTTCTGTATTTACTAGATGAGAAATTTGTTCGGAAGTGCGACCAAATCGGCGCTGGCGTTGTTGAAATTCTTGAATGAGTTGTGCCATAGTAGCCGCATTAAAGTCCGGCCAATAAGTATCGATAAATGCCAATTCGGCGTATGCCAACTGCCAAAGTAAAAAATTACTTAAACGATACTCGCCGCTAGTTCGAATACATAAATCTACGGCAGGTAAATCCGCAAGCGCCATTGCTTCATCCAAACTGTGTTCCTGAATAGTTTCACAAATAGATTCGATTTGGCTTTCGACAGTGCTGTTAGTGTTTTGACGAACAGTATTATTGCCGACCTTGGAATTGCTTTTCGATGCGGAATTATCTTCGAATGATTGTGTGGTTTTTAAAACGTCACGATCTTCTAATACTTGACGAAGTTGATTTCTGACTACTGAACGACAGGCATTTACAATATCCCAACGTCCACCGTAATTAACAGCAACATTAAAAATCAAACGACTATTATTCTGAGTTTTTTCACAGGCAGCAGCCATAGCTTGACGTAACGATGGATTAAATGCTGAAAGGTCACCAATAAACCGCAGTTGAACACCTGCACTAAATAACTCATCGAGCTCTTCTGTCAGAGCTTGCATAAATAACGTCATTAAAGCTTGCACTTCCAGTTCGGGACGTCGCCAGTTTTCACTGCTAAATGCAAATACAGTAAGAACTTCTACATCTTGTTCAACTGCTGCACGGACGGTTCGCTTTAATGCACGTGCACCAGCACTATGTCCTTCAATACCATTAAGGCCTTGCGCGCGCGCCCAGCGTTGATTGCCATCCATAATAATTGCGATATGACGAACTTTATTAATAGTCGTTGTCCAGTCAGGCGCTTCAGAACTCGCTTGCATGAAAAATACCTATAAACACTTCTTACTTTAAAAATCTTATATTATAGCGTCATCATATCGCGTTCTTTGTCAGCAAGTGCAGCATCAATTTTCTGAATGAACTGATCCGTTAACTGTTGAACCATTTCTGTTCCTTTACGCTCTTCATCTTCAGCGATTTCTTTTTCTTTTAACCATTCTTTTAAAGTCTGATTTGCATCACGGCGAATATTTCGCACTGTGACACGCGCATGCTCAGCTTCTTGCCGTGCAACCTTTGTCATTTCGCGTCGAGTTTCTTCTGTTAATGATGGTAATGGAACACGAATTAATTCACCGGTAGAAGACGGATTTAATCCTAAATCCGACATACGTAATGCACGCTCAACATCAGGAATTATTTTTTTCTCCCAGGGTGTAACTACTAAAGTTCGACCTTCTTCTACACCTACATTAGCAATCTGCGTAATTGGAGTTGGCGTACCATAATAATCAACCATGACATTTTCTAATAAACTTGGATGCGCTCGACCCGTACGAATTTTTTTTAATGCATTTGCAAAAGTATCTATGCTTTTTAACATTCGAGTTTGAAGGTCTTTTTTAAGATCACTAATCATGCGTTATTACTCCGCTTTTTTATCTTTTGTACCGGATGCAAATTGGGTTACTAAAAATATCTCGACGTTGCATCGCTGAGCTCTATAGGATCAACACGGGCGAATAATTATTCGCCCCTACGAAAAAACCGTTCATTTTCTGAACAAGTTTTGTGTTCATTATTTTAAAGTTCATTTCACTCATCGCAATATTATCGATCCCGGCAAAAAAATTTCATTTTCTTAGCGCGTTTTATATGTGCTGTTTTAAGGTTCTTTTCCACATAACTAGATCACTGTACGGGCGAAAAGTCTTTCACTCGCTTTATATTGTCCAACTGTGCAAAGTCTGGATTCATAACAATATTTAAAAAAATATTACCCGTAAACCAATGTTCCTTCTGAACCACCGACCATAATATTAATTAATGCACCTGGTTGATTCATATTAAAAACACGAATCGGCATTTGATGATCGCGGCACAAACAAATAGCGGTTAAATCCATTACTCCAAGCTTTTTCTGCAGTACTTCATCAAAAGTTAAACGATCAAATTTACGCGCATCCGGTACTAATTTCGGATCAGCATCATAAATTCCGTCTACTTTAGTAGCTTTTAAAACGAGATCCGCTTCAACTTCAATACCGCGCAAACAAGCTGCGGAATCGGTTGTAAAAAATGGATTGCCTGTACCCGCAACAAAAATAACCACGTCCCCGTTATCTAAATAACGCGTTGCAGTTAAACGGTCAAAATGCTCAACTAAACCGCTCATTTGAATGGCAGACATTAAGCGAGTAGAAATATTCGAACGTACCATTGCATCGCGTAACGCAAGCCCATTCATAACGGTTGCGAGCATACCCATATGATCGCCAACTACACGATCCAAACCTTCAGCTTGTAGTTCAGCACCACGAAATAAATTACCACCACCAACAACAATGCCGACTTGTACGCCGATACCAATCAATTGGCCAATTTCTAATGCAAGTCGATGCAACACCTTAGGGTCAATTCCAAAATCTTGATCACCGGTAAGTGCTTCACCACTTAATTTTAAAAGAATTCTTTTGTATTTAGGTTGACGATCACTTTGACGCATGCGGAAGGATAACTCCATTGTTATCGAAATATACCTGCCTCAGAAGATTTTCCAGGTTGTTGCTCCGCTCATTCGCCTGCTCACCTACTTTTGAGTAGGCTCCGCGGGCTTATTTCGCAAGCGCCTACTGGAAAACCACTCTGCGTTTGGTATAGATCGGCGAGTTTTTTAAACAACTCGGCTGCAATAATTATTTTAAAAATCAATTTTTATAAACATTTCTTTCCATAAACAAAGAGAACCAAAAAGGTTCTCTTTGTAGGAAGGAAAAATACTTACCAATAAACACCCAAACGAATATGGTTTAAGTGAGGCGGACAAGTGATCGAGACCGGCGGAATGTACAGTTGAGTACATGAGCACGGCGAGGAGCGCAGCCAACAATACTTAAACCTTATTCGTGCAGGGTGGATTTAATGTGCTCGAGCTTGTGCCATAACCTCTGCCGCAAAATCGACTTCTTCTTTTTCAATACCTTCACCAACTTCAAAACGTACAAAGCGCACGCCTTTAGCATTGGCTTTTTTCAAAACATCTT
>JAZKFP010000198.1:0-1748 GCA_040386355.1 Pseudomonadota bacterium | reverse complement strand
ACTTCAAAACGTACAAAGCGCACGCCTTTAGCATTGGCTTTTTTCAAAACATCTTTCACTTTAGTTTCAGGATCTTTAACAAACCCTTGCTCAACTAAACTCACTTCTGCCATAAATTTTTGCACGCGACCTTCAACCATTTTTGCAACAATTGCTTCTGGCTTGCCGCTTTGATTGGCTTGTTCCGTGTAAATTTCACGTTCTTTTGCAAGAATGTCTGCAGAAATTTCTGAACCTTCAACCACCATCGGATTTAGTGCAGCGATGTGCATGCCTAACTCACGAGTTACAGCTACGTCGCCTTCCGCTAAACCAACCAATACACCGATACGACCATTGTGTAAGTAATGTCCAACAACGGGCGCTTCTAGTCGAGTTAAACGACGCAGTTGAATATTCTCACCAATTTTTTGTACCAGTGCTTGGCGTGCTGTTTCTACATTTTGATTGTCGGAATAGGTTAAGCCCTGTAAATCAGCAATCGATTGTACTTTTCCTGCTAATGCAACTTGACCAACTTTTTTCGCAAAATCCATGAAGTTTGCATCACGTGATACGAAATCGGTTTCACTATTAATTTCAATCATTACTGCAACGCCTTCAGCAGATTCAATTTGAATAATGCCTTCCGCTGCAATACGACCAGCTTTCTTAGCGGCTTTTGCTTGGCCAGATTTACGTAAATTTTCGATCGCTAATTCGATGTCGCCTTGGCTTTCAACAAGCGCATTTTTGCACTCCATCATGCCAAGACCTGTTCGCTCGCGCAGCTCTTTCACTAATGCCGCAGTTACCGTCATGATGCTATCCTCAGAAATATGTATACATGTATGAGAGCAGTTTTACTTTTATAAATAAGCGCCAACTTTAATTTAGAAATTTTCATTTATAAAAAAGAAGACGCTTATTTAATTCTTCGCGCTTGAGTTTAAGAATCCGATGAAGCCGCTAATGCGTTATCAACCAGCGCTGATTTAAAAGCAGGTGCACTGTCTTCATTCACTTCAACATATCCGTCTTTTTCAACTTTAGCTGGGCCAGTTGCACGGCCACGGCCTGCTAAACACGCATCACTAACAGCAGTTAAATAAAAATTAATAGCGCGCATTGCGTCGTCATTGCCAGGAATAACATAATCAACGCCTTTAGGATTGCTATTGGTGTCAACGATTGCGATTACAGGAATGCCCATTTTACTCGCTTCTGCGACTGCGATTTTTTCATGATCAACGTCAATAACAAAGATTGCAGTTGGTAAGCCGCCCATATCTTTAATACCACCAAGGCCACGCTCTAATTTTTCTTTTTCACGACGACGCATCAACGCTTCTTTCTTGGTTAATTTGTCAAAAGTACCATCAGTACTTTGTGATTCAAGATCTTTTAAACGCTTGATCGATTGACGAATAGTTTTCCAGTTAGTCAACATACCGCCGTACCAGCGATGGTTAATAAATGGCATGCCTGCACGTTTGGCTTGTTCTTGAATCAATTTAGATGCGGCACGTTTGGTACCTACAAATAAAACCTTACCTTGTTGTTCAGTGGTTTTATTAATGAATTTGAGTGCCGAACGAAACATTCGTAGGGTGTGCTCAAGATTGATAATATGAATGCTGCTGCGTTGACCAAAAATGTACTGTTCCATTTTTGGATCCCAATGACGGGTTTGGTGACCAAAGTGAACACCTGCTTTCAGCATATCCACCATTTTTACGGTATTAACATCAAATTCTTGCGCTTGCATA
>JAZKFP010000197.1:0-3749 GCA_040386355.1 Pseudomonadota bacterium | reverse complement strand
AAAAATAATTCATTGTGTAGTTGTATGTTTATGCAAAGATACTTTATAATGATTAATAATTAAAAAATACGAGTTGTAAAATAGTTTTTAGGATAATTCAATATTAAAGTTGCTTACCTTCTTACAATTATTTTTTTTGAGAAAACACCATTCTTGGTTTCGATTTTCAAATTATAGAATCCCACTGATAAATTTTCAATGTTTATAGAAAACTGACCATTTACTAAAGGGTTTTTGTATTTTCCAATAAATTTCCCATCGATTGAGTAAATAGAAACCGCATGGACATCATTGTTGTTAGGAGAACTAATTGTTATGAGTTCTGAAACTGGATTTGGATAAACAATAACTTCATAAATATTTTGGTATTCATTAGTGGATAGTAAATTGTCATTGTAGCAGGTTGAGTTAATTACGTTTTGAGCTTTTATTAAATCTGCTATTTTGTTGTTTGAAAATCCGGTATTAGTGGTGTGATTGTAAAAAGTCAGGTCTAATGTTTTGTTACTTGTTCCAAACCAATCTTGAAGTATGGTACTAAAAACTCTCCTGTAATCATGCTGAACTGTTCTTACTTGATAATTATTTGTCGAAACTGCTTCTGATAAATTAATATTAGTTCCTGATATTCCTGGGTTTATAGCATTTCCAAAAACAAACATTGGAGCAATTTCACCATGGTCCGTTCCTAAACTTGCATTTTCTCCCGCTTTTCTTCCAAATTCTGAAAAAGTTACCGCTACAACATCATTACCCATGTTCTGATTATTCAAATCCGTAATGAAAGAGTTGATCGCTTCTGATATTTGAGTTAAAAGAGTTGCATGATTACCCAAATGTGTTGTATTATTAGCTGCTACTTGCTTATCGTGAGTGTCAAATCCACCTACTTTAACTAAATACACTTTGGTTTGAAGTCCTCCTGAAATAAAACGAGCTACTGTTTTTAACTGATTGGATAAACTCGTATTGGGATAGGTTAAAGAATTAGAGCCTGAATTAAATGAATTAGTAATGGTTTGGGCATAAGAATTAGTAGAAGCATCATTGTTAATTATATATTGGATTAAGTCTCCGTATTCTGAATCAGGAATATTTGTTGGAGGAGTTCCTCCTAAACCATTTATGACAGAATAAAATCCTGATAAATCCTGACCACTTATATTTAGAGACATTCCATGTTCGATAACTCCATGGAAACCTAATGAATTGTCACTACTCCCTAATTGAATACCTAAAGGAAAGTTTGAATTTAAAAAGCCAGTATAATAATTCTCTAAAAAACGTCCAATCCATCCACTGTCAAAGTAATTATTTGCCAATGTACCATCACCTCCTGTTAGCCACAAATCAGTGGATTTAAAATGGGATTTATCTTGAGAAGGGTAGCCAACGCCTTGAATGATTCTCATAAATCCCTTGTCATATAAGTTTTTAAATCCAATTAAAGAAGGATGTAATCCCACTTGGTTTGTTAATGCCAAAGTTGAATCCAGATTAATCATACCATTTGAAGAGCCAACGTTATTCAACTTTATGTTTGGGCGTAACGTCGCATAAGTGTCATATTGATTGAAGGGTACAATAGTGTTTAATCCATCATTAGCACCTGCCAATTGAATCAATACTATTTTTTTTGAGTTGGAATCAGGACAAGTCGTCATACCTGCAGATTTGAAAAGTGCAAAAACTTCTGTAGGCAATAATGAAAGTGCGCTAGCTGTTGAAGTCAATTTAATAAAATTTCTTCTTCTCATGATATTTGTTGTTTTGTTATTAATCATTGAAATAATACTAAAACATCCGAGATTTGGGGTCTCTTAATATCTTTGTCGATAAATAAAATTTTGAAATAAAAAATTAAAACATTTGAGATTCCGGGGATCTTAATATTTTGGTCAATAGTAGCTTTAGTCGAGATTCAACCACATTGTTAATGTTGGTATTAATAAAGTTGTTCCAAGCATCTGTCCAATAATAACTAGCCATGCCTTGTAGAAGAAAAGAATTCATAAAATAGTTAATACGATCTGTGTCAGTTTCCTTTGCAAAAAGAGAGTTGCATAATTCAGAAGTTAATACAAACGGGTCGGAAGGATTTGATACAATGCCAGCGTTTCTTATTACAGCCGATATGTATATTTTAGTTATTATGTTACTATTGCCATTGATTCTGTTAATTCCATCAAGCAGTGATTCTCCGAGCCTATATTTTGCAATCAAAGTTGAAGATGAAATCCAAGTTTTATCAAATTTTGGAGATTGATAGTATGCAGCATGTCCAGCGACGTTTTCAGGTTCAAATAGAATCATATTTGAACGTACAAAAAAGGTATTATTAATGAAATTCCACCAAAAAGTATTGTAAAAGTCCATTGGATTTGAAGAGGGATTAGGGATGGTAGCTTGTAAATAAGTGCATATTTCTGATAATTGTTGAAGTGGAGATTTTATTATTCCTCCAATAGTTTCGTCGGTTGCATTACTGTCATCTAAATCGTAGAAATGTTGGCTTTCTAATAATTTTCGAATTATAGGAACAATTTCATAACCATTGTCATAAAGGTCCTGCGCTAATGGATTTATTATGTCGTTTTCTGCTTCTGCTGAAATGTTGCTTTTTACGAAATAAGTATATATTTTTCTACAAATATTTTTAGCTGTAGCTGGTTGGTCAAAAACCATTTCAATGTAATTATTTAATTCAGTATCCATCGAGGCTGCATCGATTGCAGATGCAATTATTTTATTATTAAAAGCGCCGCTAAATGTCTTAGAGCTTGTGTTGTGATCTGAAAATTGATTATATCCTTTTGGGATTCCAGTTTCAGGATCAATTATAGATCGCTCATATTTTCTTTTAAAGCCAGTTAATACTCTTGCAGTTTGCACAATATCTGATTCGGTGTAATTTGTGTAATTTCCTGGTTCAATTTGGACTCCTTTTCCAATAGTAAATAATTCTAAAAATTCGCGTGCATAATTTTCATTTGGAGAACTTTTTACATTAGAAGTATTATTCAAAAAACAAAGCATCGAATTATTGAGTGTCATCTTTTTTGCTAACATTTTATAATTTCCATAGGAATAAAATAAAAGCAAACGGATGTAATCATAAAATTCAGTTGGAGATCCAAATACATCTGTGTTTTTTATTACTGTAAAACGGGTGGAAAGAAAATGAGAAAGTTTGAATTTTAACGTCGGACTATTTAGAGCATTATACCACCACCAGCCGGTTACAATTATTGCTTTGCCATCTTGATTAGCAAATGAGGTGGCTAAATTTGTAGATTCAGTCCAGAAACCATCGGGCGCAGTGGTCGGCAAAGGATCATAAGGTAAGTTCAAATTAAGTGGATTATCAATCAATAATAAATCCAGCGCTTGAGTAGGAGTTAGTTTTGAATATTGGTCTATCAAGGCCTTGGTGTAAACAAAAGTTGCTCTACGCAACAAATGTTTAGCGTTTTTGATACCTAAAATTGCTGTATTTGGATTTAGTGAAGCCATAATTTTACGATTTTCATTATCCTATACTTAAATTTAGGAATAAATGAAATCACAACAATTTTTTTTCGATTAACGGATTTTAATAATCGTTTAACTACTTGTTTTTAAGTAAATTATATGTTTTTTTTATGATTTTAAATGTAAGGATTATTTGGATAATTCACTTGTTTAATTTGTCCGTCAGAAATTAATGCCCAATTATCAATTGTCAAATCCGAATTCTGTATCTTTGCGCA
>JAZKFP010000196.1:0-7190 GCA_040386355.1 Pseudomonadota bacterium | reverse complement strand
TCAGGAAGCCAAGATTCAAATTGTGTATCCTGTGGATGAATTTGCTAGCGATAACATGGCTAAATGCCATATTTTGAGGATATCTTCGTGAAAAGAACATTTCAAAACACAAATTTAAAAAGAAAACGTACTCATGGCTTTCGGGCTAGGATGGCTACTAAAAATGGAAGAGAAGTACTAGCTAGACGTCGAGCTAAGGGTAGAAAAAGACTCTGTGTTTAGAATTTTCGGTTCCAAATTTTTCTTAAAATATTGCTCTTAATTTATAAAAATACCGCCCTTAATTTTTAGAAATGCTTAGGGGTTGAACAACGATGGGAAGTAATTTTGAGTTGCTATGAAATTTAGCCCATCGGTCAAGTTAAGGTGTCGGAACGATTTTGATACTGTTTTTCAAAATCAAACCCGTCGTTGGATATCGACCTCACTAATGATTATTGGATGTGAAAATATTCAATCACATCCTCGATTAGGAATGGTGATTGCAAAAAAACGTGTTAAACGCGCAGTGGATCGAAATCGTTTAAAAAGAATGCTACGTCAAAATTTTCAAGAAAAATTTACACATTTACCTGCTTACGACTTTGTTGTTTTAGTGCGTCGTCCTCTTACAAAAGATCAATTATCTCAAGAAATTGACACAGAGGTTTCTTCATTATTCCGTCGTATAATTTAAGTTTTCAAAAAGTCATAAAGGATTAGTAAGTGAATTGGTTGCGTAACCTGTTAATACTGGCAATCGCGACGGTTGTCTGGATTCTGATACATGAATGGCAAACCGAAAGTCAGACTATTAAAGATTTAAGTTTGCAGCTTGCTCAAACCCAATCTTCTTCAATTGGTGATTTTCCGAAGGTTCAAGATGAAAATGTAAAACCTGTGGATGATAATTCCACTGTCCAAGTAACAAACGATACTACAGACAATCCCAAGGAAACCTCAACATCTTCCTCATCACTTCCAGCTTTTGAAAATGCACCTTCTCAAGCGCAACTTAACGCGTCTGTAAGCTCTGAAAATCTTATTACTGTAGAAACGGATGTTTTTACAGCGCAGATTCGTCCATTAGGCGGAGATTTGGTTTCAGTTGGTTTAAAAGAATATCCAGTATCTCTAAGTGCTCAGGACATTCCTTTCAAAGTTTTAAGAAAACCTGCTCCTGATCAAGTCGATGGACTGTACTTTGCAGAAAGCGGTATTGTTGGAAAAACTGGCTCTGATTTAGATTCTGGCTCACGTAATAGTCGACCAACATATTCTTTTTCAAAAACCTCTTTTACATTTGAAGATAAAAACCAAAAAGTTTTATCAGTACCTTTGATTTATACAAATGCTAAAGGCATACAGTTCGAAAAAATCTACCATTTTCCTCGCAAGGGTTATGACATATCGGTTGAATATAAAATTACCAACCCTACCGATCAGTCATGGATGGGAATACCGTTTAATCGTTTAAGAAGATCTGGATTTACCGATCCGTCTTCGAATCAAATGTCTTTTGGAATGAGCACTTATCTTGGGGGCGCTTATGTTGACCCTGAAGAAAAATTTAAGAAAATTGACTTTGATGACATGAGTTCTGCTTTTGAACAAAATACACCGGCGTTAAATCAAACTATGCAAGGTGGATGGGTTGCAATGTTGCAGCACTATTTCTTAACAGCCTGGATTCCACCTGCGCAACTTACTCATCAATACCGTGCTTTTGAAGAGCCAGGAACCGCTAATACTGGTCCAAACTATGTGATGGAAATAGTTAGCCCTACCATTACCACTGAAGCAAAGAGCACCCAAACGTATTCAGCAAAATTATATGTTGGTCCAAAAATTCAAGATTGGTTGAAAGAATTAGCGCCCGGTTTACATTTAACAGTGGATTATGGATTTTTGTTTTTCATATCTGATGCACTTATTTTTGTACTGGATTTTATACATAAATGGGTAAAAAACTGGGGCTGGTCGATTGTTTTACTAACGCTTTTTGTACGGGCTTGTCTCTGGCCTTTATCTGCAAAAAGCTATAAATCCATGGCCCAAATGCGTAAACTACAACCTAAGCTTGCGCTGTTGAAAGAGCGACACGGCGATGATAAACAAAAGCTTTCACAAGAGTTTATGAAGCTTTATAAAGAAGAAAAAATAAATCCATTAGGCGGTTGTTTACCTGTTCTTATTCAAATGCCCATTTTTTTAGCATTGTATTGGGCTTTAATGGAAAGTGTTCAGTTAAGGCAAGCACCGTTCATGGGATGGATTCAGGATCTTTCTGTAATGGACCCTTATTTTGTGTTGCCAATATTGATGGGCATAACTATGTGGATTCAACAACATTTAAATCCTCAACCACCTGATCCGTTGCAAGCAAAAATAATGAAAATATTTCCTATTGCATTAACGTTTTTATTTTTATTCTTTCCAGCCGGTCTGGTGTTGTATTGGGTTACCAGTAACATTATCTCTATAACGCAGCAGTGGATGATTACGCGTCGTTATGCCTAACGGTATTGTGAATAACGGCATGTGTGAATAACAGTATTTATGAATAAAGATACCATCGCAGCAATTTGTACCCCTCCAGGTAAAGGAGGGGTAGGAATAGTCCGCGTTTCAGGACTCCTTGCATTGACCTCATTGCAACGCGTTACTTCAATTTCAAATTTACATTCCAACAGTTCACGTCTTGCTACACTGCGAGATGATCAAGGAAACGTCATTGATCAAGCACTCGTAATGTATTTTCAATCTCCAAAGTCTTTTACTGGCGAAGATATTGTTGAATTTCATTGTCATGGATCTCCGGTTGTTTTAGATCAACTTCTGCAAACTCTGGTACAACTAAATATCCGCTTAGCACGTCCTGGAGAATTTTCAGAACGAGCATTTTTAAACGGCAAAATTGATTTAGCTCAAGCAGAAGCGGTAGCGGATCTTATTAGCAGTTCTAATTTAAATGCTGCGCAATCTGCATTACGATCTTTACAAGGTGTATTTTCAACAAAAATTCAAACTATCTTGAATGCTCTAATTAACCTAAGAGTATTTGTTGAAGCAGCACTGGATTTTCCAGAAGAAGAAATTTCGGTATTAGATAAAAACCAAATTCAGCAACAAAGCCAAAATATAATTGTACAGTTACAGGATGTTCTAAAAAACGCGCAACATGGCAAAGTATTAAATGAAGGTTTACATATTTTAATTTTGGGTGAACCAAATGTTGGTAAATCCAGTTTATTTAATGCATTGATGCAAGAAGACCGAGCGATTGTTACGCATCATCCAGGAACAACGCGCGATGTATTAACTGAATCAATAAACATAGCAGGATTTCCAATTCGTTTAGTCGATACTGCGGGTATTCGTGAATCGGATAATGAAATAGAACAAGAAGGCATTCGGCGTGCAACTCAATTGATTGAGCAAGCCGATTGTATTTTTTTAGTACTCGATATCAATACTACCCATGATATGCCCGTGACTATCAACATATGGTTAAAGAAATATCCAAAAATTAATAAAGACAAGCTTCTTGTAATAGGTAATAAAATTGATTTGCTACCTGAGTTTGAAAATCAAAAAAAATCAGCAGATGTGCCGATAATATATATTTCAGCGCAAAAAAAAATTGGTTTAGATTGTATTGAAAATGCTATTCATAATATGTTTCAGGTCGTAGATGAAACGAGTACTTTTACTGCAAGACGACGACATTTAGATGCTTTAACTAAGACAGTAAGAATTTTTGAAAAAGGCTATCATTACTACGATAATTATGGTTTATTGGAATTGTTAGCTGAAGATTTAAATCAAGCACATCGAGCATTGGGGGAAATAACAGGAGAATTCACCAGCGATGAATTGTTGGGAAAAATATTTTCCGAATTTTGTATTGGAAAGTAAAAAATTCACTCTAAATTACTTTTTTAAAAGGCATTAAAAAACGTAACGTTATGATAGTAAAAAGAGAAATACTAAAAGCAACGTCATAACTTCCTAATCCAACAGCAGCACCAATAGCGCCAGTTGCCCATAAACACGCCGCTGTAGCAGTACCTTGAACCTTATCACCATTTTTCAAGATAGCGCCGCCGCCAATAAATCCAACACCCGTGATAATTCCTTCCACAATACGAGCAATTGCTTCAGGAGAATCACCAACCAGATTTTCAGTCGCTTGGACAAAACCACAACTTGCTAATGCAACCAATGGAAAAGTCCTCATTCCTGCAGAACGTTCTTCACGCTCGCGATTCCAACCAATTGGAAAGGCAAGCGCGTAAGCAATCGTTAAGGCAATGATATGAGGAACGAGTTGATTAAAGGAATTTGCTAAGTCAACTTCTAAAGACATATGTACCCATAACAATTGAGTTTTAGGGCGCTTCGCGCGCCGCGACTAAAGGCAGTGGCCGGACAAATGGAATGGTTAAACATGAAGATTTTTTTTCAATTCGCTCTTAAATAACAAGAGTGCGCTTTGCTACTTGCTCGGACGCGTCAAAGCGTCGCGCGATCAAAAAAAAATCTTCATGCTTCACCGCTACACTTAACCTAATTTTCATTCGCTACGGGTATATATCACTGTGAACATTTATAAATATCGAATTTTCTAGATCCATTACTTGTTGGTCCGTTTGGAACAACTGAATCTCCGCCCATTTTTGCTGCTTCATTTTTTGCAAGCGTTGCAAGCTCAGTATTTACTTTTTCTGGAGAACGTTCAAGAGATCCCAGACGATCAGTAACGATTGAAGTGGTTGAACCTAAGCGCTTGCAATCTTTCACGTTAAATTCTTTAACTACCGAAACTTGCCTACTTTCCTCAGTAGGTTTTACCCAAGTACAAGAAATCAAAAATGCACTAAGTAATACTAAGAAAATTGCTTTCATTAATTTCTCCCTATAAAAATGGCAAAAAACGCATGGGTCATAAATTCATTCAATAGTGATTTTGAAGGCGGTAAAGCCAACAGAACCTAAAAATAGCACAAATCATATTAGTCATACGAACCTTTTTACAATAGTACTGGCTTTTATTATAAAAAATAATTATTTAATGATGTTTTTAATAATTGGGAAATAGGTACTCGTATGAAAAATCATAATTCATCTTCTTCTCCATTGGCAGTTATCACTGGCGCATCGCAAGGTATCGGACTTGAGTTGGCAAAACTGTTTGCCAAGAATAATTTTAATCTTCTTATTATTTCAGATACTAATGAAATTGAACTTGCAGCAGAAACATTACGCAATCTAGGGGCTCAAGTTGAAACTTTGAAGTTAGATTTGACTGATATGAATAATGTAGAAAAAGTTAAAGAAAAGATTTTAAAAATGAATCAGCCTATTAATAGCTTAGTGCTCAATGCAGGCTTAGGAATTTCTGGAGAATTTGTTCATACTGATTGGCAGCAAGAATTGTGTTGTATTCAATTGAACGTAATTTCATTAACGTATCTAACTAAAATATTATTACCAATATTTTTACAACAAGGCTATGGAAGAATCTTATTTACTTCATCTATATTATCTGAAAGTCCAGGCCCTTATTTTGCGATTTATTCAGCGTCCAAAGCTTTTGTACATTCTTTTGCTGGAGCCATTCGATATGAATTAAAGAATACCGAAATCACTGTTACTTCATTTCAGCCAGGAGCAACAGACACTGAATTTTTCGATAAAGCTGAGCTCCAAAATTCTTTAAACGGTAAATTTCCTAAGGATGATCCTGCGCAGGTAGCAGAAGATGGTTTCAATGCTCTAATGAGTGGAAAAGCAAATGTTATTGCAGGTTCTTTAAAAAGTAAATTAATTGGTGTAGGAACAAAAGTATTACCAAATAGAGTTATGGCGGTTGTTCAAGGTAAGCTATTAAATCCTTTTTTCAAAGATGAAAAATAAATTGATAAAAATTTAAAAAATGTAGAAAATTTACCGAGCCCTAATGCTTTTTACTAAATTTTTCAGATGATGGGATTGATGCGCCGTTAAACCCAATAAAATGCATGCAGTGCCAATCCATGTATAAAGTAAAATAGATTCATCGTTAAGATGTTTACCCAACAGTAAAGCAATCACAGGTGTCATCAGATAAATTAATGAAATAGTTCCAGTCTTAAGATTTTTGATCATAAAATAATACAGAACAAAACCTAGAACTGAACCAAAAAAGCTTAAGTAAAATATAGAAATACCTGCTCGGTTCCATAAAGATGTTGGAAGAGATCTATCTGTAAGAAACCACGCCAAAAAAAATAGAGGCAGTGAAAAAGCTAAGATCCCTAAATTAATTGCAACTGGAGAGCTGGTATCACCGATTTTTTTCAATAAAACAAGTCCAAATGATTGAATCACCACTGCTAAAAACAATGTAATACAACCAAGCATTACATTGGAATTCCAGTGCAGACTTGATTGAAAAATAAAAATAAGACCTAAAAATCCACAGATCATTCCGAAAATTTTTGCACTCGTTAAAGATTTTTCTTGAAGGAAATACGCTGCAGCAAAACTTGTTATTAACGGTGATAGACCGTACAAAACAGAAATTAAACCGGAATTTACATATTGAGCTGCCCAGTAGGTAAGTATCATGGCCCCAAATAGTGAACAAGCTCCTACACAATAGGTTTGAATAGCTTTACGATGAAATGGAAATGTTTGTCGTAAAAATTTTAGTAACATCCAGCACAGTACCGTGCCAATTGCCATTCGCAAAAACAGTGCAAAAGAAACACTCACTTCAGCCACACTCCATTTAATAGCAAGAGGAGTTGTCGACCAAATTAAAATAACTGATATAAAAGCTGTGGGGAGCGATATACGTGAAAGAGTTAACTTGGAAGGAAGTTGCCACATCATGAATAAACCTACTAAAACGCGTAAAACACTTTTAGAGTGTAGTTATCTAGCGAATAATAGGGAATCCTTAACTAAAATTTTGAAAAAATTTCTAGGTTTAATTCTTAAATAAAGATTTAGGTAGTTAGCGCAACAACATCAGCAACGAATTCTTCAAACGGAATAGGGCGTTGAATATGAAAACCTTGTACCGCGTCTACTCCAATGCTTGTAAGTTCTGTCATCTGATGTTGAAACTCAACACCTTCAGCAACAACTTTTAAAGATAAAAGATGGGCAACTTCATTAACCGATTTTACAATCGCAAAGCTTACTTCATTTTCTAAAATATC
>JAZKFP010000195.1:0-16651 GCA_040386355.1 Pseudomonadota bacterium | reverse complement strand
TGAATCATTGCGTGTCGACAATGCTTTAGCATTACCAAATCCTGCCATGGCTAAAGTCGTACTCGCATATTCAGCGCTGCCAGCAACCATAACGTCTGTTGCCCCAGTAGCTACCAGCTGAGCAGCAACGGCAATATTGTGATTACCGGTTGCACATGCGGTTGCGAGTGCAATATTTGGACCTTGCAGATTAAGTTGCAGTGAAACAAATCCTGCAACCATATTAACGATGCTACCAGGAACAAAAAAAGGTGAAACTTTTCTTGGTCCACCTGACATTAAATTATGATGTTGTTGGACTATGTGGTGTACACCGCCAATTCCCGACCCCATTGCAACGCCAATACGTGCTGGATCAAAGATAAAATCGGTTAGTCCAGCATCTTGAAATGCCGCCTGCGCAGCAACCCAGCCGTACAATACAAATGGATCAAGCCTACGTTGAGATTGCTTATCAATATATTGTTCTGGATCTAATCCCTGAATACGTCCTGCAAAAGTCGTGTTAAGGCCAGCTTCAATAAATTCTGGAATAGTACGTATTCCACTCCGACCTTCAACAACTGCTGACCAATTGTCTGCAACTGTTAGACCCAGTGGAGTGACTAAACCGATTCCAGTGACAACCACACGTCTGCCAATCAAGCGCTTTCTCCATAAGTAAAACTAAGGACGCATCTCAATTCATACATTTAGTTATATGAATTCAATCAAATGCTAATGCGCTTTGTTTTATGCTTTTGCTAAAGCTTCAGTGATGTAATCTACTGCTTCTTGTACTTTAGTAATTCGTTCAGCGTCTTCGTCAAGAATTTCAATTTCAAATTCTTCTTCAAGGCCCATTACTAATTCAACGGTATCTAACGAGTCTGCGCCTAAATCATCAACAAAAGATGCATCGTTGGTAATTTCTTCAAGCTTCACTCCAAGCTGTTCCGCTACCACTTTCTTAACTCGCTCACTCACGTTGTTCATAAATACCACCATTCCTCTTAACAGTTTTTAATAAATCATTCTTTAAAAATTTTCTGATGTTACATCATATATAAACCACCGTTTACGGGGATGGTTGCGCCGGTAATATAACTTGCTGCATCGGACGCTAAAAACGCAACGACTTGCGCAATTTCTTCTGGACTTCCAAAACGTCCTGCAGGTGTATTACTTAAAAGTTGTTGCTTTAAAGCATCGGGTAATTTTCTTGTCATATCGGTATCAATAAATCCGGGAGCTACAGAATTTACAGTAATTCCCTTAACAGAAATCTCGGAAGCTAAAGAACGCACTGACGCTTCAAGTCCAGCTTTAGACGCGGCATAATTGGTTTGACCAGGATTACCAGCGCGCGCAACAACCGATGAAACCGCAATCACTCTTCCCCAACGTTGCCTTAGCATTCCGCGAGTTAGATGACGCACTAATAAATGGAAGCTATCAAGATTAACATTTAAAACACGACGCCACTCTTGGGTTGGCATCATCATCATCAATTGATCAGAAACTACGCCGGCATTGTGCACTAAAATATCGGGCCGGCCATGATTTTTCGCAATAGATTGAATAATTTCTTCTGCCTTGGGTTCGGCTAAATCTAATACAACTCCTATTCCACTACCAGGGGTTGATGAAAGTACAGCCGTTAAATTATTAGCACCGTCTTCAGTTGTTGCAGTTGCAATCACAAAATGATTTTTTTCAGCGAGTAATTTGGCAATTGCTAAACCAATCCCGCGGCTTGCGCCGGTGATAAAAGCAATTTTTTTTGGAGTTTTTTCTGGAGTTTCCAATGATTTCATCCGTGAGTATTCATTTAGGAAATTATTAAGATTTAACCCGCTAAATTAGAAATTTCATTTTATCTAAATTAACAGGTTGACACTACATTGTGCTGAACCAGTTCAATACCTTCTTGCAAAAAGATTGAAGAATCCAATCCAAAATGCGTAATATTTTTTTCGATGCGCCGACCTAAACCTTGTAAAACTTTCCCTGGTCCACATTCGGCACACTGCGTAATAGCATTTGCTTGCAATGTTTCAATTGTTTGTACCCATTGTACTGGCTGCGTAATTTGTTCTGTCAGAGCATGACGAATTTCATCAGCTGTTTTCACAGGTTTACCCGTTAAATTTGCAATGATATTTATCTGTGGTGTTTTAATAGAAATCGATTCTAGTACAGGCTTTAACTTTTGTGCGACAGGCTGCATTAGTGGACAATGAGAAGGTACGCTCATTTTTACATTTACAACTTTTAACGCGCCAGCTGAAATAAAAAGTGGAGTTGCTTTTTCAAGCGATTGAATATCACCGCCAACTACGATCTGTTTATGACCATTAATATTGGCTGGCCAAATTCCGGAATCACCATTTAAAACATTTGAATCTTGAATTTGCGTGCACACAGCAGCAACATGTTCGAAGGTCAAACCTAAAACCGCAAGCATACCACCTGGTTGATGAACACTCACATCGTGCATTGCATTTGCACGTACTTCCACAGCACGAAGTGCATCTGAAAAAGTAATCGCATGGGATGCAACTAAAGCGGCGTATTCCCCAAGGCTGTGACCTGCAACCCAAGTTGGACGCTGTTGAGTATGTTGACACCAAGCCGACCAAACCGCGATATCGGCAACCAACATTAATGGTTGGGTTTTTCGAGTATCTGCCATTTCTTCAGCAGTTCCCAAATGCGCCAAATCCCAAACATTCCAACCAAGAATATCCGAGGCTTGTTCAAATACATCACGCACGCTGGAAAACTGTGAAAACAGATCCTTAAGCATGCCGGGTTCTTGCGAACCTTGCCCTGGAAAAACGAAAGCCAAGGCATTAATGCCCTGAGTTTGTTCTGGGGTGGCTTGTATCATAGGGATCAATAGCGATGATTTGGATCGTCAAGACCATGATCGTGTTCTTGCTCGTCACTAGCTTCTTCTTTCACGCTTTTTTGTAAAACGTCTTTACCACGGTAAAAGCCTTTTGCAGAAATGTGATGACGACGATGATATTCACCAGTAGTTTCATCTACTGAAAGAGTTGGTCCCGTCAATGAGTCATGCGAACGTCGCATATCGCGTCTTGAGCGGGACTTTTTATCCTGTTGAACAGCCATGATTTTTCTCCGTGACAACAAATATGACTCTTAACATTGCTTTGTAGAATACAGGGCGCAAGTCAATCTAATGGATTGATGAGTCATCAAATTGGTCGGCATTGTACTGGATGACACAGAGTCGCGAAAGTCTGTAATTGCTTTGAATGAGATTTAGAGATGAAATTTATAGGTTTAAGCCGCAATTAAATAAAGTCAGGATCTTTAATTTGATCTCGCTTACAAGAACAATTGACATATCACAACCAAAGGAGTCAGTATGCCACCCTGATTTAATGTCTGCATGTGTTGAACCTTATGAAAAGTCTGGAATAACACGTCCGGGCTTGAATTTAAGCAGACGAGTATTCGCTTTTTATTATTGGAATTGATTATGCAAATTGGAATTGATTATGCAAAATGTAGCCCCTGCAATGCATCTCGTTGCAGCACAACCATTACCTGTAGCACAGGCAAACAATCGACCATCAATACTTAATCAAATTAAAAATTCTTCTAACAACAATGCTAAGCAAGGAACTGTTTTAGTGGGATGCTTCACTCTTATGTCAACATTGATCATAATGTCATTAAGCAGACAACCTCAAGCACTTGAAGGTACTAATGAGATATTTAAGTGGATTGGAATTTCCGTGTTAGGTGGTGCAATTGGAGCAGGGATTGGTAAATTCTTGGATATGAGAGAATACGCAAACAGTCAACCTATTTTACCAAATTAGAATGTCTTTTATTTTAAATTCAACCCGTTATTTGCTCACAAATCAAATAATGGGTCTTAAATACAATTAAACTTAATGACTCATCTAAAAATACTTAAGTGCCAAAAATTACTGTCCTTTATCATTTGATTTTTTACTGTCCAGCAAAATACTTAATCCAACTAGCGACTTTCGAGTTTCCTCAAACGCTTTATGTTTGTTCAATGAGTTTTTGTTCTTTGATTTAGGATTAGAACCAGGTTCATAAGATGTTGGCTTAGAGACATCTGGAGTGGTTATTGAAGACACTCTTACAGTAGAAGATTGCTTAGCTGCTGGTGTAAGTTCTTTTTTATCAATAAAGGTGCATGTATTGTCGTCGTGCTTTGGAAAATCCGGTAAAGCTAACAAAAGTTCATCTTCTAAAATCGCTTCAAGTTCTACTTCATCTTCTACGGCTACAAAAGGATCCAGCTCTTCATCACCTATGGGTGGATCTTGAAACTCAGATTTATAACGAATTAACGAAATGTTTGCGGTAAAGATAAAACGAAAAACTTCTAAACAGCGTTGGCATTTAAGTAAACAATACCCATGAATAATGCCTTGCACACTTGGTTCGCCCGATTCTCCGGCAGCAAATTGCAAATCAACTTCAATAAAGCTTTCAGCATTTTCAATAGCTGCCATAAAACGTGATAAATTGCTTACATCTAACACATACTTAATCCGTTTACGCTGTGCGGCATATTCAACTAAGTTAATCACCGTGCTCATGAATGCGAAACCCCCCATATTATATGAACGCAATAATGCCGTGACTTAGAGTGAATGGGAATCCTTAAAAGACCTTTGTTGGAAAAATCTATGTTGACTGAACCGCGAATTATTCTTGCTTCTCAATCCAAATATCGTGCCGAACAACTGCAAAAACTGAACTACCCATTTGAACAAATTGCTTCTGAATGTGATGAATCACCGCATGCTGCAGAAACTGTTCTTTCCCTAGTTGAACGCTTAGCAGAAAAAAAAGCACAATTTATTGCGGAAAAATTAAATTTAAAAAATTGCGAACAAGAATGGGTGGTGATTGGTTCGGATCAAGCAATTGCTTTAGATCATCACATACTGGGTAAACCCGGCTCGCATGAAATTGCTAAACAACAACTACTAACGTGTTCAGGTCGTGTATTACGGGTTTATACAAGCTTATGTGTTCTTAGTAAAAAATCACCGTATCGTCAAATAGATGTGATCGTGACAGACGTTATTATGCGCACCTTATCTGAAGCGACAATTGAACATTATTTGCAGCTGGAAAAACCCTATGATTGTGCGGGGGCGATTAAATCAGAAGGTTTAGGCATTGGATTAATAGCAGGAATTTATGGCCAAGACCCAGCTGGATTAATAGGCTTACCTTTGATCAGATTAACCGATTTTTTATTGGCTCTAGAATATCAAGTGCCTGGATAATTTGAGTTTAAAAATAATTTACATTAAATGGATACATTAAATCAAAAAGTTGCACGCGCATTTGCAACGTGCAACCCGAATAATTTTTATTGTTTCTGACGAATACCTTCCGCTGAAATATAAATTCGAACTATTTGTGATGCAGGACCCAAATCGTAATCAATATTGTAATCTTTCAGTTTAAACTGTGTTGTTGCCTCAAACCCTTGACGGTAAGCGCCCCAAGGATCTTTACCGCCACCGATATAATTGGTTTCAAGCACTACAGGTTTCGTAACTCCGTTCAACGTTAAGTTACCGTGAATTTTACCCTTTTTAGAATCTATTTTTTCAACGCGAGAGCTTACAAATTTTGCAGTTGGAAACTTTTCAGTATTTAAGAAATCTTCACCGCGTAAATGTTTATCGCGCTCCGCATGATTTGAATCAACACTGGTGGTTTTAATATCTACTTGCACGCTCGAATTTTCAATTTTATCTTCATCTAAAATAAACTGACCATCAAACTCATTAAATTGCCCTAACAACCATGAATACCCTAAATGCTGAATTTTAAATTGAATAAAAGCATGACTGCCTTTGGTATCTAATACATAGGTTTCAGGTTCTGCTTGAACCATTGGCGACATTAAGGCAGCCACTGCGGTTAATGTGGCGATTGAAATCACTTTCATTGGTATTGCTCCTGTTGGTTTTAGTATTGGTTGTTATGAAGTTTGATGTATTCTGGTCTGCATCTCATGAAACGCAAGGAAACTACTATGCATTGGATGAACACAACATCAACATACGGTTGGTTCAGCATTATTTTTCATTGGGTTTGCGCTTTACTAATTATTGGATTGTTTGCTTCGGGTTTTTATATGGTGACGCTCACCTATTATCAGCCGTTGTATCATACCCTCCCTGAATGGCATAAATGGTTTGGCATTTGGTTATTGGCTTTTATGACAGCGCGTTTGACTTTAAGTTTTATACAGGGCAGACCGAATCCGATTGTGCACTATGCCTGGGAAAAATCAGTATCAAAAATCGCACATAGTAGTTTGTTAATTGGCACTTGGATCATATTGATTTCAGGCTTACTTATTATTGGATCAGATGGACGCGCATTTAAGTGGCTTGGCCTGCACATACCAGGCTTGCAAATTTCTTCAGAACAATCGAGCGTTGCAGGAGATATTCACAAGTGGGTTGCTTACGGCTTAATAGGATTAACTCTTTTACATGCTGCTGCCGCATTCAAGCATCATTGGAAAGATAAGCTTCCAACTTTAAAAAGGATGATTGGAAAATAAATTTAATATTATTGAAGAAATCATTTTTATCATAGCCTGCGCCATTAAAAATAAATTTAATAATAAAGAATTCCTATTTATCAATATATTTTGATGGATACATTATTACTTGGGAGAGCCTCAAATGGTTTCGGTATCATTACCTGTTAATCCGCAATTACCCCAATCTCAAGAACCCCCCACATCTTCCCCAAGTTTTTTTTCACGTATTCGTCAATTTTCAAAATCAGATATTCAGCAACAAAGCAGTCGATTTACCCATCGAATTTCACAATCAATGCGTACAGCTCGAACAAATTTTTTTAGTTTACTGACATGCTGCATTCATGACGATGATCAATCAGATCTTAGTAAAGTTGATGATTCAAATTCTGAATCTTCAAGCAATACTACTATCCAATCATTAAGTAACACGTCTAGCATTGATTCTGATTTAAATAAATTAGATTCTCCGCAACATTGTACGTACCAAATACCAGCTAAAATTGGAGATACATTTATAGTTGTGCCTTTAACCATTCATCAAAATACTAAGTCTGATTTAACTCGCGATTTCAACAAAGATTCTCTTTCATTCGCCACAATTCCTTATGGATGCCCTCCTGAACACCTTCAAGAATATCGCAATGTATTAAATTCTGTTTTACCACCACAAAAGAGAGCCCATGACAAAATTGAGAATCAAATTCGCTGGATATGCGATTTTGTAGAAGCAAACAATATTCCTTTAAATAGCCCTACCATTGCCAGCATTTCAAAAGGGCTCGATACTTTTCAGCAAAGATTTTTAATGAATGATACTGATCACACACTAATGCAGCACTCATATCTAGAAAATATAATAAATAATTCTGTGCAATTTGAAGGTAAAAAAATTGAATTATCTGAAGCGTATCGCGGTAATGGGCCACGATATTTTGATATTTCAATTGCCCCAAATGGTAAAGAACTCGTATTTAGTGAACAACAGTTCACGCCAGTGTATGTGCAAAGCCACGACAATCCAGACTGCGTTTGGCATTATGCCGACTTATGTGCCACAGCCAAGGTCTACATTAATTTTCAAACACAGCAAGTCACTGGTGAAACGTTAGAAATAAAAGAAATAATGAAATCGTCGATTCAGATTAAAAGTGAAACTTATATCCCTCCTACTGGTGAAGATTTTAAAAATTCTCCAAGTGAACAACCATTTTATTATGATCGACAAGCTCCAACTGAATAAAATTGGTCTTAATACATTCTTTTAAAGTAAATAGTATGTATTTCCCATTTAGAGTTTTTAAGCTGGCCATTACTTAAAAATATTAAGGACTTTTAAATGCATTAGTAATTTTAAGCTGCCTGAATTTGATGCCCAAATTGGAGAGCCGTTTATTTTTAATGATAAATTTCAATTTCAAATTACGTCTTCCGCTCTGTTACGCACTACAAAATATTCTTTAATTTATAAGCAAGATGATATCTGATGTGATCAGGTTCCTATTTACATAAATCTTCACCGTGGCATACTGCGCAAACCTTAAACCCTCCCGGTCTTATACATTCCGGTCTTACTTCATAGATAAAAATTCTTCATGCAAAGTAGTTTTGCTTCACTGCTTACTTCATTTAGGAACTTTCGATTTTTTCGAAGACTTGCTGCTTTTTTATTTTCCCTAATGATTTGGGTGTTGTCGGCTCCAATGGCTTGGGGGGAAGAGAATTTAAAGTCCACGACGTCGTCCAACACTATTCCTTTCAATACCAGTTTTAGCAGCGTGTTTGGTTTTCAACCGATTGAACTTGAACAAAAATCAAAATTTGTTGTTCCTAATCGCTATGAAACGTTCAGTACCCGCAATGATCATTTAGCAATTATCAGTACGGCAAAAGTCGCTGGCAGTTTTGTTAACGTTAGAATCGGCCCACATAAAAATTTGCCCAGTCATTTGGCCTTGTTGCCTGATCAAGAAGTAGTTTTCATTGGGCAATACTTATCTTGGTTTCAAATACAAGCGGATGTTGATGGCAAGCGTCAACGTGGCTGGATTCATAACGATCAATTAAATGAATTTGTTGATGATCAAGGTCGGCCTGTGCGCTGGTTGCAAATCGACGTACCAAAAACTATCAGCAATGGCATAGTGATCGGAGCTGGTATTGTCGAAGGCTTCTCCATTTTTTCTGCAGGTCTAACACATCATATTAATAGTCAATTGTGGTTAACCGCCGACGCTAGCTCAAACACTTTTGGCTGGGGCGAGGAAGTTTCATTGCTATCGGTCGGTATCGAATTTCGCCTTCCTTCAACGGAAAAAAATACCTGGTTATTAATGACAGGTGCAGGTTTGTTATGGGATGACGCTCAAGAAATTATTTTAGATACACGTGTCGCAAGTGACTTTCGGTACGTAGGTGGTGGATATGAATGGCGCCTTGATAATAATTCGCGGCTGCGTTTCAAATACCGTTACACCATTATTGCCAGCGACTTAGATGAAGCCGATGCAGCAGATATTTTTCAATTGGAATGGTTAATTCCTATCGCACTCCCTGAATGGTGATTGTATGTTCTTTTTAACGACTAAAAATATAATGCGTTTTTCCATCATTAGCTTTTCTATTTTTAGTACTTTATTCTCGCTAAATTCTTTTGCAGAAGAAGATGCAGAGTTTGTAATTGATGAATCCATATTTAATGAAAATACCAATGTTGATTCAAATAATGCTCCTGCAGCTACAGAGACATTTGCAGTACCTGATACACAGAACCGTTCAAAATTAATTGGTGGTTACACTGGCTTATGGAATATGGCTGATTTTGAAGCCACTCTACTTCTTGGCGCTGAAGCTCAGTATCAATGGTCAGAAAAATGGTCAACTGCAGCTAATTTTGCGGTTACTGAGGTTGATGATTCAAGTGCAGAGCGCATTCTTGGACAAAGCATTATTGTTGAACCTGAAACCCAAATACTTTCTTTACTCGCACGTTACCATCTTGCACCAGCTCAGTTATATATTTCTCCAGAACGTACTTTATACGCCAGTTTCGATTTAAACATTGGCCCGCACATGATTCGTTTCAATGAAGAAGATTTCACCGGCGTAGTTGCAGGTATTACAGCTTCTATATGGGTTGCCCCAGAATTAGTGCTGCAAGTACGCGCCTTGGATTATTTAGTTTTCGATAGTACTTGGTTAGAACGGGATGGAATGTCTCAATCTATAGAATTAAGTGCAGGAGTATCTTTACGATTTTAAAAATTTTTATTATTAATTTTTATAAAATATGACGTTGAATTTTGAGCGCTGGCTATGATGTTTTCGATTTTGTCTATGGTTTTTGAAAAATGTATGTTTGCAAAAAAACATACATTTTATAAAAAGCAGATTTCTTTTTTTCAATTTTTTATAGCAAATGCAAATTGGTTTTCCGGTAGACGCTTGCGAAATAAGCCCGCGCAGCATACCGCACTTTGTTTTTATAAAAAGCGGTATGTGAGCAGGCGAATGAGTAAGCAACACCCGGGGAAATTGATGTGCGTTTGGTATATGGGTGTTTGTTTAATCGGAGTGTCATCTACTGCCACTGCTGATTTGCCATCCGATCATTTTTGGCAAAACAAATTTTGGTCTGTTCCATTTATTGATGTTATTCAATTTCCAGAATTAAATACGCAACAGGATGATCAAAAAATTCTGTTAGCTAGTGAAATAGAAACCGATCGTTTTCAAGCGCTTGCTGGATTACGTCAAAATCAAGAAATACCAAATCAATCGTTTATTTGGTCATTTATGATCAATCAAGATCACAACGACGAACCGGATTTAAATCCGAATACAAACGGGGGTTTAGTAGGTTTACAAGGCGACATTATAACAGCGCGTCGCATTGGTGAATCTTCTCAATTAGAAGGTAGAGTTGCATTAAGTATTAATTCGATTGAAATTTCGAGTGCACTGTCGGGTGGAATTACTAAAGCTTGGGATGAAAATACCGATTTTGGCGCACACTATACCGTTCAAAATATGGATTCAACGGGCGTGGGTTTAAATGGATCTGGAACACGCTCTTTGCAACAAATTGATTGGATAGTTACTCATCGATTCAATCAAAACTCAAAAGTTGCTTTCACTGTACAGACTAATCAAGCAAAAGGTTTTCTTCGTAGCGCAGATGGTTACGTTAGATTCGTAAATAGAACCGGTACTGCCATTGAAATTGGCCCCGAAACTTTGCCTAAAACTCGTAATGGAACGGTATTAGATGTACGTTGGACTGGCATTTCACCTTGGATTTCAGAAAATCCTACCATGATTTGGGCGCGCCATGGGTACGACAATTGGGATGTTGATCGCAGTGAAATCGGTATCCAGCACGTATTAAACGATCATTGGCAATTTAGAACATCGTATCTATCTCAGTCCGGTGCAGAGTTTTTCAAAGATATATTAGCGTTTGAAGATGAATTTAATTTCAGCACACGAGACAAATCATACAGCGATATTCGTCAATTAGATGTGGGCTTTGCTTATTTACCAACCCAACAAGATTCAGCTTTGCTAGCCTGGGCAGATCAATGGATATTTAATGTTTCACACGCTACCTATCCACAACTACGTGATGCGAGCCCAGCACAAACGATGACAGGTGATGAACCTTTTTATAAAAGCTTCGGTATCGGTTTAGCTGTTGAAGTAAATGTGCCGGATTTCTAATGATCTGAAAACTCAATCACTTTAGGAATATCGAATAATCGATATTTTCATTATCAAAAAAAGATAAAGGTTTAAACGAATTGAAAACGCTTGCTTCGGTTATCCAATCTAATTTTCCAAAACGACACGTAACATTTCGTTGTGTCATTTCGCTTATTTTTTTAGGTTTACCGTTGTTTTCGTATGCTGCAGATAGAGAAACCAATACTGCCCTAGAATTTGTACCACAGCAAGCCCATGATTTTGCGCAAAATGAAATTTTAAAATGGATTTCTAACCTTTCCGCTAATTCTACAAATGGTATTTCTCGTTCTGAGAATGAAAATATTCCAGTCGTATTTTTAAGTGAAGAATCGCCTTGGTTAAAAGCAAGTGAAATTCGAATTTTACATGGAAGAAAACCATTAATTCGTACTTCAATTCCAACAGATCAAAATGGGATTAATAAAAATAGCAATAATTCTAATGGTAGAGTAACCTGGCTTGGTGAAATTCCAGGTCAAAATTTTAAAACTCCGACTGCATTAACGCTGTGGATGGCAGGTACTGGTGTTAGCCAACAAATTACAAGCTCTGCTTCTTCGCATATTTTGGATCCAAATTTACCGATCTGGATTATTAGTTTAAATTCTGTAAATAATCGACAGACTACTGAACCTGCATCAGCAAAAGATGCATTAATTAAATTAAGCGATACACTTACTCCTGAATTAGTAGCGCAAGGTTATTCATACCGCGCATTTCTTTTACAGAATTTTGGATCAAGCCCATCTGATTTAAAAAATATTGATTCATACGACGCGTTTCTGCAACGCCTTCAAGTAAATTTACCCAAACCAAAGGTTGCAACTTCTGCGTGTGAAACAAATGCTCCTGAATTAAATTTTGTATTTCCATCAATTGAACAAAATATTTCAGCAACAGAGTTAGATAATAAAATTACGCAATTAAAAACCGACATTCAAAATACTCAACAGGATATTCAGGCCCATACGACGGCTTTAAAATCCAATCAAAAAACCAACATTACAAATCCTAAAACTTGGCCCAATATTTCTAACAGTCTGAACATCAATAAAAGTAAAACTACTATTAAAATTAATGCCTGTAATTTACCGAGTGTACAAGCGTCAGATGTTGTAGTTGCCGAGCAATTTTTAGCAGACGCTGCCGGCATTCAACCTTTTCAACCAAAAATTCAATCCAATGAAGATCAAAATATGCAGCGCCTTATCGCATGGATTTTTGATCATTTAGGTTCAGGCGAATTACATGAAAAAAATCAGGCAGAAGCGCAACGCTTACACGCACAATTGCAAGGTGCTTGGCAAGCAGATGTTACGAATTATCATCAAACGCACACAACTCAATTAACACAGATTTTAAATCAACAACATCTTGCGCTAGCTATGCATTTGGACCGCGCGTTGTTAATCCAAACTGTGACTACTGAACTTTTAAATTCTACGATCGAAACGTTAGAAATTATTGATCGCGAGACTTTAACTGCAGCACAAGCAGATTGGATTCAAAGTCGGTTAATGGTTTGGAAAATATCACAAAACGAGACGTTACTCACAGACGGCTCAGCTACGACTTTGTATGCTGATTCACCTAAAGCCAGAAGTAACCTTGCCGAGCTTGAAAAGTGGATGCGCGATAATCCGAACCACGTAGAAACACCACGCTGGATGTATGATATTGCTAAATTACATGATTTAGCAGGCAATCATTCCCGTGCTATGGATATATTAGCGTCGCTGCAAGAAAAATTCCCATTGCATTCCAATGCAATCGAAGTGGAATTTCGTTTAGCCGAAGATGCATACAGCTTAAATAAATATGTGCAGGCTGAGCTTGGTTATCAACGTATTTTGCAAAACCCAAACTCCAGTCAAGATTGGAAAATTAAAGCGGGTTATATGCGCGCTTGGAGTTTGCTAAAACAAAATAAATTAAAAGAGAGCGAAAATGCATTTATTGCATTGCTTGAAAATGCCTCATCCACTTCTTCTGATACTTCCACAAATACGACTTTTGATTTAAAAGGTTTGCGACAAGACACTTATAAAATACTTGCCCTATTAAGCGTAACTCAACCTAGCACACCACCAATTTGGCAACAGTATCCACGCTGGGGTTGGGAAGTTTTAAATGCTGCGCATAGTTTTGCTTTACAAGATCAAGATATTGCTAAGGCAGAATGGTTATTAAGCGAATGGTACAATATTTGGAACCCAAACGAACTCGCTGAAGTTTCAAAAACCAATATTTCGAAAGAACAATTGGGTGCCATGCAAATTGTTTGGTTGAATGCATTGAAACAAACGTTTGTGCTACCTAATGAAAAAACCTCTTTGCATGAATGGGTTAGTTCACAAAATACTGGAACCTTCGATCATTTAGACTCTCAACATCGCGAAGCTTGGCATACCTTTCAAGAGAAATCGTGGACTGCTTTAGCATACGATGCAATTCGGCGTAAACAATGGAATCAAGGTTGGGAAAATATTCAACGTCTGCAAGAAAGTGCGCCGGATGATATTGATACCGCTTTTATTACTGCAAATTGGATTGAAAATTTACGCCGTACTCCAAATAATTTGCAATGGTCAAAAGATATGATTATTGGATTAGGATGGTTAGAGAATTATTATTCTACCCATACGCATCCAACCAAAGACTCAAAAACACTTGCAGCAGAAGCAGCCTACCTTGCGCTAGTGATTGAACAAACTAATTTATTTAAATCCGTTAAAAATACTCAGCAATTGCAAAAGATTTCTTCTGCGGAAGCAAAAGAATTAAATGCAGAAGATTCTAAAAAGTTTTTACAACGCGCTAATCGAGTTTTAAAAATTTACCCTAATCATCCAAGGCGTGCTGATATTCAACAAACCAGTGCCCAACTTGCGTATCAAGCAGGTGAATACCAAACCGCAACATTGCTAGCAGATAAATTGGCAAATGATCCTAAACAACAAAAAACACCGGAACCACTTATTATTTTGGCAGAAACAGCTGCTGCTCAAAGTAATTATTCCGATGCGGCGTATCATTACGAACATTTAATTCAAAAGTTTCCAAAGCATAAAGACATTGAAATTTGGCGTAATCAATTTGCTGTCAATTTATGGCAATTAATTGAACGCGATCGTGCAACAAAAAATGGCAGCAATATTTCTAATCACGCTGACCGTCTTTACGCACTAGCACCTGATGCGCCACAAACATCTGCTGCATTACATTTAAGTGGCTTACTGGCTTTAGAGCAACGTAATTATCAAAAAGCTGCAGATACTTTGACGTTGTTTATTAAAAAATATCCTAATGCACCGAAATTTGAATCCGCTCGATTAGGATATGCGCAAGCATTACAACAAATGGATCAAACCAATCCAGAACAGCGCAGAAAAACCGCCGATGCCTATATTGATATTTGGCAAGGTTACAAAAACCCAGCAGATGAAAATGCACAAAAAACCTTATGGACAGCGATTAATGTATTAGCACCAACGGTATATGACGTTTCTAATATGACGGCAAGCGATTTAAATACCTCTCGCAGCTGGCTTAATTCGTATATCAAAGTTGAAAAAGGTCCAAGCCCAAATCATTTAGAAGCATTAATGCGCCTGGATAATTTAGAAAAAACTGCAAATAAATCTGTATCATCTTCCCAAGGTTCACGCATATTAAAATTATATACGGAACATTTCACGAGTCTGCCCTTAACCCATCAGAATTGGCTGCTTCGTTATGCCCAAACACAAGCAGATATTTCTCTTGCTGCTTTTCAACAAACTCCTTTAAAAGCGCCGTTTGAATCTTTCTTACCAAAAAAACGTGACACGATGCAAAATGCATTGAATGCCTATCAAGTTTTTATTGCATTAGGCGCTGAACATGTAATTACGCATCCCGAGCTTAAGATGCGTGGTGAATTTGGCCAGGCCATGGTATTTGAATCCATGGCAAAAGCCTTAATGGAAAGTCCTCGCCCTTCTGATCTGAGCGAAGAAGAACAAATTACCTATGGTTTTTTATTAGAAGAACAAGCATTGCCATTAGAAGACAAAGCAATATCGCTCTATGAAAGAGTTATTGCGCAAGAAACTAATACTTTGTCACCTTCTTCTACTACCGCTTCTCACTCTTTGATTCAACAAAGTCTTGAGCAATTACGCGGGCTTTATCCGGCGCGTTACGATCGAAAAGAACGCATATTAGACATTAGTCCTGTAATATTTTAGAGAAAGTATGTTCATGCAACATTTTTTAATTTTTATCTTTATGTTTTTTACGATTGGATTAGTTGGGTGTCAAGCTACACCATCAACGGATTCGTCTTCGTCATATAAAGATTTTTTATCTGCTTCGGCTAAAAAACAAAAATCTGTTGAAGAAAGAGCGCAGGAATTATTTGTATCGGGCAATGAAGCAATTAAGAAAAAACATTTCCAAGAAGCAGAACAACTTTTTTTAACGCTAAATCAAGAATATCCCGAATATTCTGGATCACTAGTAAATTTAGGCATTATTTATTCTGAACAAAAACAATGGCAAAAAGCTGAAGATATGTTTTTGCGGGCTGCAGGAATTAATTCAGAAAATGTTTTAGCCTATAACCAACTAGGTTATGTATATCGCAATATGGGTCGATTAGAAGAAGCTGAAAAAAGTTATAAGAAAGCGATTCGTATGTGGCCTGATTATCCAGCTGCTTGGTTGAATTTAGGGATTTTATACGAGCTTTACCTTAATAAATTAGATGAATCATTAAAAGCTTATGAAAAATTTCAAAGCATATCCGATACGCCGGATGAAACTGTTGCACTGTGGATTGATGATTTGAAAGCGCGTTTGGAAAAAAACAAACTGGTAAATTCTAATGAATAATTTTAATTACAAGATAAAATCCGATTTTTTTAAATCTTTTTTTGTGTTGAGTTTGTTTTGTATGGCATTGATTGTCAGTTCAAATATACAGGCCAAAACAAATTTTGCTTCTGATACAAAATGGCAAAAACGTATTGATAGCGCTCAACCTCAAGTATTAATGGTTATTCCGTGGCAAGAAAAAGTGCCTAGCGAAAAGAATTTGCAAACAACAAGTACTGATCAAGCTGAACAATTAGAAGCTCGGTCTGTAACGCAAACGTATGTTGTTAAACAATGGCAACAGAATTCTTCAAAGTAATTTGTTTTATTTTTAATTTTTTTTAGTGTTTTATTTACGTCGAATAAGCGGAGCCAAAAAATGTCTGACATGATTAACTTCTTTTACCAAGGCGGTCTTGCGATGTATCCGATTGCCTTGGCATTTTTTATTGGCTTAGCACTTGTAATTGAACGCTGGCG
>JAZKFP010000194.1:0-2801 GCA_040386355.1 Pseudomonadota bacterium | reverse complement strand
TTTAAACGCTGTGAAGGATAATGATAAAACTGAGACGCAAAATTTCCGAGCTGTTGCCGTAGCTGAGGGATATGAATGACAGGAGTACGTTGCACCCATTCCAAACGCGCTGTCGAGCTTTTGGTTTTAACATTGTCGGTTTCAACCAAAACCATCGCAACGCCTTGGTTGATAGCGAATTTAATATATTCTCGTCCATGAGTATATTGTCCTTGTACAGCAACAAAAATATTTTGTCCTTTTTCTGACCCTTTTACACTCAAGCTGCGACTATCATCCGTTAAATCGGCAACTAAAATTTTCTCTATTGTTTGCCGATCTTGAGTCGGCACATAATTTAAAATCCATGAAATATTAGGTGTTTTTTTTGTCATGGAATTAAAGGAATTGTATTTTTTTCTAAATCAATTGGCTGTGAAATATCTTCAGAAACATTGTGCAATGTTTCATCTGGACTCACACCTTCCATGTGCAACATATGCGCAATTACTTCAGCAAAAACCGGCGCTGCAACTTCTCCACCATAAAATGCTTTACCACGCGGTTCATCAATCATGACAGCCATAGCCCAACGTGGTTTTGAAACCGGAGCAATTCCTGCAAAAACACTTAAGTAATCTTTTCCAGTATATCCTTTAGCACTTAATTTATGGACAGTGCCTGTTTTTCCTGCAACTCGATATCCTTTAATACCAGCAGCGCGCGCGGTACCCTCTGCACTAATAACTGTTTCCATCATCTGCAAAACATCATCCGCAACGTTTTCGTCAATAACACGCTCTGTTTTTGGCGGATTATCACGTACAAATAACGTTAACGGCACACGCACACCACCATTTCCAATAATTGCGTAGGCTTGAGCTAATTGAGTAATATTTGTTGAAACACCATACCCATAGGATAAAGTCGCAATTTCAATCGGTCGCCATAAATCTGTACCGGGTGCGGAACCGATTTGTTCACCGGGATAACCTAGTGAAAGAGGTTGCGCAAAACCAAACCGATAAATTAATTCAGGCAATGTTGCTGGCGGTAAAGCCAACGCAATTTTTGTCGTAGCAACATTGCTGGATTTTGTGAGCATTTGCGTCAACGTAATAGTTTTATAATTACGATGATCGCGAATTAATTTACGACCTACTGGAAAATACCCCGGATGAGTTTCAATTTTAGTATCAGGGTTATACAAACCAGATTCCAAAGCTGCAATCGCAGTGATGGGTTTCATGGTTGAACCTGGCTCAAATAAATCTGTTAATGCACGATTTCGTAAAAATGAACGATCAAATTTACGTCGATCATTCGGATCAAAACTTGGATAATTTGCCATCGCGATAATTTCGCCACGCTTTACATCGACAATAACTGCGGTACCAGCTTTTGCTTGATTTTTAGTAACAACTTTTTCTAAAGCTTGGTATGTTGCGTACTGAAAGCGAATATCAATACTAAGCTGTAAATCTTGGCCGTCACGCGCTGAAGTTTGTATTCCTAAATCTTTTACCACTGAACCACGTCGATCTTTAATTACTAAACGTTTTCCTAATTCGCCGCGCAAATACGTATCGTATGCAAGCTCAATTCCTTCTTGGCCATGCTCTTCAATATCACTCATACCAACTAAATGCGCTGCAGCTATTCCTGCTGGATAAAAACGACGATATTCCGGCATTTGATATAAACCAGAGATATTAATTTCACCGAGTGACTTAACTTCTTCTTCAGATAAACGCCGCTGGATAAACATAAATTCTTTATCGCGATAGCGTTTGAGACGACTTTGAAATTCAGTGGGGTTTAATTTAAATGTATTAATCAACAATTTTTGTGCATTTAAATCATTGAGAAAAAGTTTAGGATTAATCCAGAAAGAAGTAACAGCGGTACTAACTGCTAAAACTTTGCCTTCTCGATCTAAAATTTTACCGCGATACGCAGCGAGGCGTTCTGAACGTAGATATCTTCTTTCAGCTTGATTTTTTAAAAAATCGCCTTGAAAAATATTCAGTTGCACAGCGCGTCCCGCAACTGTTAACAATAGAAGTACAAAAACAATTTTTAAACTGAATAATCGACCGGGCGCGTACCACATAGGCATACCAGATGAAAGAACCTTAGCAACGATGTAATGTTAATCAAACAATACTAAGGTCATCAAAATTAATGTGCGCTACCAATTGATGCTGTTTACCAATTAATGCTGCGCTACTACCTGTGGTCCAAATTCAGGTTGTACCATTACCATCGCTTGCGAATCTGGCATTTGCATTTGAAAATGGGTTGCGGCTTGCTCTTCAACGCGATGAAAAGCCATTAATTCATTTTGTTGGCGATTTAATTGAATCCAACGTTGATCAGCCTCAGCAGCAACGCGTTCAAGCTCGCTCAATTTTGAAATATGCGCTCGATTCATATGAGACACATACACCGTTGCGAGGGCACTAATAAAAATCGCGGCCCAAAAGGCTTTCATGGCCCAATCACGAAATGATAACCATCGAAACGTCGGACGATTTCGATTAATTCCAATTCTGGATTGAGTTGCCCACACTGCACTACTTATACGAAAGCCTTTCATTGCCATCCTCCTTGTTCAATTTGGCATCTTCCATCAACTAATCGCTCAGCGACACGCATTATTGCGCTTCGAGCTCGAGGATTTCGTCGAATTTCTTCTTCAGAAGGTTTAATTGCGGATCCGACTTTTCGCAGCGTCGGTTGCATTTGATGATGCATGACCGGCAACTTGCGAGGAAAGGAATCACCTTTTGCCTTCTTTTGAATAAACTGTTTGACACATC
>JAZKFP010000193.1:0-2716 GCA_040386355.1 Pseudomonadota bacterium | reverse complement strand
GGCGCATGTACACCATCGTCATTGCTTACTAAATAATGCGTCACGTTTTTCTCCTCTATGAAATATCTAATACATTTTATTTGTTGGGAATAATTAAAACTGTTGCAGCAGCAGCAATACCTTCCTGCCGACCTTCAAATCCCAAACCTTCTGTTGTAGTAGCTTTAAGATTAATTTGCTGTGGATTTAACTGACAAATTTCAGAAATAGTTTGAATGATTTTTTCACGATGTGGAGTAATTTTCGGTCTTTCAGCAATTAAAGTTAGATCCATTTGAAATGGTATAAAGCCCTTTTCTAAAATCAAGTTTAAAACTTTTTCTAAAAAAAAACGGGATGCAACGCCAGCAAAATGATTGTCAGTTGGTGGAAAATGCACACCAATATCTCCTAAACCTGCAGCACCTAATAACGCATCACATAATGCATGCAAAATTACGTCACCATCGGAATGCGCAATTATGCCTTTTTCATAAGGGATCCAAACACCACCAATCATTAAACCATTGCCTTCCCCAAAAGCATGAACATCATATCCCCACCCCGTTCTTGGCCATGACGAAGATTTTTTAAATAATGTAGTTAATTGGGATCGCGCAAAAGCAATATCTGCAGGATAGGTAATTTTAATATTGGCAGAATTTCCCTCGACTAATTTTGGTGAAAATCCTGCTTTTTCGACGGCTTCTGCCTCATCAGTAACAAGCTGTTGAGTATTAATCACGGCATCTAATGCATTTTTTAAAATACCGTAACGAAACATCTGAGGCGTTAAAGCTTGCCAAAAATCTTTACGTGGAACAGTTTCAATTTGATTTGTATTGAAATCATGTTTTTTTAAAGTATCTCGGAGTGGCACTGCTAACAAACCACCAACAAGATTATTTTCCAACTGCGATTTTAAATTCTCAAGATCATTTTTGGATAAAAAAGGGCGTGCGGCATCATGTACTAAAACCCAATCGTTTTCATCAGCATCTAAACTTTCAAGCGCTTTTAATACCGAAAGACAACGTTCTGCTCCGCCATGAATGGCTTTAATTTTCGGATGATTTTGCAATGTTAAAGGAAGAGAAGCATTTAAAGGAGTGGTAATAATAACGAATTCAATCCAATCACTTTGAAGGAACAAGTCGAGAGTCCACTCTAATAAAGTGCGACCTTCAATTTTAAACCAAGCTTTGGGAACATCACTGCCTAGACGCGTGCCAGAGCCAGCAGCAGGTATTACTGCCCAAAATTTTACTGTGGCCACACGCACTCCTAGACAATTTTCTTGATTAGATCACTGGCAAAAGATAACAATCAAAACTCACATATTGTTTTTCTTGAGAAAAAGAATTAGAAACAGATTTTTACCCTGCGGCTTGCTCATAAAATTCTTAATATAATGTGGTTTTTAAAACCACATAAAAAAATAAAGGCAGATTATAAAATAATCTGCCTTGTATTAATAACGATTATTAATTTATTTCGGATCAGTAATTACAAAAAACGTCTCACCTTTACGAATCATGCCTAAATCCAAGCGGGCACGTTCTTCAACGGCAGGACCACCTTGAGCAAGAGCATCAACGCGACGTTGTAACAGCGTATTGCGTTGCGAAAGTTCAGCATTTTTAATATCTTGGATTGCGATTTTATGCTCTAAATCGGAAGCTGCTAAAAAACCAGACTCACCCATCCATAACTTATGCTGCAAACCACCAAACACAGCAAGTTGCAATACCATCACACACCGCAACCCGGTTATTTTTTTAGAAAACTGAAACATGGTCTACTCCCTGACATCCGATGATCTCTTCGACCACCCCAAACCGAAACAACTTCCCTTGTGAGATGCAGAGCATCTTGATGGTTAGCATTATGGTTCCCTTTTAAATAAGCGTAGCAAAGCAGCTAATTTATACCAAACACATATGAGTTTTCCCGCAAAATGCCGTTCGCAAGACATTTAGTGCTCCGCTCATTTGCCTGCTCACCCAAAATCTCTTTAATCAAAGAGATTTTGTTATAGGCTCCGCGGGCTCATTTCACGGTAAGTCTTTTCATCAAAAGACTTACCTACGGGAAAACCAATCTGCATTTGGTATATACCTACTTTTTATCAATAAATTTATACGTATCTTTTTACTTCTATATTATTTGCTCACAACCTTCAATTTTTATTCATCACTTTACTTTTTATTTAAATAATCAAACTCTGCTCGCCCCCGATAAGGTGCAGTTTCTCTTAATCTTTCACTAATTCGCAGTAATTGATTATATTTAGCGACTCGATCGGAGCGACATAATGAACCGGTTTTAATTTGTCCTGCGGCAGTTGCTACAGCTAAATCAGCTAATGTGGTGTCTTCGGTTTCACCAGAGCGATGCGAGATAACTACGCCGTAACCGGATTTTTTCGCAAGCGAAATGGCTTCTAAAGTTTCAGTTAACGTACCAATCTGATTAAATTTAATTAAAATCGCATTAGCAATATGTTGATCAATTCCACGCTGTAAAATACTTGGATTCGTAACGAATAAATCATCGCCAACTAATTGAACCTTGTGTCCTAAGGTTTGCGTTAAATACGCCCAACCTTCCCAATCATTTTCGTCTTGCGCGTCTTCAATCGATAAAATAGGAAACTCGTTTGCAAGCCCTGCTAAATAATCCACAAATTGATGCGAAGTAAGTGAACGATTTTCACCACTTAAAACATACATTTTAT
>JAZKFP010000192.1:0-2521 GCA_040386355.1 Pseudomonadota bacterium | reverse complement strand
CTTCCGTAGGTAAAAGTATTCGATTGAATGAGCAGGGAATTAGTGCTTTTACATATGAAGATTTAACCATTGTGATCGAAGTGCCAGAAGCAATTCCTTCATTTTTCGTATACACCAAATTATTTGCAATGCCGCAGTCCAACAATCCAAAAGTATTAATGACAAAGTTATTGCAAATGAATTATTTACAGCAAGAAACGCGTGGCGGTTGCATTGCATTAGACCCTATGAGTGATGAAGTATTTTTTAGTTATAGTGATCGAGTAAATGAAGTTAACGTAACGGATTTTAGAAATATCCTTGAAAACTTTATCGATACTGCTATCAATCTTGTGAAAACTATTCAAGAACTTGAATCGGGTAAAAACTCAGATAGTTCATCTTCTGGTGGTCAAACGGCTTCTAGTAGTTCGGAACAAGACTTTATGAATAGCCGTTTTGGTTTTGGTGGCGGCCACATTATTCCATAATAATTCTCTAATTGCGGGTGTTTAGTTAATACCCGCAATTTTTTATCCTGGTTTTATTTTTTCTAATGTAAGTTATTTTATATTATAAATTTTTTCCCCTCTATTATTCTTCTTTTCTATTATTAATTCGTAATTTTTGATGACTTAATCTAATTTAGCTATTTTGAAATGATACTTTTTTTAAAATCGCTAATTTAATTTACCTTCTTATACTTCTTTAGAAAGTGATTTTTTTAAAGCAATTAAAAAATTAATGTCTAGAGTTTTCAGGAGGGTTGCATCATGCGTTTTCAGCATAAAGTGTTAATGATTACCTGTATTCCTACGGGCGTACTACTGGCGTTATTGATTGCTAGTATTAGTCACAGTAATTATCAATTGTCAGAATCTAAAAATCTTTCGCAAAAGTTAGTAACTATTGGCAATGCACAACATCAGCATGGGCTAATGGATATGATGCACGATCATATTCAAGGTACTGCTTATTATCACTTGTACGCTTCTGCTATCAACAATTTAGATGAAGTGAAACTGGCACATGAAGATATGCTTGAAACTACTGATTTAATTCAGCAATATTTTGAAGAAAGTCGAAATCAATTAGCCAAAATTAAAACAGACCTCGCAGAAGATGAAGACGCCTCAAATGATATTAAAAATTATGTCCAAACAGGTTTAGCTATAGCTAATGGTCAACCGTCTCAGAATCCACAACTTATCGCACAGTTTAACCAAAGCTTTGAAAATCTTGAAGAGAGTCTAGGTTTACGCGGCGAACGCATGAATGAGATAGCCGCTAAATTTGCTTCAGAGTCAAACACAAAATCTCAAAGTATTGTTTTTTTGATTATGGGTTTAACTGCTATAACCTTAGTATTTTCTATTTACTTTCTGAGGTTTGGTTTACGAAATTTGAGTCATTTGCTCGGAGATGAGCCTAATCAACTCATGCAATTATTACATCAAATTAGTGAGCGTAATATTGGAAAAGTAGAGGCAAAAGGGGAGCAAGGTTCGATTCGTTATGCTATTGGTATGTTAGCAATTGCCTTATCAAATGTATTACGAACCATTCGTACTCAAGTTTTAGAAGAATTAAAGCCTTTGATTGAAAAGCTGCATGAAAATAGTGTCAAAAGTAAATCGGCTACCGACAATGAGTTTCTTCAAATTCAAAAAGTAGTTTCTTCTACGCATCAAATGCTTTCTACAACGGAAGAAGTTTCATTTTCAATTATTAACGCTGCAGAAGCGGCGCAACAAGCAAAAGGCGCAACACAGTTAGGTCTTGAAGCGTCGCATCGTGCTGTTCATGCAACTGGTAAATTAGTGAACGGTGTTCAACACGCAGCTAAAGTTATTTCAAATTTGGTGCATGAAACGGCTGAAATTAGTGATTTCTTGGACAGTATTAAAGCTATTTCTGAGCAAACCAATTTACTTGCTTTAAATGCAGCAATTGAAGCAGCTCGTGCGGGCGAACAGGGACGAGGCTTTGCAGTAGTTGCTGATGAAGTGCGAACCTTGGCTCAACGCTCTGCGCATTCTGCCCGCGAAATTCAAGATATTGTACAGAAACTTGTTGGGCATGCATCCAGTGCAAGTAATTTAATGAATGAATGTTTGGATTTAGCACAGTTTGCAACCAATGAATCTAAAGAAGCGGATAGTGTATTGGAAAATAGCGTAGGAGCAGTGACGCGAATCGAGGAACGTAATTTACAAATTAAAGAATCATCTCAAAAAATGAATACGCTAATGAGTAAAATTCAAGGTGACATTAAGGTTATTAGTCAAGCAATGGAAATTACCGCAGAAGTTACGGATGAAACTCTTTCAGCAAGTAATCAGTTAAACGATATTGGAGTCTCAATTCAAAACAGTATTCATGGCTTTAAATTATAATAAAAGAATTATTACTAAAAGGGGAAAGATAAATTATCTACCCCTTTTTTTTTAAGAATGAATAACTGGAGTATGACCAACACGGGTTGGGGATTCTGGAAGCGTAATATTTAATTCCAAAATTGAACAATCATCGTTTTGATCCA
>JAZKFP010000191.1:0-4881 GCA_040386355.1 Pseudomonadota bacterium | reverse complement strand
AGCAAGACAATGCGATCATTTTTTAAGCTTATTTTGCAGTTAAAAATGCATTTTTTAGTGCAGTACGAATCAATTCCACTGGCGTCACGTCAACTTCTAAATTTTTAGAAAGTGCAGCCATTAACGGTACAATACTCTCTTGTGAAACACTGGCTTGCGCCAATTTGGAGAATAATTCTGTTAAAGAATAAGCACGCACGATATCAGCTTTTACAGCAGGCGCAAAATGCGGAGCTAATTCTTTAGTTGCCGGTACAATTACTGATTCTACCAACCAATCTAATCGAGGTGACCTTTCAAAAGCTTCACGTAAAATAAGCTTTAAAAATTGTGGTCGACGTTCGATAAATTGGGCATACAAATCAATTGCACGATGCATTGTTTCTTCTGGAGTACTCATTTTACTTTCAATGAAAGGTTTTAAGCACTCATCATTAAACCATGCAAATGCTTGATGAATTACGGCTTTCCATAAAACATTTTTACTACTGAAATGATAATGAATCAGCGGCTGAGTTACACCTGCTGCATTGGCGATTTGCGTGGTTGAAACTCCAGCAAATCCTTTTTCAGAAAATTCATTTAAAGAAATTAAAAGAATCCGTGTTCGCGCGTCCTTATCGTTATTGCTTCCGGCTTTCCCCGAATGAATTTCTGCTAAACGTTCTAATGATTTTTTACCGGTATTGGTATCACCAGGATAAAAAAGTCGACGTGTTTCTTCTTGAATTATATTGGAAGTCACTTCTTAAACACCCCATTTAAAAGACTAAAAGTTAAAACTGTATTCGTTACAGCGTTTAGCATTAAGAGTGCTATTCACTGGAAACGAAAACAGTTTATTTAGCCAAAAGGAAAGTGTCTTGAGTGATCTAGAAATAAAATGTAGCAATATGTTGGTTGTGATTAATAATAATTACGTAACTTTTTCTAAGTACCGAATGTAGAATTTTGTTCTAGTTGAAACAATTTTTGTTAAGCCCGCAGAGCATAATCATTTAGCAGGCTGCAAAAGCCTCCAAATCATCGATGATAATAATTCTAAAATCGGTAAATATGCTTCTATTTATCTGAATAATTTTTATTAATGGCTTGTCGTGAAATATTATCTAACTTTTTTTGAATTTGAGGAGGCATATAATTTTCATCATGTTTAGCTAAAACCTGATTGGCGATTATTTTTCCATCAGAATTTAATTTACCTTCTACAACAACGCCTTGGCCTTCACGAAATAAATCAGGAAGAATGCCTGAGTACTCAGCTATAACTTCAGATAGAGTGTCTTCAATAATAAAAGTTACCGTTACATCATTCGTATGTTTAACACTACCTTTTTGTACCATTCCGCCTAATCGAAAAGTACGGTCTTGAACTTGTGACTTTTTTTCATTTAATTCAGAAGGCGTATAAAAATGATTTACATTTTCTTGCATTGCATAAAGTAACAAGCCAGTAGCCAGGGATAACCCTAAAACTACCGCTAAAATTAACAATAATCTTTTTTTACGTACCGGATGCATTTACTCAGGCTCTCCAACGTCATTTTCAACTAATCGAATAATTCTTTTTTTTTCTAATTTAAATTGAGTATTGACCCAAATTGTCAAAGATAGCAGCATGCAAAAACCTATTCCATACGCTGTCCAAATATAAATTCCGTGGCCATTCATAGCTAAAAATTCATTCATATTAGAGGGCTCCATTTTTAACTAAACGTTTAACCCAGCCCTGACGTCTGCAGCTTTTTAAAACATGGTAACGGGTTTGACGGATGACTAAATATCCGGAAAAAAAATACATTCCAGTAATTCCCATAAGTAATGGAATTAACATTGAAATATGCATTTTAGGTTTTTCCGAAAGCGATAAAGTCGCCGGCTGATGTAAGGTATTCCACCACTCTACTGAATATTTAATAATGGGCAAATTAATCATACCAATCACTGCAATAAAACAGGCTACCGTACGAATTCGATCTGAATTTGATTGCACTTGACGGATCATTGCAACGCCTAAAAAAAGCAATAATAAAATAAGCATTGATGTTAATCGTGCATCCCATTGCCAATAGGTTCCCCACGTTGGTTTACCCCAAATAGAGCCTGTAATTAGTGAAATAGTTGTTAGTGTACCACCCACAATACATAAACTTGCTGCAGCATGATCTGCAAGTTTCATTCGCCAGATTAAAAAAATTGCAGAGCTTATTCCCATTAAAAAATAAAATGTTAAAGCGGCGGATGCGGTTGGAACATGAATATAAATAATACGAAATGAATCACCCTGCAGATAATCCGGTGGAGCAAAAAACAAACCCCAGGTCCAACTCATTAATAATAAAGCTGCACCAAAAAGTCCAAATATTATTTCCCAAAAACGTGATTTTACAAAAAAACTCTCTGGTGAACCCCATTGATGAAACCAACGTTTAAAACGTGATGAGAAAGTTGCTTGATTCATTCTAAACTCATCCTCAGAGCAGTTGCGGTTGTCCATGGTCCAATTGACCAAACAAATGCAGCGATTGCCATTAAAAACCACACAACATTTGCATTTGAACTTGCATCTAAAGCAGCTCGATTAATTTCTGCACCAAAAATAAGTACGGGTATTGTGAGAGGCAAAGTCACAATACTGTGCAATACACTACTGCGTCCAATTAATAAACTAAGGACCGCAGTAACAGATGTAATTTGGACTAATATGGCAGTCCCAATTGCAAAGCTCGCATACGCTAACAAAGGTTTTTCATATTCTATATTGAGCATAATATTCGACAATGGAATAAACAGTATTAGAGTAACAAGCACTTGTATCCAAGCAAAAAACTGTTTAACCAATATTAATAAACTTAATGGAATGTCGCACATTACCCATTGTGCAAGCCAGCCATTATCGTAATCATCACGAAACCAAGAAGACGCGACTAAGGTGGTTGCCAACAAAATTAGAAACCATAAAAGCGCAGGTACACTTTCTCGAATGGCATCAGAAGCTTGATTAAATCCCATCGCAAATAACACAATCCCAATTACTAAAAAAATAAATAATTGCGCAGTAAAGCCAAATTGACGAGAAGATAATAATATTTCACGTTTAAGCACGTTTCCTAATCGCTTAAACATGCGTGTTATCCTGGCAATATTTAGTAAGATCAATTTTATCGATGGAATGTTTAACGGCAATTTTGCTGTGACTGGTTAAAATAACGGTACCGCCCTTTTCCACATGACTATCTAATAATGTGCATAACCATTGTTGCGCCGCTTGATCCAGACCGTTGAAAGGTTCGTCCAAGAACCACCAAGACGATGTTGTAATTAATAATCGTGCTAATACTGCGCGACGCTTTTGGCCAAAACTTAATTGTCGAAGCGGTTCATCAAGAACCTGTTTTAATCCGGCTTTTATCAATGCGTCATTAATTGAAATACTATTACTTACTTCATTAGTGTGAAGTGTATGCCACGCAATTAAATTTTCACGTGGTGATAATTGTTCATGCGCGGAAAGGTGATGATCTAAGAAAAAAGGTAAAGTTAAAGCACCGTTCCATCCTGAACGCCATAGATCTCCTTGCCAACTAATTTCGCCTTGGTCTGGTTTTCGTAATCCAACCAACAAACGTAATAAAGTGGATTTACCAGAACCATTTGCACCATAGATTTGAGTCAAAGATCCCGAAGGAACTGAAAAAGAAAGATTGGAAAAAATTTGCCGATCGTCGTAGTGGCTCCCAACAGATCGGCAGATTAAATAATTATCGTCTTCATGTATGGTTTGATGCACAAGATTAAATTCTTATTTTAAAGGTTAGGTAATTGAGTATTTCGAGAGCCTTCACCTCGCACTAAACTCCATCGCTGACTTGGCCTACTCGAATCACAAGCTTTCAATTTCAGACTTTGCTTGCTGGTAATATCAAGACAACGATCTTTTTGATAATAGGATTTAATCAAAAAAGTTCCTTCTTTGCCAATATCTAAAAATAACCAACGAGACATATGTGGCTCACTCAGTGGAAATTCAGAAGCATCGATCGATGGTCCCATAAATACTTTAGGAAACATTGCGCGCGGATTGCTTCCAATTAAGTAACCGGAATCTGGATGCTCAATTCGAAAATGATTTTTTGCTGCAATCACATTGAACAACTGACGAGAAGCAACTTTTTGCTGATGATTTGGTACTTCAAGATAAGCTTCTGGTTGAGCTTTTTTATTTTTGCCTACTACTAGGAATCGACCGTCGTCTTTTGCATTCATAATCCAAACCGCAACGGCAGTTTCACCTTGTTTGGGAATCGGTAATATAAAATACGCTTGCATTTTTTTAGGAGCAACTGTTATTGGCTGTACTGCTGGTATTGTAGATGGCGCATCATCTCCTATCGGAGCAGGTTGAACATCTGAAGGCTGTGAATCAAATAACGGTAACTCATCGATCGTATTTGGTACCGATTGAGTTGCAGCATTTCTAACAGCTGGCTTTGGCTCCAATTTAGGCTCATTAACTTGCTGTGTATTTTCGTAAAGCCATTTTTCAGCAGCTACAGGCGGAGTTTCTTCCGTTAGCGCTTGCGGGCTTACTAACATTCCAAATACAAATACGTTAGCCCAAATACTCGTGCTCACGCCTTTTAACCAATTCTTCATTGAATCCTCCAACCTCATTAATTTTTATCAATTTTATTATCTATCATGTGCCAAAAAAATTTACCTAGTTGATATTCAAAACTTAACATGACTACTAATGCCGAAAATCTCTTTTCACAGTATGCATTGGGCATAAAATTTAAATTTTAAAAAGTCGATATTACGGTATTTTCCTGAATCATTCGAAATGGCTTGGCTGTAACTGTCAAGACATCTGATGTTTCA
>JAZKFP010000190.1:8492-8898 GCA_040386355.1 Pseudomonadota bacterium | reverse complement strand
TATATACCTTCTCAGAATGATTTTCCAGGTTGTTGCTTACTCATTCGCCTGCTCACATACTTTTGAGTATGCCGCGCGGGCTTATTTCGCAAGCGCCTTCTGGAAAACCATTCTGAGTTTGGTATTTCACTTCCATAAATGATTTTCCAGGTTAAGGTGAAATATTGTTCTTTATATTTTAAAAATTTAAAAATCTTTAAAATAGAGAAAATATTAGTACTAACTGGCGTCATTCCCGCGAAGGCGGGAATCCAGGTGACGGGCTATTGAAGGTTCATCTTACCTGGATTCCCACCTTCGCGGGAATGACGCTGGTTTCTAAATTATTTTTTATAAAACATTTTAATAATTTGGCTTAGAAATCTTCAGCGCCAGCTGCTGCTACTGCATTATGAGCATGCAAACT
>JAZKFP010000190.1:0-8482 GCA_040386355.1 Pseudomonadota bacterium | reverse complement strand
CGTACTTTAAATTTTGAAAATGGTGCATTTTTCCAAGTCGTAAATGCACTTTGAATACGCCGAGCCGCATCTTCACAAAACATTAAATTTTGACCATTTAATTCTGCAAAAGCTTGTTCATCTTGTCGCTTTACTGCAGTTTGAACAGGAGTTGCAACAGCACGTTCAACAATATTAATTAAATCAATAGTAGGGAATACAGAAACATTCGGGTCTAATCGAATTTTTATTAAGGCTTGACTGCGTTGCCCATGCGGTGTTGCGTGCGTACCACGTTCCGAATGTAACCATTCAATTACGGTATTTTTATCAATTAAATTTATTTGAGAAAAATCCGCTGCAAAAGCTTTTGCAACCGATTGACGAGCTAAGGCCGCAGAGCATGGACACGTTGATGAATATAAAATCCCAATTTCTAAATCAATATGAAAATGATCAGTATTTTTAATACATTTGATTTTCGTTGGATAGGATTTCCAACCAAATAAATCACTGGTTAAAGCAGGACGTTTAATTAGCGCAGAAAATGAAAGATTAAGAGCAGCTTGTGTGCTCAATGTACTGTGACTTTCTAAAATTTGCTCTAAAAAATGCTCAATTGATTTTGCATCAAGTGCAACATCTGTTAATTGATTTAACAAAAGAAATAACCGTGACATATGAATGCCGCGTGCTTCCGGTTCTTTTAGATCAACTAAAATTTCGGCTATTGCTTCCACACGAGTTGGAGCTGACGAATCCAAACCCGTAAGCAGCAAGGGTAAATGAATTCCATCCATACCTACCCACTTGAGAGTGCCAGTAGTTGCAGCTTGAGAGGTAGTGGTGATATCTGGAATAGAAGAGGTGGTATGTACTGTCACAAAATACGCCTATCACGACAGAGTCGCTAAAAAGTTAAAATGAAAATGATTATATCGATTTAAATTGATAAAACCGACCCTCTTATCTAAGAGAATTGGAGGAGTATCTTAATTGTTAGCTATGTTGTAAATATTTGGTAAGAATTCAATGAAATCGAGGAATATTTGGATGGTCAGTTGGTCAATATTTGTACAGTTCTTTTTATCTTTAACGTGTTAGTCAAATGACTGCTTTTCTTTTGAGCTTTACCTTAAGCTTAAATTCCTTTACAAACTCTATCCCTCATTAATATGAACAATGGGTAAGTGCTTAATGAAATGCAGTGTCATAATTCCAACGTTGAACGAAGCACAAGATCTAATCCAAACCCTATTACCTTTGCAAGTGTTTCGTGCCGCTGGCCATGAAATTATTTTAGTAGATGGTATGAGCCAAGATGACACAGTAAAAATTGCTACACCTTGGGTTGATTATGTGGAAATTACGGATCCTAATCGAGCACATCAATTAAATGTCGGTGCTAAACTCGCCCAAGGCGATGTATTTCTGTTTCTTCATGCCGACGCAATTATTCATGAAAATAGTATTAAACAGATTGAAAAGGTATTGAATAAATCCGCTTGGGGATGGTTTGATGTCGAATTAGATAATAATCGTTTCATATTTCGTTGTATTGAAAAGGCAATCAATATGCGATCCCGACTATGCGGTGGAGTAACAGGAGATCAAGGTATTTTTGTAAGACGATGTTGGTTTGAACGGCTTGGTGGATTTAGATCATTGCCTCTCATGGAAGACTTGGATTTTACGCATCGACTATCTCATTGGGTTAAAGGTAAAGCAGTACGGAGTCCATTACTCATTTCAAGTCGACGCTGGGAAAAATTTGGAACAATTAAAACAATTTTTACAATGTGGTGGTTACGATTGGCTTTTTATACCCGTATTCCGCCTAAATACTGGTTTGGATGGAATAAATATCCAAACGTTATGGATAAAGAAAGAGAGATCGATTGTCAGTAATTCAAGTTTTTACACGTTGGCCTGTATTCGGTCAAGTTAAAACGCGATTAGCAAAAGATATTGGGGATTTAGCAGCGTTTGGCGCTTATCTTCAATTGTTAAATCATGTGCTTTCTCAAGCGGCATTCATAAATGTTAGAATAGAAATATGGCTGGCAGTTGATAATAGATTCAATGAATCTTCAGATGATTCGTTAAATTACGAAGACTGTTTACATCAGTGGCAATCGTTAGTTGATAATTTAAATGTGAATGAGGCTGCTAAAAAAGCGCACCATAATATATCAAACATTTTTTCAAATAAAAAATGTCAATTCTATCGTCAAGCTGAAGGAGATCTTGGAGAAAAATTAACTCAAGCTTTTCAATCAGGATGGACTCGGCACAAAAACGTATTAATAATTGGTGGTGATTCAGTTTCAGTTAATAGCCTGCATTTAAAAGAAGCATTTGATGCATTACAAAATCATGAAATGGTATTAATTCCCGCTGAAGATGGTGGAATAGTTTTAATTGGCGCGTCAAACAATGCGCCAATTAATTTAAATGCAATTTCTTGGGGGACGGATCAAGTTTATAAACAGTTGAACGTTAAAAATTCTTCATTAAAAATATATTGTTTAAAAACCGGCTGGGATGTTGATCGACTTAACGATTGGCAACGGTTTCTAAAAATTCGAGAGCCTCTTTAGAAAGTTCAATCTCATCGCCTTCATTCTCAAGATGTAAATAATAGTCCATCCTTTCTTGTCGTCCTTCTATAGACCAATCTGGAGGAAAGATAGGCTTTATAAAATCTATAGTTTCTTTGTGTTTTTTCATTTCAGAAATTTTTGAAAAATAATATTTCATAATTGATGTGCGAGTATTAATCTGAGCTGATTCAGCAAACGTAAATTTTGTTTGATTATTATTTAAAGATTTTAGATGAGTTATTTCTTCTGATAATTTTTTAATAATTTTAAAATATTTTTTTCGTGTAATAATTGCTGAATTAAAGAAGTGAAAAATACCATAATTTTCATCAATCCAGGTTTGGCAATAGTTAGTTATGTAGTTTGCTAGAATAGATTCATGCGTTAGTCGGTTAGAAAATTCATTGAGCATGGATTGAATATCCCCTAATCTAGAGTTGTATTTTTTAGAAAACCTATCGAAACAATGTTGTTTTAGAGAATCAATTTTAGGGTTGTCCTTTTGTACTTCGGGATTATTAGTGTCTTCTTCAAGTAGTAGTTTGGCAGTCTCTAATATGTCCTCGACATCAATGCTTTTATCAATTTCAAGAATTTTTTTAGTTTGTGCTAGTGAGTCGATAACATCATCTAAGCTTTCTAATAAGCCTTTTAAAATTTTTTTTGTATCAGCATTGTTGTCGATATAGTAAGAATTGATTTCCTGGGTTAAATTGCCAATATAAGAATCGTCTTTAACTGTATCTCGGATGGTATTAAGTTTGTAGGGTACGGATAAGTTGGCAAATTCATAATGGATTTCGTCAAGATCAGTTAAAATGCGCTGATATATATCTTTTAATTCATCTTTTTCTAATGCATCCATTTCTATTTCTGATGAATTTAGTTCAATTTGATTATGTAAATCATTTAAATCATTTTTAACTATTTCAAGTTGATAAAAAATATCTTGTTCAATCTTATAAATATTTTTTAAATCAAGATTGTAAAATGCATTTACAACTTTAGTCTGGCTATTGTCACTATGAGTTTTTAGTTTGAAAGAATTAATGACATCATTGCTAACAAAGTTAACTTCTTGATGAAGCGCAAAGATATTCTTTTCAATACTTGCTAGTTTTTTATCAATGTTTTTTAAAGCCTTTCTAATTGAAATAGAGAATTTTTGGGCCGGTTTATCGAATATGTCTTGTGATTGTATGGTTGAATGCTTTAAGGGGTTATGCTCTGTATCTTCTAAAGGAATAGCATCAAAATATAAATCATTTTCGAATAGAATACCGTTGCTTTTATTATCAGTATTATTGAAAGAATGATATTCAATTTCCATGAACGATCTCGCATCGAAATATATATCTTCTTCTATATATTGTTGAGAAACAGAGTCATTATTAAAATTTTCAAAAGTTAATGTATTTTGGTTTGAGACATTCATTGATTTTGTGGCTTGAGAAATAAAAGTTTTAGCTGAGGTTTTTTCTAAAAAATCTAAGGAATTTTCAATAAAAATTTGATTGGAATCATTGAAGTTTAAAAGTTCGTAACGTTCAAAATTTAGATAAATACGATCTTGTGAAATAATATAGCCAGTAATGATTTGATAATCATTATCGCTTTTTCTTAAAACTAGGTGATCTCCTACCAGACTGCCATTCTCATTGCGGTAACGTGTCAGATAGTAATTGTTTCGTACAGAATTATATTGAAATGACCAGGATTGGGTTGAGGATGGTTTTATTTGTTTTAGCACATCTTTAACCCAGGTTTGTAGGGTTGGTGGAATCTGATTTTTGATTAATGAGTAAACTCGCCCTGGTCGTGCTGCTAAATGTTCTAAGGCTTTATAGGATAAAACGACGGTTCGCCATAATCCCTGTACTAATTGTGATTCAGGAAATGTTTTCGCATCATTAACAAAAATTTTTTTGATGAAATAAGTTTCGGCAGGATTTTTCATCAGTAATCCGGCGGTGCCAGGAAGTACTTGACCAACAGGAATACAAGGAACAGCTTGTTTGAGAAAATTGGAAAAATTCGAAGAATGATTATCTTGAGCTGGTCTTGGACTTTGTGGTTCAAAAGTCGTAATTCTTATAGCGCACATTGTGATGGCCTTTAAAATAATGACAATATTGATCATGATGATCAAACTACATTTCAATATTTAAATAGGCCGCAATACTGGCACTTTCAATTTTTCAAATCAATATTTTTTAATGGATTAAAAAAGAGTTGGATGTTTTTTTTTAGTAAAATCACATCCAACTAATAGGGTATTAAGGCTTCCAATTAAAAATTACCGATACTGATGCTCCCAGACTTTGTTCTCCTGGGGAATAACTTTCATCGGCTGCCATTGCTGCCATACGCATTTTAGGCATCGCAATTGGAGTCACTTGATTACTGTTAACTTGAATTTCAATAGCATCTCCTAACGTACCGTTTGCAGCACGGGCTACAAGTTCAGCTTTTTTAGTAGCGTTTTTTACTGCGTTTTCAATAGCCGTATTTTCCATTTTTTCTGGATCATTAAAACCAAATTCAATGCCCTGAACTTCCGTAATTCCACCTTGCAGCACAGCGGAAATTACTGCCGGATAATTTTTTATTGGAATTTTTTTAACTGATATTTGACGTGTTGCATCAAAGCCATCTGCTTTACGCGTATTTTCGTTGTAGATCCAACGTTGTTGAATTTGTACATGACCTGCATCAATGGTATCCGGATCAATTTTACTATTTTTTAATTGAGATAAAATCGAAGCCACGATTTTTTGTGCATCTTGTGCAGCTTGTTCCGGTGTTTTTGCATTAATGTTCACTTGCCCATTAATTGTTGCAACATCCGGTTTTGCAAATACTTCAGCGCTGGCGCTAACGTGAATTTTTGGTATGGTTAGTTCATTTTCAGCTGCGTACATTGTATTAGTTGCACTTAAAAGGTAAGTAAATGCCATAATGATTACAGCATTTTTTTTATAGGTTTTTGTTTTTAAAAGCATAATGTAATCCTTCATTAGTTTTAGTTATTTAACTATTTTTAATAATATCTTTCTTGTTGGCTTCGATTTTTTAGCAACGGTTTTTCTTGGAGTGATAGTCCGTGAAGTAAGTGTTTGAGTATTAGCTTGAGTTAATAAATATTCACAGAGTAATGGAACAGGTCTTCCAGTTGCACCCGATTTGCGATTTTCCCAGGCTGTTCCTGCGACATCCAAATGTGCCCATACATAATCTTCTGTAAAATGTGATAGAAAAGAAGCAGCAGTAATGGTTCCTGCACCTTTACCCGAACTTATATTCGCGAGATCAGCAAAAGGGCTTTCCATAAATTTGCGATAGCTTTTCCATAAAGGTAATTGCCACGCTGGATCTAAAATACTTTCACCAGATTTCAGTAAATCACTTGCGAGTCCATTATTATTCGAAAGTAATCCACTCGCCATATGCCCAAGCGCTACAATACAAGCGCCAGTTAATGTTGCAATATCGATAACAATTTTTGGTTTATAGCGGCCGATGTAGGTTAATGCATCACATAGAACTAAACGTCCTTCAGCATCGGTATTTAAAATTTCGATTGTTTTTCCAGAAAGCGAAGTCACAATATCGCCGGGACGTGTTGCATTACCATCAGGCATATTTTCAGCAGCAGCAATGACCCCAATAACATTAATTTTAGGTTTTAATTGGGACAACACTTGCATTACACCTAACACCGATGCGGCACCGCACATGTCGTATTTCATTTCATCCATGCCGCCCGCGGGTTTAATCGAAATACCGCCGGTATCAAAGGTAATTCCTTTACCAACTAAAACGTAAGGCTTATCTTGAATCGATCCACCTTTATATTCGAGAATAATTAGTTTTCCAGGTTCACGACTACCTCGTGCAACTGCGACAAAAGCACCGGCGCCCATTTTTTCCAATTGTGATTGATCAATTACAGTTACTTTTAATCTATTTTGTTTGGCTAAATCTTTGGCAGTTTTTGCAAGATAAGCAGGTGTACAAACATTGCCTGGTAAGTTTCCTAAATCTTTAGTGAGTTTCATACCAGCAGCGATTACTTCCCCAGCGTTAATCGATCTCTCATCAATTAACGAAAGTTTTTTATTAAAACAAAATGTCATGCTAGAAAGTGCTTTTGGTTTTCTTGTATTAGCGGTTTTACTTTTGGTTTTATATCGATCAAATGTGTACGGTAAATCACATAAGGCAAGACTGAATATTTTAAGCGCATTGGAACGAGAGTCAGTTGGTAACCAATCTAAAAAATCATCCATCGCAATCGCAACAGATGCGGCACGAATTTTTTGTGCTTCCTTCAAGCCTGCAATTAATGCATCACGTAACGTGGTAGGGCCATCCTCTTCTGGTTTAATAATACTACAGATGATTAATATTTTAGCTTTGATTCCTTGCGGCAAAGGAATAGTGGTGATGCCATTACTGGATAAAAAATCCATTTTTATTAAAGGTGCTAGAGTTTTCTCTGCGGATTTATATAGTGAAAGTCCTTGTGATTGCCATTTCAAATGATCGTTGTTCGTCACCGGAACAATAATCGCATCGACTAATAATTGATCAATCCGAGTAAAGATTTTTTTAATTTGCATGTAATGCCTCTATCTTCTAGTTATTTAAATTCGCGGTTTGTTCGTGTTTGTAGCGATGATACACTGGTGATTCATAGTTATGTTGCGTTATGAGATTCCAATATAGACGTTCTATAAAGATTTTTAAAAAACGCTTAGGTTGGAGGCGTATTAAAATGTCAGATTCTTTTATTGATTTGCTTAAGGTAGTTGACCACAGTGGAACAGCAAAAATTCATTTATCAGATGCGTGGACACAAGGTCGCGCAATGTTTGGTGGTGTGGTGGCTGCCTTAGCAATACGCGTTGCCAATATGCATCACCTGAAAATTATAAAAAATCAGATACAAAACATAGCTGATGCAAAGGCTTTACTGCGTTCTGCACAGATTCTTTTTTTAGCACCGATTGAAAGTGGTGATGTTGTATTTACCGCGAAATTATTACGCCAAGGTCGTTCTGTGACACATTATCGAGTTGAAGGTGTGCAAGACGATGCGATTAAAATTGAAGTGTTATGTACAATTGCATCACCACGTGATACCTCGATTGCAGATCATAATTGGATTACAACACCAAACTTATCTTTACCAGATTCGGTGAAAGATTTGCCATTTGTACCAAACATCATGCCTAATTTTTCGCAACGTTTTCAGTATCGCTGGTTAACAGGTGGTGCTTTAATGAGTGGCTCGCAAGATAATAAAATTGGTGGTTGGTGTCGCGCACATGACGTGGTTGCGCAAACAGAATCAGTTAAGCCGTATTGGCAAGAATTATTGGTTTGTTTAGCAGATGCTTGGCCACCAGCGGTATTATCGCGTGCTACAAAAATTGCTCCAGCGAGTTCGATGTCATGGATGCTTGAATGGGTTCAGCCTATTACAAGTTATGCGCCAGACCAATGGTTTGGATTTACGGAAACAATTGACTCTTTACATAAAGGTTATGCCGCAACGCATCATATTTTATGGGCTGCGCAGCAGCAACCTTTAATTATTGGCCGTCAAACGATTGCTTATTTTTAATAATTTATATTGAATCACATGAGTATTTTACAACGCTATTTTTTTAAAAATGTTCTTGCATCTACGCTCGGTGTAAGTGGAATACTATGTTTGATCTTGGTAGGGGGGCGATTTGTTAAATATCTTTCCGAAGCTGTAGATGGCCGAATTTTAGGCAGTATTATTGGTAGTTATTTATTTTTTCGCTTACCTGAATTTCTACAAATGATTTTGCCATTAGGTTTTTTTATTGCCTGTATTTTAACGCTAGGTCGTATGTATGTTCAAAACG
>JAZKFP010000189.1:0-7088 GCA_040386355.1 Pseudomonadota bacterium | reverse complement strand
CAGCCATAACTTTAATTAATCCAGATCTTCTTAAATCATTGAAGCCTTCTTCTCGTGCCCTGTCAGCAATTTCGATGGAGTTTCCTTCTGCCATAATGATCCGACCAATCGAGTCAGTAATTTTGACGACCTCGTAAATACCGACTCGACCTTTATAACCACCGACACATTTTCCGCAACCAACCGGTCCATAAACTGTAAAAGTATCGATTTCAGCGTCTAAAAACCCGGCTTCTTGTAATGCTTCTTTTGGTATTTCAATAGGTTCTTTACAATGACCGCATAAACGTCGCGCTAACCGTTGCGCAATAATGAGCGAAACAGAAGTTGCAATATTGAAGGCAGGAACGCCCATATTACGAAGCCTGGTCAAGGTTTCAGCGGCGCTATTGGTGTGAAGTGTTGAGAGTACTAGGTGACCAGTTTGAGCAGCTTTTATCGCAATTTCTGCAGTTTCAAGATCTCGAATTTCTCCGACCATTACTACGTCTGGATCTTGCCGCAAGAATGCACGCAGTGCAGCGCTGAACGTTAAACCAATTTTGGCATGTACATTGACTTGATTAATACCTTCCAAATTTATTTCCACTGGATCTTCTGCAGTAGAAATATTCGTCTCAGGCGTATTTAAAATGTTTAAACCGGTATACAACGAAACCGTCTTACCACTTCCAGTTGGGCCTGTTACTAAAATCATCCCTTGCGGCTGATGCAAAGCACTTAGATAAAGAGTTTTTTGGCTGTCTTCGTATCCAAGTAAATCAATACCCAATCGAGCACTATCGGGATCAAGTTGACGTAAACAGAGTTTTTCGCCCCATAATGTAGGTAAAGAGTTGACACGAAAATCAATTGCACGGGTTCGACTTATTTTTAGTTTAATCCGTCCATCTTGCGGTAACCGACGTTCAGAAATATCCATTTGCGACATAACTTTTAAACGTGCGGCAATTTTATTTGCTAAAGAAACAGGCGGATGATTACGCTCTTGTAAGATACCGTCAATTCGAAAACGAATACGGTAACTTTTTTCGTATGGTTCAAAATGAATGTCTGATGCGCCAATTTTAATTGCATCTAACAGCATTTTATTGACGAATTTAACGACTGGGGCATCGTCATTACTAGCACCGTCTTCAAGATTGTCGTTATCCTTAACGTCTTCACTTAAATTGTCTAAATCTAAATCACCAAATTCACCAGCTGGCCCTAAATCAAGCCCACTTTTTTTGCTGACTTGTTCAAAGAAACGCTCAATAATTTCTTTTAATTTAGTGGCTTCAACTAAAATGGGCTCGGTATTTAAGCCCGTATTAAACTTTAATTCGTCCAATGCATACAGTTGAGTTGGGTCAGCAATCGCAACAAATAATCGAGTGCCTCTTTTATATAACGGAAATGCCTGATGTTTTTCGATAAGTTTTTTATCGACTAAATTAGCTTGCATTATCGTTAAGTCGAGCGATTCCAAATCGAAGATTGGAATGCCAAACTCATGACTGGAAGAAACCGCAATAGCAGTTTCATTAATTAATTTTTGACTGACGATATAGCGAATTAAAGAAACATTTTCTTTTTGACTTTGCTCAACGGCCAGTATCATAGCTGCTTCATCGATTAAATTATCATCGACGAATCGTCGTGCAAGACCTGAAAGAATCGGAGGCGCCATTCCTTGACCTACTTCAAAATGCCATTAACTAACAAAAAAGATATTAAAATTAAAACGATTGTAAGAGTGTGTGGAATCCATTCCACGTAACTTCTTAAGCGTAGGAAAGTATAGGAGCTTTGCGTAGTACAGAGATAAACTTGCTAATTAAGTTTGTCTAAAAGTTCGCAAAATTGCATCAAAGTCGTTCGCGGATAGTAATTGATTTTGAATAGCACCATCACGAGTACGATATTCCAACATATTTTTATCCAACGATTTATCACCGATAATTATTTGGTGCGGAATACCAATTAAATCAATATCAGCAAATTTGCTACCTGGACGCTCATCACGATCATCCAACAACACTTCAATGCCATTAGTTTGAAGAAAACTATATAAATTTTCTGATGCTTTTTTAACTCGTGCGGATTTTTGGGCATTTAATGGAATGATTGCAACTTGAAAAGGCGCTATTGCGGATGGCCATGAGATTCCACGTGCATCGTGATTTTGTTCAATTGCTGCGGCGACAACACGGGAAACACCGATGCCATAACATCCCATCCAAAGCGTTTGTTGTTGAGTGTTTTCATTTAATACTTCAACTTTTAAAGCCTTAGTGTACTTTTGACCAAGCTGAAAAATATGACCCACTTCAATTCCACGTTGTAATCGCAATTCACCTTTCCCGCTAGGAGCAATATCGCCTTCTTTAACTGTTCGAATATCAACAACCTCTGAATACAAAACATCGCGCTGCCAGTTCACGCCGCTAAAATGAAAACCATTTTCATTAGCGCCGCAAATAAAATCACTTAATGCAGCGGCTTCTTTATCAGCAATAATTGGAATCGTTAATCCAGCCGGACCAATACAACCCGGTGAAGCCAACGTAACTCGTTGTACCGTTTCAGGATCTGCAAAAGTTAAGGGGGCAAATATTTGATCAAGTCGTTCAGCTTTAATTGGATTTAATTGATCATTACCTTTTAAAACCAACATCACCCATTCGGAGTCTGTACCTTTAACTAACAACGATTTAACACAGGTATCTGCTGAAACTTTTAAAAATTGTGCAACTTCATCGATTGTGTGATTTTTTCCAGTTGCAACTTTTAGCAGTGTTTTAGTAGGAGAAGGGCTTATTGTTTTGGAATGTGACGTTGCAAGTTCTACGTTTGCTGCGTAATCGCCCGTATTGCTAACAGCAATAGTGTCTTCACCAGATTGTGCAAGTACATGAAATTCGTGCGATGCATCGCCACCAATACTGCCGGTATCCGCTTCGACTGCGCAAAAAGCTAAACCTAGTCGATTAAAAATTCGATGATACGCATCGAACATAGTTTTGTAGGTTTGTTTTAAACAATCCGGTGATAAGTGAAAGGAATATCCATCTTTCATTAAAAATTCACGCGCCCGCATTACACCATAACGGGGACGAATTTCATCACGGAATTTAGTTTGAATTTGATAATACTGCATCGGCAATTGACGATAGCTGTGCACTAATTGTCGTACTAAATCTGATACAACTTCTTCATGCGTTGGACCTAAACAAAATCCGCGATCATTGCGATCAGTAAAACGTAATAATTCAGGACCATACGCAACATCGCGCCCAGATTCTTGCCACAAATATAAAGGTTGAACAACCGGCATAGAAATTTCAACCGCACCCGTGCGATCCATTTCTTCACGCACAATATCTGCAACTTTGCGTAATACGCGTAAACCAAGTGGTAACCAGGTATACAACCCTGAAGCAACTTGGCGAATAAGACCCGCACGTACCATTAATTGATGGCTAACAATTTCAGTGTCGGCTGGAGTTTCTTTTAAAGTCGCGAGGGGAAATTGACTACATCGCATGCAAAGCTTCCTTGGAAAAAATAAAAGCAAAAAAATAAAAATAACTATGCAATGTACATGAATTCGTTTTTTAGAAAAACTAGTGTGATAAATATACCCGTAACGAATGAAAATTAGGGCGCTTTGCGCGCCGCGACTCAAGGCAGCGGCCGGACAAATGAAATGGTGAAGCCTGAAGATTTTTTTTCGATTGCACGGCGCAACACCGCTAATCAGCAATGTTGCTAACGCGGCGTAGCCAAAGCGTTACGCACGCAAGAGTGCTGTGGCGCTCTTGTGGTCTTAACACAGCGAGCGGAAAAAAAGATCATGATAAACACCTAATTTTCGAACGCTACGGGTTTATATGAAATCTTAGTTCGGCATGCTTTTAGTTAATTTGCTATGTCGAATCCCGTACGCAAAATAAATCGCCATACCTACCGCTAGCCAAATTAAAAAACGTTCATGCGTGTGTGTTGGCAAAAACATAATCAGTGCGCCGCACGAAATAACTCCAAGCGCTGGAATAATAATCCCACCCGGTGTTTTAAAAGGGCGAGGCATATTAGGATGGGTTTTACGCAATACAATCACACCAATACACACTAAAACAAACGCCGCTAACGTACCAATATTTACTAATTCAGCAAGCGCACCCAGTGGAATAAATCCAGCCATGATTGCCATGACCATACCGCAAATAATCGTGTTTTTAATCGGCGTTTGAGTTTTTGAATTAACATTGGAAAATAATAGCGGCAATAATCCGTCACGTGACATTGCAACTAAAATTCGCGTTAGAGCGTAATAGAGCACAAGCATTACTGTTGTTAGCCCGGTAATGACACCGGTTGCAACTAATGCGGAAGCCCAATTAACTCCAACACGCTGTAAGCCAAATGCTACGGGAGAAGAAACGTTTAATTCGGAATAGGGAACAATTAAAGTTAATAATCCAGAAACCACAATATAAATCAATGTGCAAAAAATTAGCGAAACTAAAATTCCAATTGGTACATCACGTTTTGGATTTTTCGATTCTTCAACAGCGGTAGATACCGCATCAAAACCAACATACGCAAAAAACACTACGGAAGCACCCGCCAGTATTCCTATCGGTTTACCAGCTTCATTATGCGAAAACCAACTGTAAGGCATAAACGGATCCCAATTCGTGGGATTAATATGAAAAATTGCAACGCCAATAAAAACAGTAATCGTAAGTAGTTTAATAAAAACCATACCAGCATTCAGACGCGCGCTTTCTCGAATACCGATAATCAACATAATCATTAAGATTAAAATAATAAGCATGGCGGGTAAATTAACAAGGCCGCCATCAATATTGCCCGTTACGGCATCCACTGCAAAAGGACCTTTTGTTAAAGCCTCAGGTAATCCTATGCCTATTGCCGTTAAAGCGTTGTTAAAATATCCCGACCAACCATTGGCAACAGCTGCAACGGCTACACCGTATTCAAGAATTAAATCCCAACCGATAATCCAAGCAATCATTTCACCAAATGCTGCGTAGGAATATCCATACGCGCTGCCACATCCACCAACGCATGCGGATAGTTCTGCATAAGCTAAGGCTGCAAAGGCACAGGCTAAGCCTGCAACTATAAACGACAACATTACCGCAGGCCCTGAAGTCGTTGCTGCAGCAACACCTGTTAGCACAAAAATTCCAGTACCGATAATTGCACCGATACCCAATAAACTCAGATCAAATGCGCTTAGTACACGGCGTAAATCCGCACGATCTTCATTAGCAATAGGTTTTTTTCGAAATAAACGACTCATACAAAATCCCTTTCAACGAAACATGAACTTATGTGCGATAAATAAAAAGATGAGGAAACTGTTTCGAATGAAACGTATGGGAGCTAACGACTGAAACGAGATTCATAATTGCAACGTGTTAGAAATTAAGAGACCGCATCGACTGCGGCCTCTTAGTTTTATTAATTCGTCATTTCTTTAAGTTTTTTCAATGGTCTGATTTTTACAACATTACGTGCAGGTTTTGCTTTGAACATGGTTTCTTCGCCATTAAAAGGATTAATTCCTTTACGAGCTTTGACCGCTGGTTTGTTTTGAACAGAAATTTTCAACACGCCAGGTAAAACGAATTGACCAACACCGCCTTTCTTTTTAACGTGTCGCTCAATGATTTCTACCAATTCATCCAACACGGATTGAACTTGCTTTTTATTAAGACCAGTCGTTTCAGCAATCGATAAGAGCATCTCAGACTTTTTCATTGGCTCAGTCAGGGCCGCTGATTTTACCGGCTTTTTCACTTTTTCAACTTTTTCTGATTTCTTAACAGCTGCTTTAGCGCCTGAAGCTTTCGCAGTAGATTTTTTAACGACCATATTTTATTCCTTCTATGCCTTTCCACACTGGATTAATCTCAATACTCGATTTGGTTGCGAGCAAAACTTATCCGGGCCGATGATCTGAGCGCCTGAGGGGAATATATCTTCTGCGCCTTGTTCTCTCGCAAAATACCCTTCGTAAGGCATTTAGTTTCCTGCTCACATTTTCTCTTAAAAAAAGAGGGAGTATGCTCCGCGGGTTTTACTCCGTTAAGTCTTTTTATTAAAAAAGACTTAACCCTACGAGAAAACAAGATGCGTTTGATATAAACAAACGTCTCGAGGCTCATTTTAGCGGTAAATAAATAAATATTAAGATCAATGCGTATTTTTTTTCAGTTTTTTTGCAAAAAAAGCCAGCTATTTTAAAAAAAGTAAGAAAAACCTGTAATTTTAGCGGTGTAAAATCAACTCAAGTACAACTTTAGAGCCGAAAAATCCTACCACTAAAAATCCAACGCCAATTAAAATGGCGTTAATAACGCGGGGTCCACGCCAGCCATAGCGTCGTCGCCCCCAAATTAAAACCATTAATACAATCCAAGTAATGAGTGTAAAAACCACTTTATGTGCGACATGTTGTTCTAACATATCGCTTAAAAACCAAAAGCCGCTTACTACGGCCAAGGTCAGTATCAACGTCCCAATCAACAAGGATTCAAATAAAATTTTTTCCATCGTCTGCAACGATGGCCAGTTTTCAACCGTTGAATGCAGGTGACGCGTTTTTAATGCACGATCCTGTCGACGCAACAACCAAGCTTGCGCGCACACCACGAGCAATATTCCAATTGCCGTCATAGACAATAAAACATGGGATGCAATGCGTGGTTCGGTTAAATATTCAACATTTGAATTTGGATCAAAAAATTGAATCAGATTGGACAGCACATCTAAAGGGAAGACCACTAAGCCTAAGGGTTGCAATGGATATCGCCAAGTTCCTAAAAACATTAGTGTTGTCGTTGCGGTTGCTGCAAAGAGAATTGAAGGCATTAAGGAAAGATTAAACAAAACACCGCTATGAATTTCATAGGATAGGGCAATCCATTGCGGAATTATCGCAGCACATACTCCTAATCTGAAATGATACAGACTAAATAAGTTGCCGTTTTTTAGGCCGTACCACATACACAGATAAATAAATGTACTCAGAATAAGAAATAGGCTTGGAATCAAGGAGCTTTCTCCAG
>JAZKFP010000188.1:0-2385 GCA_040386355.1 Pseudomonadota bacterium | reverse complement strand
GCCAAAGCTTTACGCGAGGAAAAGCAACGCAGTAACTGGAAAAAAAGATCATGATAAACACCTAATTTTCATTCGCTATGGGTATATAGGAGCGAATAATTATTCGCCCGGTGTTTTTTAAAAAAATATTTAAATTTAATAATTACCCAACTAAATAAGTGACATAAAAAATATGAGTAAAAAGGAATTCAATATTGCAGTTGTCGGCGCGACCGGTGCGGTTGGTGAGACAATGCTTGAAGTGTTAGCAGAACGTAATTTTCCAGTGGCACGTTTGGAAGCGTTGGCAAGTGAGCGTTCTGCAGGAAAACGTGTGCGCTTTGGGCAAAAAAGTATTGTGGTAAAAGATTTAGCGACGTTTGATTTTACAGGAATTGATATCGCTTTATTTTCAGCAGGTGGGTCGGTGTCAGCGGAATACGCACCCAAAGCCGCAGCGGCAGGCGCAGTTGTAATTGACAATACTTCACATTTTCGTCGTCAAGATGATATTCCTCTAGTAATTCCTGAAGTAAATCCAGAAGCAATTGCCGGTTATAAAAATCATGGCATTATCGCGAATCCAAATTGCTCAACCATACAGATGCTTGTGGCATTAAAACCCATTCATGATGCCGTTGGAATTACACGCATAAACGTTTGTACTTACCAAGCAGTTTCCGGTACTGGTCAAAGTGCTATGGAAGAGCTTGCTTCACAAACAGCAAACTTATTAAATGGCACTGAAGCTGAATGTTCTGTTTATCCGCACCGCATTGCATTTAATGTTTTACCACAAATCGATGCATTTCAAGAAAACGGATATACGCGCGAAGAGATGAAAATGGTGTGGGAAACTCAAAAAATTCTGGGTGATAATTCCATTCAAGTGAATCCAACATGCGTCAGAGTGCCAGTTTTTATCGGTCATTCTGAGGCTGTGCACATAGAATTAAAGAAAAAGTTGTCTGCTGAAGATGCACGAGCTTTACTGGAAGCGAGTGCCTCAATAAAAGTGTTAGATGAACGTAAAAATGGTGGCTATCCGACTCCAGCATTAAATGCTGCAGGACAAGATGCAACTTGGGTGGGACGTATTCGAGAGGATATTTCTCATCCTACGGGATTAAATATGTGGATTGTCGCAGATAATGTTCGCAAAGGTGCTGCTACCAACAGCATTCAAATTGCAGAGCATTTGATAAACCACTACTTATAATTGATACTTTTGGGCAGTTGGGCTCAATCTCGATTCAATACGCGGAATTAATTGAATTGATATCACCGCGTGTAAGGAAGTAGCAATGGTTCAAAATAAGATTGTTCGTCTTGTGAATACGTGTCTTGCAATGTGGGCATTAAGTCCCGCGAGCAGTTGGGCGTTAGGCGTTGGTAGTCTGAAATTAGACTCCTACTTAAATGAACCTCTAAATGCAAAAATTGAGTTGCTTGAAGCAACTAATTTAAGTCCACAAGAAATTGTAGTAAACCTCGCGCCTGCAGCAGCTTTTGAGCAAGCAGGAATTGACCGTGGTTTTACTGTGTCGCAATTGAAATTTAAAGTTCAATCAGATGCGATCGGGAAGAAACATATCGTTGTCTTAAGCGATAACCCTATTCGCGAGCCTTATGTTAATTTTCTAGTTGAAGTGCTTTGGCCACAAGGTCGTTTAGTACGTGAATACACCGTATTACTTGATCCAGCAGAATATCGTGATGGTTTGCCTGCAGCAGTTAATGTGCCGACTCCTACCACTGCAGAAAAATCAACTGCAACAAATTCAGAAGTTGCAACGGCAGAAGAAGCAATATTCAGTTCCAAACAAATGCCGATTACCGAATCAAAAAAAAATGAAGTGAAACCAAGTGAACTAAAAGCATTGGAAACAAAGTCAACTGTAGTTACCACTCCAACGCCACAACCAACGCCACGTGCTGAAAGACCAACGTCAAATACTCCATCTGCTTTGTCTCAACCAAGAGTGTCTACTCAAACTCCTATTACTCAGTCATCGCAAAGTGGATCCACAAACAATTATGTTGTTAAACAAAATGATAATTTGTGGGAGATTGCAAGTAACTTAAATCCTTCGCCAGAGTATTCAGTTCATCAAGTAATGCTTGCGATTCAAAATGTAAACCCAGATGCATTTATTCAAGACAATATTAATCTTGTTAAAGCAGGTGCTGTATTACGTGCACCTACTGCCGATCAAGTAAATGCGATGTCTCGTTCGGACGCCATTAATAAAGTGGCTCTGCAAAATGAAGTGTGGCGTGCTCGTTTAGCAGGACGAATAGCTCAGCAATCAACTGACACCGATTCTCAGCAAGCAAGTTCAAAACGTATCGACGGAACAGACCGTAATTTACAACCTGAAGATGTCAAAGAACCAACTTCGGATG
>JAZKFP010000187.1:0-1760 GCA_040386355.1 Pseudomonadota bacterium | reverse complement strand
AACATCGTAAATAAACGTACAGTATCTGCGCTGTAATTTTGAATTAAATATTCTGGATCAACACCGTTATTTTTCGATTTCGACATTTTTTCAATGGGGCCAATATGAACAATTTCTCCATTTTTAATAAGTTTTGCACTGATTGCTTGGCCTTTACTGTCGTTTTCCACGATCACTTCTTGTGGTGAACAATATAGTTTTTGTCCAGCATCGCCTAATTGATAAAAAGTCGGAGCAACAACCATGCCTTGACACAATAATTGTTTAAAGGGCTCATCACCAGAAATTAATTTTTGATCGCGCATGAGTTTGTGAAAAAATCGCGCATAGAGTAAATGCAAAATTGCATGCTCAATTCCGCCAATATATTGATCGACTGGACACCACTGGCTGGCTTCCGAGTTTAACATTGCCTCATTTTCACGTGGACATGCAAAACGTGCAGAATACCAAGAGCTTTCCATAAAAGTATCAAAGGTATCGGTTTCACGTCGTGCAGGTTTTTTACATACAGGACAGGTAGTTTGATAAAAATCTGCATTTTTACTTAACAGCGAACCTTTGGATAAATCATGATCACCAAGCGCAGGTAATTCCACCGGTAATTCACTTTCTGCAACGGGAACAATGCCGCAGTGATCACAATGAATCATTGGAATAGGCGTACCCCAATAACGCTGTCGTGAAATTCCCCAATCGCGTAAACGATATTGAACTTTTGCTTGGCCGTGATGGTTAGCTTCTAAAAATTCTGTGATTTTTTGTTTTGCTTCATCTGATGTTAAACCGTTAAATACATGCGAATGAATTAGGGTGCCGTATTGCGTAATCGCTTGCTCAAGTGGTTGATCAAGATCTTGGCCTGCACTAATAACGGTTTTAATCGGCAATTCATAGCTGTTTGCAAATTCAAAATCGCGTTGATCGTGGGCAGGCACTGCCATAACAGCACCTTCGCCGTATCCCATTAAAACGTAATTTGCGACCCAAATTGGGAGTAATTCACCGGTGATAGGATGGCTCGCCATTAATCCCGTTGCAACACCACGTTTTTCTTCTTTTGCTAAATCCGCTTCCGCTGTACTTAAACCAATACACGAATCAATAAATTCTTGAACAGCTGAATTAGTTATTGCAGCAAATTGTGCAAGTGAATGTTGCGTTGCTACGGCTAAATAAGTTGCACCTAATAAAGTGTCAGCACGTGTGGTGAAAACGGTTAGTGAATTTGATAGTGCTGGATCAATCTCAGAAGCAATATCAAAGGTAATTAAACTACCAACTGAACGTCCGATCCAATTACGTTGCATCGTTTTAACTTGTTCAGGCCAGCCTGGTAAATCATCTAAGCCTGCCAATAATTCATCGGCATAATCGGTAATTCGAATAAACCATTGTGGAATAGTGCGACGCTCAATCAATGCGCCTGAACGCCAGCCACGTCCATCTATAACTTGTTCGTTAGCAAGTACGGTTTGGTCAACAGGATCCCAATTAACTTCCGCTTCTTTGCGATATACCAAACCTTGATTAAATAATTGAATAAAAAACCATTGCTCCCAGCGATAATATTCGGGATGACAAGTAGCAATTTCACGATTCCAGTCGTAGGAAAACCCGAGACGTTGTAATTGAGTGCGCATGTCGCGAATATTTTGATGTGTCCAATCGGCAGGACTAACGCCTTTTTGCATCGCGGCATTTTCTGCGGGTAATCCAAATGCATCCCATCCCATTGGATGCAATACATTAAATCCACG
>JAZKFP010000186.1:26195-33524 GCA_040386355.1 Pseudomonadota bacterium | reverse complement strand
TAAGTCTTTTAATACTTATCTTTTGGCCAAATAAAATTTTAAAAATACCAGCATTACTTCCTGCAATTTTTATTGGTATTTTTTTAGCGTATTTTTTACCATATTTTGATATGTCATTAGATACGCTTGCCTCTCGATTTACCTACAGATTAGAAAATTCAACTGGTGTTGGGATTCCACCATCATTACCACATTTGATTTGGCCTTTTATTCAACAAGATAACGCGATAGACGTTAGAACATTGTGGAATAATATCGAACCTTTATTAATGGCTGCTGCATCAGTAGCTGTACTTGCAAGTATTGAATCTCTAATGTGTGCTAAAAGTATGAGCCAACTTAGTGGCAAAAAACATAATACACAAAATGAATTATATGCTCAGGGCTTTGCAAATATTGCTTTACCTTTTTTTGGTGGAATTCCTGCAGCTGCAGCTATTACTCGTTCAATAGTTCTATGGAAATCCGATGCAGAAACCCCTATCGCAACAATTTTACACGCAATTATTTTAGCAATTTCTATTTGGATGGCTGCAGATTTCTTAAGTCACATTCCCATGTCAACGTTAGCAGCCATATTAATGATGGTTGCATTTAATATGATTGATGTTCGAAAAATTGGACATGTACTACGTGAAATGCCAAGAGCAGATATAATAATTTTTTTAACCAGCGCACTATTAACTATTTCATTTAACATGGTTGTTGCTATCACATTTGGTGTAATTGCTGCTTCGTTATCATTTGTACGTGAAGTATCTCGTATGACTAAAGTTTCTAATATTTCACATAGTAAAAAACATATGACTATTGACTTACCAAATGCGTGGGATGTTTATAAAATTAGTGGTTCTTTATTTTTTGCCGCAGCAGATCGGATTTTTAATGAACTGGAAGAAATTCTTCCGCAGCATCGTGGTTTAATTTTATATATGGATGCAGTACCTGTTATTGATTCAGGTGGTTACACTGCTCTTCAAAACTTTATCGCAAAATGTTTGGAAAATAATACTGTACTTATTATTGCTGACTTGCAATTTCAACCTTTAAAAGTTATAGCAAAAGCAAAAATGCCACCAATTCCAAATAAATTAAAATTTGCATCGACGTTAGAACAAGCTATTCAAGATGCGTTAGTTTGGGAATATAAATAAGCTACAGATTTCTGCGTCAAAATATAAGCTTAAAGAAGAAGCTGCTTATTTCTTTCTTTAATTCTGTTTGAAATAATGAAAAATGAATTACAAAAAACATTATACGGCGTCATTTCTTGTCGTAAATGACGCCGGGGGATATTTTCCTAGAAATTCATTCTTTTCCAGTTATTATAATTTATAAAAAATTTCAGGAAGATATCTTTATGAAAGCATCACAAACACCCTGCGTTGGCCTCTGCTCTACCGTATACGGCGACAGAACCTGCCGTGGATGTTTTCGTTCATTAGAAGAAATTACTAATTGGACAACGTATTCAGAAAATGAAAAACACCATACATGGATGCGTTTGGAAAATGTCGTTTGTACAGTTTTACCTGAGTGGATTCGAATACATGATGCAGAAAAATTAAAACTCGCGTTATCTGAAAAAAGGATTCGATTTCCTGTAGATTATTCACCCTACATGTGGGCGTGGCGCTATTTAGTATCTTTTCAACAAGACATTGAATTAGAAGTTTTAGATAATGCAGGCATTACTTTATTAAAAAATAAAGCTTCTATATTAGATTTTATAAAAGCGTTGCATCAAACTTTATTTATTTTTTCTGATGCCCAAATTGAACGGCAACAGCAAGCCTTATTTAAGTAGTTTTATTTAAATAATTATTTAAATAACCAAATATATAGACCGTAGCCAATTAATCCCCATAAAGAAAGAATTAAAGCTAATCCTACATAACTTGCAATTCGAAAATTACCTTTTAAAACTTGTGCACGTTGACGACATTCAGTAATGATTTCTGGCGAAATCATTTGCAACACTAAATAAATACCTAAAGGCACCAAAACTAAGTCATCAAGGTAGCCCAAAATTGGAATAAAATCTGGAATTAAATCAATTGGGCTTACTGCATATACCACAACGGCAAGTGAAAGTGCTTTTGCAGGTAAAGGAGTCTGAGGATGTCTTGCGGCTAAATAAATAGCCAAAATTTCCTTTTTTAACTCTTCTGCCCATTCACTCAGCTTATTTAGAACGGGAAGCTTTGAAATAAGAAAGTTTTTAACTAAATTAATCTTCATAAAATAAATGCTGCGTTAAGGTGAAAATATTTCGATAAGAAAAGTCTACTAGATATCACTTTTCTTATCGGAAAACAATTCACCGCATAACATACAGCAATTATTATTTGATAAATTTGCTAAAGGTAAAAAGACTTTACTTTAAAGAAAAATCAACTTGAATTTGATACCAATCGCATAGAGATTTCCAGTAGGCACCTGCAAAATGAGACTGGAGCGTACAGGTGAGTATGTTAAACGTTTTCGATGGAAAACGTTTAGGGCGAATAAGCAGGCAATAACCTGAAAAATCATTTTGCGGAAGGTATATACCCGTAGCGTTTGAAAATTAGGTTAAGTGTAGCGGTGAAGCATGAATATTTTTTTTCGATCGCACGGCGCTTTGACGCGGCGTAGCCAACGCTTTACGCAGTGAGAACGCTGTGACGCGTTCGAACAAGTAACAAAGTGAGCGATTAAAAAGATCAGGATGAACACCTAATTCTCATACGCTATGGGTATATATTGACGAACAATCCTTGTAGCTTCAACCATTGCACTCAATGCCCGCTTCACTTCCGGCCAAGCTCGGGTTTTCAATCCACAATCTGGATTCACCCAAATTCGTTCTAATGGTAATGAGTTCGTTGCAAGCTGAATGCGTTTGATCATTGCTTCTACAGTGGGAATATTTGGTGAATGAATATCATATACACCCGGCCCTACTTGATTGCAGTAACCATTTACAGCTAATTCTTGTACTACCGTCATTTTACTTCGCACTGCTTCTAGCGTAATTACATCCGCATCCATTTCTATTAACGCTGACATAATATCGGAGAATTCTGAATAGCACATATGTGTATGAATTTGCGTTTCAGGTTTTGCTACGGTGCTCATAATTCTAAATGCTTGCACTGCCCAATCTAAATAATCAGCTTGTGCTTTTTTACGAAGCGGTAAACCTTCTCGTAATGCAGCTTCATCGATTTGAATAATAGAAATTCCAGCATTTTGCAAATCCTTTACTTCATCTTGTAATGCTAACGCTAATTGAAAAGCAGTTGTACGACGTGGTTGATCCTCACGTACAAAAGACCAATTTAAAATGGTAACAGGCCCAGTTAACATGCCTTTTACAGGTTTTTTAGTAAGCGATTGCGCATATTGACTGAGTAAAACTGTTACAGGAAATGGTCGTGCAATATCACCAATAATAATCGGAGGCTTAACACAACGTGAACCATAGGATTGTACCCATCCATTATTTGTAATAATAATTCCCGCTAAATGTTCTGCAAAAAAACCTACCATATCATTACGTTCGGGTTCACCATGTACCAACACATCTAAGCCAATTTCTTCTTGTTGTTGAATAGCGTATTTAATTTCATCTTTAATTTTTTCTTGATAATCATGTTCAGTTAAACGTTGTAATTGATAATTTTTCCTCAATTGGCGAATTTCTTGAGTTTGAGGAAAGGATCCAATTGTAGTAGTTGGTAATAACGGTAATTTTAAATGATTTTGTTGCGCTGCCCAACGATCTGTAAAATTATGAGATCGAGAAAAAGAGTGTTGCGATAACATTTGCATTCGCTCTTGGACATTTGCGTCGTAAAAACGATCACTAAATGTTTCATACGCCTTTAATGAAATAGGCTCTTGATCTAATAAAATATTTTTTAATTGCACAACTTCTTGCAATTTTTGGTTTGCAAAACTTAATTTTGAAAGTATTTCATTATCCCATTGCTTTTCATATTCAAGATCAATTGGCACATGCAATAATGAGCAAGAAGTTCCAAGCCAAACACGATCTTTACCTAATTTTTCAACAAGGGGTTTTAATAAGTTAAAAACTTTAAGTGCGTCATTGCGCCAAATATTTCGGCCATCGATAACTCCAATTGAAAGAATCTTATGAATTGGCAAGATATCGGCAACTCGTGGAATTTCATCAATACCTCGAACACCATCAATATGTAAACCTTCAATAGGCAATCGACATACCATCTGTAGATTCGATTCTAATTCTCCAAAATAAGTTGTTAAAAGTTTTTTTGGACCACAATTTTGTAATTGGAAATACGAATTAGAAAATGCATGTTGCCATTGATCATCAATATCCATTACTAAAATCGGTTCATCGATTTGCACCCATTCAATATTTAAATCTCTCAACTGTTGTAATAGATCAACATAGACCGGTAATAGTTTAGGTAGTAGATTTAACAAATCAACAATTGGTAATGAACGACGTCCCAACCATAAATACGTTAACGGCCCTAAAATAACAGGTTTTACTTTATATCCTAATGATTGTGCATCACGAATTTCTTCAAACAATGATTCAATATTTAATAAAAAATCTTGATCTGATCGAAATTCTGGCACTAAATAATGATAATTAGTATCAAACCATTTTGTCATTTCACTGGCATTAACCGGTAAATAGCTTTGATCATTTTTACCACCGGCCCGTCCACGTGCCATTCGAAAATACGTATCTAATTCATTAATTTGGCTTTGATGAAAACGTTGTGGAATTACTCCAAATCTTACAGACCAATCTAATACATGATCATATAATGAAAAATCGCCTACAGTCACAAAATCTAAGTTGTGGTCTGCTTGTAATTTCCAATGTTGATGACGAATGTTTTTTGCAGTTGCTTGCAATTGCTCGTAAGAAATATCATTTTTCCAATAAGCTTCCACAGCAAATTTGAGTTCACGCTGTAAGCCTATTCGAGGAAAACCTAAAATATGTGTTAACACTAGAACTATCTCCTATCTATTCAACCTTTCAAATTCTGAGTAAAGTATGCCCCGCTTAACATGTTGAATCACGCTCATAATTTTAATTCACCTTATGAATATGATTCATAATTTTGAAACGTATTTGGAGATAAAGATGTGTTTATTGAAACTCGACACTTAGCGACGTTAAGAGCAATTAAAGAAACAGGCAGCTTTAGTAAAGCCGCTGAAAAAATGCATTTGACGCAATCTGCACTTTCCCATCAAATTAAATCAATAGAACACTATTTTTCAGTAGATGTTTTAAATCGAAATGCGAAAGGCATTACCTTTACGCCAAGTGGTGAACAATTATTAGAATTAGCTGAATACGTATTACCAAAAATTGCGGCGACTGAAACATTATTAAATCGTGTATCTTTAGGTGAAGTTGGACGCTTACATATTGCAATTGAATGTCATGCGTGTTTTGAATGGCTAATGCCAGTGCTGGAAGAATTTAAAGAACATTGGCCTGAAGTAGAAGTGGATATTCGTTTAGGATTAAGTTTTCAATCGTTAGCGGCTTTAAAACAAGGTGATGTTGATCTCGTGATTTCTTCTGATCCAACAACGAAATCAGATTTAAGTTTTTTACCTCTATTTGATTATGAATCATTGTTGGTTTTACATCATCAAGATCCATTGAGTAAAAAGTCTTACATTCAAGCGAAAGATTTAGCTGGTGTGACATTAATTACTTATCCAGTAAAAACTGAGCGTATGGATGTTTTTCAAAATTTTTTAAACCCCGCACATGTTCATCCGAAAGAAATACGTCAAGTAGAGTCAACTAAAGTAATACTTTTATTGGTAGCGAGCGGACGCGGAGTCGCGGCGTTGCCAAATTGGGTTGTCGCAGAATCTTTAAATCATTCAAAACTCTTTACCAAATCTTTAGGTAAACAAGGTCTTCATAAAACCTTGTACGCTGCAGTTCGGCACAATCAACAAGATTTAGATTATGTAAAAGCTTTTATTCGATTAGCGGCGAATGCTGGGAATAATATAGTCAGAAAATAGAATCACAAATTTGGCAGTAAAATGAACTTTTAGCGAATTAATGACGTCACTTGCAGTAACAATCTATCTATTATTAATTGTATATGTATTTAGATAAGTATATTTATCTAAATTTCAAGATCGAAACAAGAGAGGAATGTTATGAAATATCTAACTGCATTAATTGCATGTTCTGTGTTCTCAATGTCCGCCGTTGCACAAGAAGCTGCATCTGGCACTTCAATTTATACAACTCCAACTACGCAAAATATTGCTCCTACAACACCTACGAGTCCGACTATGCAAACTACGCAGCCAATGCAAAATAATTTGCAAAACAATTCTTTGCAAGGTGTTTCAAGATCTTATCCGGCAACTCAGAACAGTTATCAGGATAATAATTCAACACAGTCTGGGTCTACTTACCAGAGTATGCCTCAATCGAATCAATATCAAACTCCATCACAGCAGTACCAACAACGTACTACTAGGAATAACTCTCAATATAATTCTGGTGAACGTTTAAATAATCCTAATTCAAGTTATTAATTAACATTTCATTTAAAAAAAATAGCGCTTTATTTAGCGCTATTTTTTTAAGTAAAGATAAAAAAATACCTTATTGTTTGTTCAAACTTTGACCAGGAAACATTTCCCCAAATTTCGCCTCACTTTCTGACATAATTTGTTTTCCTTCTAGTGACATTTCATTTGCTTTTGCAACTTTTTTATTACCTGATTTGATTTCTTCATAGCCTTCTTGTTTTAATTCGGCAGCATCCAGCACCATTTCATGCCCTTCATTCCATTGCTCACCTAATTCATTTGCATTAGTACCAGTCAATCCCATTTTATCGCCAAGACTCGGCGCACTTGAGCATCCAGAAACAGCAAAAAATCCCAATAACACAATGATGGATAATTTATTCACACAAGTTTCCTCAATTGAAAAGTAAATGATCAAAAAACATACCGAAATATATGCGGGTAAGAGTATAGGCAAAATTGGTGATTAAATAGTGAGAAAATTTATTAAGAATGGATAGAAAGTATTTTAATTAGAATAAGAAATCTCAAAGTAAAAGATGTAAACATTAGAATTTACATACTTAAATGTTAATCATATTCAAATTGATGAATTTTCCAATAGAAAAACGTTTTACAAGATTATTGACTTTTATGGAGGATCAAATAGTAAAAACTTTTATAAAATGGTGCCTGGAGCCGGAATCGAACCGGCACGGACGGATTAGGTCCGAGGGATTTTAAGTCCCTTGTGTCTACCAATTTCACCACCCAGGCAAA
>JAZKFP010000186.1:0-26095 GCA_040386355.1 Pseudomonadota bacterium | reverse complement strand
ATGTGGAGGCGAAGGTCGGAATCGAACCGGCGTACACGGATTTGCAGTCCGCTGCATAACCACTCTGCCACCCCGCCATTAAAAACACATTAATGTTTTTCTATCAAACACCATATTGAAAATAAAAAATTGGAGCGGGAAACGAGATTCGAACTCGCGACCCCAACCTTGGCAAGGTTGTGCTCTACCACTGAGCTATTCCCGCGGTCATCAATATGGATGCGTAGTTTACTTTCGATGATTATAAAGTCAAGCACTGCTTATACCTAAATTACAGGTTTTAACTTAAAGACTTAATTAAATGCAATCGCACAGAAATAACAAATAAAGTCAACGGCTTTTTGCGGGCTTTTTAACAAAAAAAAGATTTTATGGAATATGCGTTTACTAACTGAATTTCACTTCAATCCTGGTGAAAGTACACCATACTAAAACCTAGTCTTCTTATTTCTCCTTTCTTACGCATACATACTTACGCAACTGTGGAAGTGAGTTTTATGGAAATGGAACGCCGACAATATTTTAGAATTGATACCCTGGTAGGTGTAAAACTAACTAGCATTGATCATTACTCAGAACTAAATTCAGCGTATGACGCAGAATATGGTGTACCGCCAAGTTTATTTTTATTCAATGAAAATCAAGCGTTGCGACAAGAGTTATTGAGTGAATGTCAAAAACTTAGCTCAGCGACAACGGGCATTACGAAATGCATCAAGATTATGTCGCGGCGATTGGACCTAGTAAGTAAAACATTACAACTGATTGATCGCAGCTATCCGATATTGGATTGGCAAGAAGTATCTATGAGTGAAGGCGGCGTAAGTATTCTGTATGCACGCCCACTAAAAATTGATCAAAAAATTCATATTACGATCGGATTACCAGATCCTAATGCAGATCGACGTTTAGCATGTCCACAAGCAGAACGCTGGGTATGTTGTTTTGCAACCGTCGCACGCTGTGTTCCTGAAATTAGCGGTTTATATCATATAGGTCTAAATTTTGAGATGGTTCCAGAGCAAGACAATCAGATTCTTGCTCAATTCATCTTATATATACAGTCAGCGCATCTCCGGCGCGAACGCGAAAAGTATAGTGTGTAGGAATTATTTATGACAGTTCAGCATGCGCTCCTCAAAACTATTTTTGTCATTTTAAAATTCGGTAAAAACACGCTTATTGCATCGGCAATAATCATTACGCTGCTTGGTAGCATATCTATGCAATCCAATGCAGAGACGCTGCATTTAAAACAAAATATTGTAAAAACGTTAGATAAACCTTTAGTAGGTATGACGCGTGATGCTGTTCGCACAAAATACGGTGCGCCATCAGAACAGCAAGCAGGTGTTGGTCAACCACCCATCGAAAAATGGATGTATCCAACATTCAGCGTATATTTTGAAAACAATACAGTTATTCACGCAGTCGCTCATCCAACAGTTAAACCTTAACAGTCTAAGCATCATTCATTGTCTCGGTTTTTATAAAAGCTTCTAATTGAAGTAATTTTCCATCGGCTTGATAAAAGCTACATGCAAAAAAAGAATTTCAATTTTTTTTGCATGAAATGCATACTCAGAACGTCGAAAATATTCATACGCTACATCTATCGCATAGCTCATATGCAAATTCAGGTTTAAGTAATTAACGAATTCTTAATTTCGTAACGGTGAGAATCCACTGGGCTCAAGACAAGTTCATCCTGTTTGCTTAGGATTAATGAAATTGTTGATTGGATTTTTAGCGAATAAATCCATTTTCATGATATTTTATACTTTTCATTATTTTGAATGGTAATTTGGATTGGCTTAAATAATAGCTGCAAACGCCGAAAACCTATTTATTAACGGTAGAAAGAAATTTTAGAAACCATTTTAAGTTTGTCATATAGGATATGAAGCATTTATGGACACGACTCAACCGCCGGTAAAATCAACCAAAAGAACAGCTTTTTTTATTTCAGACGGTACAGGAATTACCGCTGAAGCCGTGGGGCATAGTTTATTAGCACAATTTGATCGCATTTACTTTGAGCGTTTTACTCTGCCTTATATTGATTCGGTGGAAAAAGCGCGCCAAGCCGTGCTCAGAATTAATGCCTGTAATTTCCAGGATGGAAATCCGCCGATTATTTTTGACACCATCGTGAATCAAGAAATTCGTGCTGAGATTTCGAAATGCACAGGTTTTATGGTAGATATTTTTGGCACTTTTTTATCTCCTTTGGAAGATGAGTTACATACAAAATCATCTTATACCGTGGGAAAATCGCATTCGATTGTAAATGATGATTCTTATAAAGTTCGAATTGATGCCGTCCATTATGCGCTTGACAATGATGATGGTGCTCGTACGCGTCATTACGATCAGGCGGACGTCATTTTAGTGGGCGTTTCACGATGCGGTAAAACACCCACTTGTCTTTATTTAGCGATGCAATTTGGAATTAGAGCGGCGAATTATCCATTAACTGAAGATGATTTAGACGATTTACGTATTCCCAAAGTTCTACAACCGCATAAAGCAAAATTGCATGGATTATCAATCGATGTGGATCGTTTAACTGCGATTCGAAATGAGCGTAAACCCAATAGTAAATACGCATCCCATCGGCAATGTGAATTAGAAATTCGCGGCGCTGAAGCGTTATTTGCTAAATCTAATATTCCTTTCATTAATAGTACGCATTATTCGGTAGAAGAAATTTCTACCCGACTTATTGAAAATGCGCAGTTAAAGCGACGAGTACATGCATAACCTACAGCAATCAACCTATTTTTATCCAACCGCTGAACAAACTTTTGCGCTTGCAAAAAAAATTCGTGATATGGGTGAATTAATTTGGTTGCATTCAGGACGTGAAACCTATTTAAAAACCCATTTACCAAGTCGGTACGATATTTTAAGTGCCGATCCATTAGATTCATTACTGTTTCATGGGGGAAAAATATTTGATGATAATAAATTTTTCAAACCAAAAAATTTTTTAACGGTTACAAATGCATTAATTGATGGTCCAGTTCCTGGATATTTTGGATACGCATCCTATTCTGCGCCGCAGTTTAGTATTGGGTTGAAAGAAAGCTTAAATGATGAACTCGCATTACCTAGTGTAGATTTTAAATTTTATTCTTGGATCGTTGTGATTGATCATCGTGATCAATGTATGCATATACGATGGAGTAAAAACACTGATCTTCAAAAATTAGAAAAAATTAAAGATATTATTGCAACTTTACCTGAAATATATTCAGAAAATCAGCCATGGAAATTTACTTTTCCAAAAGCCAGTATGTCAGATGAAAATTATACAAATGCCTTCCATAACATTAAAAATTGGATTCAAGCTGGTGATATCTATCAAGTTAATTTAGCTCAGCATTTTACAGGACAATTTAATGGCGATCCTTTAGATGTTTTTTATAACGTTGCCACAAAACATCCAATGCCATTTGCAGCGTACTTAGAAAAACCCTGGGGCATGGTAGCAAGCCACTCTCCTGAATTATTTGTGCAAATTAAAGAAGATAAAATCACGTCAATTCCTATTAAAGGCACGGCACCACGCTCCAGTAATATAACCGAAGATCAAAACCAAGCGGACAACCTTAAAAAATCTATCAAAAATCGCGCTGAAAATATTATGATTGTGGATTTAATCCGAAATGATTTATCGAAATATGCATTTAATGTTCAGGTTGATAAATTATTTGACATTGAATCTTATCCGAGTGTGCATCATTTAGTGAGTCATGTTATTGCAAAAAGAGATATTAAAACCTGTGCATTGGACATTGCATGGCATGCTTTCCCAGGCGGTTCCATTACAGGCGCACCAAAAAAACGTGCGATGGAAATAATTAATGAAATAGAGCCGGTTGGGCGTTCTCTGTATTGTGGAAGTATTGGTTATTGGAATTGCTATGATGAATTAATGTGGAATATTAATATTCGTACCATCATTTATATAAAAACATCCACCCAACATTTCAATTATTTTACCTGGTCGGGTAGTGGAATTGTTGCTGATTCTGAGCCGCAAGCAGAATATCAAGAGTGTTTAGATAAATTACAGTGGTTTACTCGCTATCTTGATTCTTCCCATGAATAAAGAAAAAATTCACGCCGCTGTTATGGTGTTACGTTTATCTAAAAATTTAAATCAACATTTCGAATTACAGAATTTAGCATCTGATCATTTAGTCTTAATTCAACGTGTTGCAGGATTACGTCATGGAAAGGAAATAGCTTTTCCTGGCGGTGTTATTGAAAAAGAAGATGATTCTGCACTAACCGCTGCATTACGAGAAACTGAAGAAGAACTTGGTATTCCACGTCATATTATTCAACATATTCAGCCTTTACCATCGAGTGACACACTTACAGGCTATAGAATCTGGCCATTTCTTGGCACAATAAATACAATTTTTGAATGGAACATTCATAAAGAAGAAGTGCACAAATTATTTTTAATACCACTTGATGACACTCATCAACAAACAAAATTCGAAATGCGTTGGATTCAAACTCCTACCTTATCGATTATGAATCCAACATTTACAATTGATCGAGAAAAGGAATTGGTTGCTTGGGGAGCGACAGGAAGAATATTGTGGCAGGCATTGCATACTAATTTATTAAAATCTATTTAATTTTAAAGTAAGCACTTTTATTTTAGGGACGAAAAATTTTTCGTCCGTATTATTAATCTTCACATTTTCATCTAAAAACTCGGTTAAAATCTTATTAATAAAAACTTCCTACAGATCCATGTTATTTGCGGACGAATAATTATTCGCCCCTACGAATACAAGATCAATCAAAAATGAAAAAGTTTTTTACTTAAAACTAATTATTTTTCAACAAATATTCAAACGCACTCAAACCTGCTTTTGAACCTTCGCCCATTGCAATAACAATTTGCTTATAAGGAACAGTGGTTACATCGCCACACGCAAACACACCTTTGCGACTGGTTTCACAACGCTCATTAATAATGATTTCACCAAAACGTGTCATCTCTACTTGGTCTTTAATTAACTGACTGTTTGGAATTAAACCAATTTGAATAAAAATACCGGCAATTTCAACTGTTTTCATTTCATTGGAAGCACGATCGCGATAGACTAAATTTTCAACCTGTTTACCATTATCATTAATTTTTTGCGTTTCAGCATTCGTAATAACTTTAATATTTGAAGTTTTAACCATATGATCTTGTAAAATTTTGTCGGCTCGTAGTTCTTGACCAAATTCAATTAAAGTTACCGTTCTTACAATACTCGCTAAATCCAAAGCCGCTTCAACTCCGGAGTTACCACCGCCGATGACTGCAACATCTTTATCTTTAAAAAATGGTCCATCACAATGTGGACAATACGCAACACCTCGGCCGATATTTTCTTTTTCACCTGGTACACCTAACTCACGCCATTGTGCACCGGTTGCAAACACGACTGCTTTGGCTTGAATTTTTTCACCAGTTGATAAAGTCAACCAATGTTCATCACCTAAATCAATAGATTTAACTTTTAAGTGCTCTTTTAACGTTACAGGATAAGATAATAAATGTTCTTTTAGAGAACCAGATAATTTAGGACCAGTTGTCAAAGTGGTTGAAATCATATTTTCGATACTTTGAGTATCGTTCATTTGTCCACCAATACGATCGGCAATTACAGCAACTTTTAAACCTTTACGTACTGCGTAAATTGCTGCTGCCGCACCCGCTGGTCCGCCACCAACGACTGCTACATCAAACATTTCTATTTTTTCTGAAATGAATTGCTCTGAAGATTCAGAAAATTCAATTGCACGAACTGTTAACAATCGTTCAATTAAATCAGACGCGGAAATTTTCCCTTGAGCAAAAGAAGCTTTATTTAAATAAACTGCAGGTACACCTTGAATATTTCTTTCTTCAATCAATTCTTGAAAATCGCCACCATCAATCATTTCCGAAGTAATTTTTGGATTTAATAATGCAATTTGTTGCAGCGTTTGAACAATTTCCGGACAGTTATGGCAGCTTAATGAAACAACTACTTCAAAATGTAAATCAGAAGAAATATTTTTAATTCGTTGTTGTAACGTTGCATCTAGTTTAGATGCCACACCACCTGCGTACAAAATCGCAAGAATTAAAGAATTAAATTCATGTCCGCTTGGAATGCCTGAAAACTGTGCACCAGAGGGTTCATTGTTAACATAAATTTCAAACGAAATTGCACTACGTAAAGAACGTTCGTTTATTGCTCGATCTCGAACTGAAATCAATTCAGAAGTTGATTCCACATCTTTTAAAAATTCTACTAACTCTGATTTTTTTGAATGTAAACCTGGCTCAATTACCAACTCAACTTGTGTAGTCAGGCGACTCATATAACTTTTAACAGAAGCTAATAAATCTTTATCAATTTTCATAAGACATGCCTCTACCAGACTGGTGGAAATTGCACCAGCAATTAAATAAAAAGGGAATAAGTCAATCAGGCCAAGGAGTTTTGCAGAATAACTTTGAAACCATCCTGCATTTTCTGCATTTGCTTTTAATTTTTCTGCATTTATTTACATGCCAAACGAAAAATGTTTTTCCAGTAGGCGCGAGGTTTATGAGTCCGCGGAGCATACTTTCTAGTATGTGAGCAGACAAATAAGCCTCGCAACAACCTGGAAATCATTTTGCGGAAGGCATCCCCTAAATTTTTCCAACTAAGTCAAGACTTGGCTTCAAAGTCTCTTCACCCGGTTGCCATGCAGCAGGACACACTTCGCCGTCATTATTTGCAACATACTGCGCTGCTTTTACTTTGCGAACCATATCTTTTGCTGAACGACCAATTCCTAAATCATGAACTTCTGAAACTTTAATAATGCCTTCTGGATTTACGATAAAACTTCCACGCAGTGCTAAGCCCTCTTCTTCAATCATGACGTCAAATCCGCGGCTAATTACACCGGTTGGATCGCCGATCATTGGAAAATTAATTTTAGAAATACTTTCACTCGTGTCGTGCCAAGCTTTGTGTGTGAAATGCGTATCGGTAGACACGGAATACACTTCAACACCTAGTTTTTGCAGTTCGGCGTAATGATCTGCCATATCAGCAAGTTCAGTTGGACAGACAAAAGTAAAATCCGCAGGATAAAAAACAAAAACTGACCAGTGTCCTTTTACGTCTGCAGAGGAAATAGATTTAAATTCACCATTGTGAAAAGCCTGTGCAGTAAATTCTGGAATTTGTTTGTTAATCTGTGGCATGCGTTAATCCTCGTAATGTTGGAAGGGATAAAATATTTCGTGTGGTGATAAGTTTGAAATAAGCACTATTATTTGTAAAATAAATAGTTTCAATCAGTTCATAGCCTAAAGCTATGAGAATCGCATCTGATTGAATGTACTATTTGCATGAAATTGCATTTTGCAGACCAAAAAAAAGTGAACTTAAAAAAAATTAAGTTCACTTGGGAGAGTAAATGCGTAGATGTTACGCAAATGTGATTCTTACTTATATTTTCAATTAACTTAAAATGTCCCTAATGTATTTTTATTATCAATTTATTGGAACAATTTCAATCTCAACGCGACGATTTGCCTGTTTTCCTGCTTCCGACGTGTTGTCAGAAATCGGATAACGCTCGCCTTGACCTTGAGCTTCTATACGTTGAGCAGAAATTCCCATTGACGCTAAGTAATCGCCTACGCTTTCAGCACGACGACGGCTTAAATCCATATTGGTTTGATCTGAACCATCACTATCGGTATGGCCGGTGATTAATAAACGAGTTTCTTTAAATTCTTTGGCCGCATCTACTACCCCATTTAACGTCGAAAAAAACGAGCTTTTAATTTCAGCGCGATTCACATCAAATGTAATATTGCCTGGCATGTTTAAAACAATATTCTGACCTTCACGCGTTACACCAACTCCAGATTGTTCAAGGCGTTGACGCAACACTTTTTCTTGACGATCCATATAATAACCAGCACCGCCGCCTACCGTTGCACCAATCAGAGCACCCTTACCCCGATCGCTTCTACCAGAAGTTGCCGCACCGACTACTGCACCCGCAACCGCACCAATAGCTGATTTACTGGGTTTTCGTTGCCCGGTATATGGATCTGTCACACAACCTGAAAGCGCAAAACTTGTTACTAATGTAGCTACTAGAAAAGTACTTTTTTTAAATGAAAATGTCATAGCGATAATTCCTTAAGATTAGTGGGATTCATTTTTTTAATTCAATCCAAGCGGCTTTTAAATAATTGATCATCGACAAAAAGGTTAAAACAGTTGCAAGGTACAAAATACAATACGAAAGTGTTTCATAGGCTTCACCCCATGAAGGAAGCCTAGCAAGAAACACTATCATCGCTACCATCTGCAACGTTGTTTTCCATTTCCCCAAAGCCGAAACAGCTACCAAACCTCGATACGCACCTTGCGCCATCCATTCTCGTAAAGCAGATATCGCAATTTCCCGAGCAATAATCAAACAGGCTGGTACTGTGAAATACCATACTCCTTGATACTCAACCAAAATAACGAGAGTTACGACAACGATTAATTTATCTGCAACCGGATCTAAAAATTGGCCTAATTTTGAATCTTGATTTAGCTTACGTGCTAGAAATCCATCAAACCAATCTGTAATAGCAGCTAATATAAAAATACCAGCAGCAGCAAGACCACTCGCTTTCCAGGGTAAATAAAAAACAAAAACCAATAAAGGAATCATTAAAATTCGTGAATAGGTTAAGAGATTGGGAAGCGAAAACAAATTACCCGATCTCATCATTGCTTATTCCTCATCTGTATCAACCACACTTGTTTCAACACCCTGTAAGGCATCATAAATAGACTGAGCTAATTTTAAGCTAATTCCAGGAACACGAGCCAGATCTCGCGGCGACGCTGCACGAATGCCCTGCCATCCACCAAAGTGATGAATTAAAGCGCGTCGACGCGATGCACCAATTCCAGGTAAATCTTCAAGAGCTGAACTTTGACTACGTTTTGATCTTTGCTTTCGATGTCCTGTTATCGCAAAACGATGCGATTCATCTCGAATGAAGTGAATATAATGCAAAGCTAAACCCGTTGGACAGTTATCTAATAAAACAATTTTCGGAACAAGCTGTTGCGTGATTAGATCATTGACGAAATCAATTCTGAAAAAGGTTTCCATTCCAGCTTTTCGACTTCGACCTTTTGCAATACCCAAGGCTAATTTTGGCCACCAATTAAGTTCTACAAATACTTCCATGGCTTTGCCTAATTGGCCTTTACCACCATCGATAAATACAAGCTCCGGTAGAGGAGCAGTTGGTTTAGTAGGTTTTCTTAAAGTATATTTTTCTGAATCTAGCTCTATCGAGTGTTCTGAAGCTTCTGTTGTTAAACGTTTATAACGGCGCCGTACTGCTTCATAAATCGCCTGATAATCATCACCTTGGTCTGTTGTTTTAATATTTAAACGACGATAGGACGCGTAGTTAGCACCGTTTTTATCGAATACTACGCAGGATGCAACCGTAGAATCGCCTTGAGTATGACTAATATCGAAACATTCAATGGCATCCAGTGGAATTGATGGATCTTGTAAGACATTTTGAAACCATTTTTCTAACGCTTGATGACGCTGTTGATGATTTTGCTGGCTTGCCATACGAGCTTGCAATGATTGCTCAGCGTTCTTACGCGTTAAATCAATCCAAGCTAAACGTTGACCACGAACTTGCCGAGTGATGCGAACGGTACGTTGATGCAGTTGTTTAATTGCATCAACCAATATTGCACTATCAAAATCTTCATTAGTTATAATTTCTGGAACATCTAAAACAATTTCAGCTGGCAGTCCTGAAACTACATTCTCTCGCAAATAATATTGTGCTAAAAACTGTTCCAACGCTGAAGCTTCGTTAAAATCCAGTATTTCTGGAAAGTAACTTTTACCACCAATAACTTGACCTTGACGAATAATTAAAGACTGAATGCAGGTGACACCGCAATCGGTAATCCAACAAAATACATCGATTTCGCCGCGTTCATGCATTACATTTTGCTGACTTTGCATTTCGCGAACAGTTTGCAACTGATCGCGATAGATTGCTGCTTGTTCAAAATCTAATGCTTCTGACGCTTTGGACATACGATTTGTTAATGCTTCGGATAAAACATCTTGCCGTCCCAATAAAACAGCCATCGAATGGTTTACATCTTCACGATAATGTTCCGGATCGATTAGTCCTACGCAGGGTGCAGTACAACGTCCAATTTGGTATTCCAAACAAGGTCGAGCACGATTATTAAAAAATGAATCTTCGCATTGACGTACTTTAAATGATTTTTTTAACCAGTTGAGTGTTTTACGTACCGAACCGACCGATGGATAAGGACCGAAATACCGTGTGCCTTTTTTTTTAGATTTCCCACGATGAAAACTAATTCGAGGATAGGTATGATCTTCGCTCACTAAAATATACGGATAAGATTTATCGTCGCGCAGTAAAATATTATAAGGTGGCTTGAGGGCTTTAATAAGATTATGTTCAAGCAACAATGCTTCGGTTTCAGTTTCAGTAATCGTGATTTCAATCGAATGAATTTTTTTTACCAGAGCTTCGGTTTTAACCCCTTTTCGATCTCGATTAAAATACGAGCTAACTCTATTTTTAAGCGATTTTGCTTTGCCGACATATAATACATTGCCACGCGCATCCAACATACGATAGACGCCAGGCATAAATGGCAGCGTTGATAAGAAAGCGGGAATGTTAAAGGTTTCGGTCATTCGTGTTGTAAAGAACTCAAGTAAATTGTTTTGATTGGCGCGCAACACTGTAAAACGCTTTTTATGTTTGGTAAATGCTATGAATTTAAAATTGCGCTGAAGATTTTAAGCGACAATTGTAACATTTGCAGTAATAGACAGAAAATTTAAAAAATATCAGACATTGAGTGAGATAGCATCAGACAATGAGTGATATAGAAAGTGCCATGAGATATAAAATTCATCAGGTAAACCATGTTTAGTTATACCGATTTTTGCCAAGAGTTACTGAAAAATTTAAGGTCGCAAGACTCAGCTAGTTCTTGCAAGATTATCTCTATCACAGGATCGGTTGCTGTAGGTAAAAGTTTTTTCGCCGAAAAATTATGTTTAGAATTCAATGTCAAACAACCGAATAGTTGTCAGGTTCTAGCGTTAGATAATTTTTTATATCCTAATGAATGGATTCAAAAAAATTTAGCGATGCAGTACAAAGGCTTTCCAGAAAGTTATCAGTGGAGCTTGCTAGCAGAAAAATTAAAAAAAATAATTGCTTGTCAAACTGTTGAAATTCCAATCTATGATCCAATTCAATACAACATTATACCGAATGAATTTCAAATTTTTACTCCAACTCCTATTTTAATCATTGAAGGTTTGCACTTAATTTCCAGAAATAAAAAAATAGATGGTGTTACCAAAAAATTCCCTACATCTTGTAAGGATGTTTGGTCTTATATTGATGTATCAATTTTTATTGATGCAGAGGAAAAACTGCTTGCTCATTGGTATGCAGAACGATTTGAGGATAGATTTTTAAAAGGCAAAGAGAATATTAATTCTTATTTTTATCAGTTTAACTCTTTAAGTAAGAACGAACGCGATAAACATGCAAAAAAATTATGGAACACTATTAATTTGAAAAATTTTAAGGAATGGGTTTTATCTTTAAAGGATTTGACAGATTATAGAATTAACAAAAAAGAAGATCATATTTATAAAATTGAATAAAAATTCAATCAACAACCCAATACAAATTACCCAGTTTTAATTAAATTTGCTGAAGCTTGTAAATTATTTGCCATGTTTAAAACTTCAGCAGATAATTTAGAAGATTCTGCAGCGCGTTCCTGAATACCTTCATTAGCCTGATTAATAAATTCCATATTTTGCTTAATATTTTCTGACACAGCATGCTGCTGTTCTATGCTAACTGCAACACGAGAATTAAGATCAGAAATATGATTGGTGGATTCATTGGTTTTATTTAATAAAATTTGCGTATCAAAAACCGCTTTTATAGTATCCTCACTTTTTTGTTGGCTAATACCCATAAGTTCGACAACTTTCTTAGATGCATTTTGAAGATTTTCTACAACTCCATTAATTTCGTTGGTTGCATCTCGACTACGCTGCGCCAACGAACGTACCTCATCCGCTACAACCGCAAAACCACGGCCTTGCTCTCCCGCTCGTGCAGCTTCTATAGCAGCATTCAATGCTAATAAATTAGTTTGATCTGCAATACTCTTAATCATTTCCATCGTAGAACCAATAGTCACTGTACCCTGAGCTAATTGATCTAATTCTTTTTTAACATCTTTCAATTGGGTCATTAGTTCGTTCACTTGATTAACTGCATGAATGATTTTTTGATTGCTTTCTGTCATGAGATTCTTAGTGTTTTGTGATAGATCAGCAGCAGTGTTGGTAGAGGCACTGACTTCTGCAATATTACTCACCATCTTTTGAATAGAGATTGCAACTGAACGAATATTTTCACTTTGAGAAGTTAATTGATTACTATTTTGATTAAAAATTTCAGAAGAAGTATTAACAATATTATTTAGATTTGAAGATACTAATCGAAACTCATTTATAGAATTTCGAATCATTTGATAGAAACTGTTTACTGCAATTATAAATAGTCTATCGTCCTCATTAGTTACTAATTTCTCGTCAAAGTTTAAAGATAAATCTTTTTGATCAGCGGAGTAGCGCATGTTTGCAATAATATAGTTCGATAAAGTAAATTGTGTTTTCATTCGAACACAAAAGAAACTTAAAACACCGGTTTCTAAAACTACGAAAATAGCGTGTTTCAAAAAAGTAGTCCAATCACAGTTTTGCGCGTACACCGTATAATAAATATTTCCAATTTTAATTCCAGACAACTGTAATGGCACGCTCACTAAATGATGTACTGCAATAACGCCTGCAGCTATTGACACTATGCGCCAATCTCGCCAAATTATTAAAAATGCTAACGCACAAAAAATATGAAAATGCATTTCAAAGCTGCCGAACTGCTGCATAATCATGATGGCTGACATCAACATGAAAGATACTGCTATCAAACTTCGATTTATAAAACTGCCTTTTGCAGAGTGATAACTAAAGAAACAAGCTATTACCAATAAAGTAGCAGGAATTGCACCTTGTAAATGCGTTCCAAAACCAGCAGGTATGACGAAATATATAAAAGGCAAATGCGCAGCTAAGATATATAACATGATTTTGTCAGATATTTCTGCGTCTTGTAGGATCTTTTTATTTAGATAATTATTATTGAGATGTGACGATAAAAAACTCATAACTCTACTACCTGCTGACTTAAAGACGTTAGATCATCCACTATTTGTTGTAGATCAGGTTTTTGATAAATAATCAAACCTTTATATTTTGGATGAATCAGATAAACATAATTATTGTGTTCTTCAAGGCTAGTTGATGAAGAAACCTTTTGCTTTAATTGCTGATTTATTTTTTTAAAGTGAGATTGGCTGTTAATTCGCAAGCCAATAAAGTCTTGATGAAAACTAGCAAGGTAGCTTGATAATTGTTGTGGAGTATCGAATTTTGGATCAATGGTTAACAATGCAAATTGTGCGCTATTATCCATTTTCAGTAGTAGTTGTTGAAAAAAACTCATTAATAAAGGGCAGCTAAATGTACACTTAGTGAATCCTATTCCAATGTACAGTGGCTTATTGGAATAATCTTTCCAATATACAGTTTCACCTAAATGATTTTCTAATGGGTAAGATTCAAGAATTATATTGGTTTTTAAACCGTAGATAGTGGGACCAGGAGTAAAACTATTTAAAAAATAATTAGGTGGTAAATAAAAAAAATAGATGGCCAATAGCACTGAAGCAAAGCTAGCAATTAGACCGTAAGAGGATTTTTTCATTTTTAAAATACGTAGATCTAGCTAAAGAATCATTACCTCTCACGCGCCAACTTCAGTTCAAAAAAATCTTTTTATAAAAGTTGAGAAGAAGGACTTGGCGAAGACAGGGCATAGAATTCATTATTGCTGATTAATCCTAATTGCCAACCTGCTTCGGTTTTTCTTTCTACTGCGGACTGAATAGCTCGATAATACACAGCTCTATTAAATAACGCATGAATTCCTTTCCGAATCAGTACTGAAGGAATTATTTCTTGAGGTTCTTTATTTTCAGAAAATCCATATTCTGCTAATAAAACTATTGGATGCTTTTTGGAGAGAGGAAAAGTGTCGCCAATATTGGTTGTAATAAATAAGGGTTTATCGCCCCCACCTTCAAAATCTACAACCAAAAATGGTGCGCGCTCAACTTGAATTGTAATTTTTTCTGCTGGAGTAACGAGTACATAAGAACCGTCAGCTTCACGCCGTAAGATTCGAGAAAATAACTGAATTAATGGTTGACGCTGAATAACGGAGCCTTCATGAACCCATGTACCATCGGCTTTAATGATTAAATCCATTGTTCCGCAGTAACTTGGATTCCAAGATTCTAATGGTAATGCTTTTTGATCAAAATCTTTTGCTGATGCAAACATTTCTTCAAGATTCATCAAGCACATCCCATTTATCTGAAAATATATCGGCGTCATTCCAGCGAAGGTGGGAATGACGCCGATGTAGCATAAATAAACCTAATTTCTTTTAATTGCTTTTTTAATTTTTAGGGAAATAATTTTGGTTTAAAAAAACTTGTAAAAAAATATTAAGATCGATTCAAAATACTCATCAAACGATCGCTAGCCAACCGCATTGCCATTCCCATACGATCACTTAACGTACGCTTAATTTCATAGCGAACTTTATATAAATCTGCTCGATTTGATGCTTCAAATAAATATTCACTACTGGTTGCAACTTCATCAATTAATTTTAATGATAAGGCTTGTGTACCATACCAGTGTTCACCGGTTGCAACTAAATCTAATGATAATTGTGGTCGATAATATTGAACAAACTCTTTAAATAAATCGTGCGTTTCTTGTAATTCCTCACGAAATTTACGTCGACCTTCTTCAGTATTTTCGCCAAACATGGTTAAAGTTCTTTTGTATTCGCCAGCAGTATGTACTTCAACGTCTACATCTTTGCTTTTTAATAGTCGGTTGAAGTTTGGTATTTGTGCTACTACTCCAATGGATCCAACAATTGCAAATGGTGCAGCAATAAGATGATCAGCAATACAAGCCATCATATATCCGCCGCTCGCAGCTACTCGATCCACAATAACAGTTAACCGAATATTTTTATTTTTAAAGCGCGCTAACTCAGCACTTGCCAATCCATAGGCGTGAACCATTCCACCGCCACTTTCCAATTTCAAAACCACTTCGTCGTGCCCAGAGGCAACTTGTAAAATTGCGGTAATCATTCGTTCTAATTCATCGATTCCAGAAGCGCGCATGTCGCCTTCGTATTCCAAAACAAATACACGAGGCTTACTTTTGGCGGGGTCTAAAATTTCCGAATGAGATTTCTTGTCCTTTCCAAAACGAAATAAACGCTGCCACCAGTTTTTTGAAGCAGAATTTTTATCTTTTTCACGCACTTTTTTTCTTTCCTCAAAAACGTCTTCGTCGTAGACGTTTTCTTCGATCGTATCACGCAGTTTGTCGTAAATTTCATTCAACGATTCAACAATTAGCTCACCTTTATCTTCTTTCTTATGACGTTGGGCAACACTTAAGAGCGCGCCAATGACCCATACAAGTGCTAGAGCTGCAGTTGCTGTTTTAAATAAAAATAAAAAATACTCACCGACCCACTCAGTCATTTCATTACCTCAGTATTAAATTAGAGAGTGCTTAAGAAATTTTTAAAAAGTAGTATTTTGAATCAGACTACTCTCACAAAAAATAGGATGTATGTCAGAAATAGAACTTTAAGAAACTGCTTTACAGTATACCACTTAGTATCACTAGTGAAATGGTAAACCAACTTAAGCGCTGAGTATGGAAGCCGTTAAAGTGGGCCGAGCTTCTAACAACGGAGCAATAAAATTTTTAACGTAGATCAAAGCTGGATCATTGGATAAATCGCGTGAACGTAAATTTGGCTGAAATAAAGGTCGATAACCTACCAGCGCATATTCTAAAGCAGCTGTCGTTAGTACAATCTTATTAATCGTGCTGTCATCAACCCCCTGAGAATCGGTACTGCATCGTCGTAATATATCCGATAAACTAGCAAGTACATCTGCAACCACACCTAATCCCATAAAAGTTAACGGGTGACAACATTGCTGCAAGCGTATATCAAGCTGCTGAATATATTGCGAATCTTGATGCGCGTCGACAAAAGAAGATAAGCCTTTCTCAATCGTGCAGAGAACTTCAACCGTCATTTCCACTACCGATGCCGCGGCTTCCATCCAATAAATTGCAGTCGATACGGACGTAATTTTTGAGCTTTGCGGCAACGGTGTAATACGTAGACGCAATTGATTTTCAGCTTCAATCAACGTAATAACGATGCGTGCAAGAGCGGCGCGACGTATTTCTTCATCGGTTGATCGTAATTTTTCGGTATCGCGTCGCAATAACGAGGCTTCAGAAACTCCAAGTTCCCACAAGGTTTTACTCAAAACCATCATACGTTCCGCAAAGTCTTGAATTTCTTGAATTGGAGACATTGATTTTGATTGACGGTTTAACATGAGCAAATCTTCAACCGCAGCAACGTCCTTAACAATCGATTGAATAACATCTTGTAGAACTGCCAGATCCGGTCCCATCAAAATTTGATATTCCAGCAACATGTCAGCATCAGTGACAGAATTTTCAATATTCCATGCGGAGACTAATCGGCGAATATCACGTGATTGCAATACACTGAAACTTAGAATCGCAATTAAATCCGCTTGTAATTCATTTGCTAACGGATGTGAATTTAAAGGCCAATCACGAATTACATCTCGAAAAAAACGATCCATTACTGCAAAAATACGCTGTCTAGAAGGTCCCATTAAATACGCTTGAATAAAAACCAACGATTGTTCGGGACCGAATTTTTGTTTTGCCTGTTTTACTGCAGCTGAGACACTAAGTAAAACCCAACGTAAACTTAAACACACTTTGCCCGTTTCGGTACCCCATAAATGACTTGCCCAAATTTCAGTAGCGTCAAACATACTTTTTAAATGTTTAAGCGCTTTATGCGGTTCGTGGAAAGTACCTAGCAAACCGCGTTGAAAAATTAATCGCTCTCGACGTAATATTTGTAATAATTCTTCATTTGACGCTAATTCTGATACAGGATTTTTTATGGGCCATAATGCCCAATCCCATGACATTTCGGACTGAACAAAGTGAAAGCACACACTCTCAGCTTCAGGAGGACGAGGAATTATTTTGCGTAAATTATTAATGACAGGCAGCAATAGTGGTGCGGCAACATTTCTTTTTAATCGAGCATGATCAAGATAACGCGATAGAAGACGAATACTCTGATTCCATAAGTCTTTTAAAGCCAATACTGGAAGTTTTTCTAAAAAATCTGGACTATGAGTTCGATGCATTACAGCAAGTAATTCATTTAGTAAACGAACCGCTGGGATAATTTCTACAATAAATAAAACGCGCTGTAGACGTTGAATTGCAGTCTCAACTCTAGAAAATTTCTCTTGATTTCCCTCAAATAAGCCGTCGATATAATATATTGTTTTTATTTCTTCCATTAATACTGGCGCTAGCCAGTCCAGCCGCTGCGCTGGAATTGTTTTCATAAACACGGCTTTCCTCCAACTGCTACATCGTACTTTCAGCAGCAAAGCATCATTCGAAATGCGTAATATGATTTCAGTATATACAGATCCTACCTTGCAACAGCGAAAGTTGTGGGCCAAGGCAGACAAATCATTTATTTTTATGTGGTGATCTTTTCATTTGCCTCTAGAATCTACGTCACATTGAGTAAGGTATTCATTCTCTTAAAGATATATTTTCAAGGATAATCATGATTGCATCTGGTTTATACGCGAATTTTCTTGGTGATTCTCCTAATTGGTACAAATTAGTCATTATTGGATGCTTAATTTTTAATCCCGTAATATTGTTTTTAGCCGGGCCAGTATTTTTGGGATGGTTATTAATTTTCGAATTTATTTTTACATTAGTAATGGCATTGAAATGCTATCCACTTCAGCCTGGTGGACTGCTTGCAATCCAAGCGGTTGCATTAGGCTTGACATCTGCCCATGCCGTAGCCGAGGAAGTATCACGAAATTTTCCAGTTATTTTATTATTAATCTTTATGGTTGCAGCGATTTATTTTATGAAAGATCTGCTGCTGTTTATTTTTACTAAAATTTTACTTAATGTTCGCAACAAATCTGGCCTAGCTTTTTTGTTTTGTTTTCTCGCCGCAATTTTATCGGCTTTTTTGGATGCGTTAACAGTAATAGCTGTAGTTATTAGTGTCGGTCTCGGTTTTTATACAATTTATCATCGTGCTGCTTCAGGCAATCGTTCTAACGAATCACACGATTCCACATCCGATCATCACATTGAAGAAAATAATCAGCATGACTTAGAAAAATTTCGTTCATTTTTGCGAAGTTTATTAATGCATGCTGGCGTTGGAACTACTTTGGGAGGCGTCACCACGATGGTGGGTGAGCCTCAAAATCTGTTAATTGCAAAAACCGTTGAATGGAGCTTTACCGAATTTTTTATTCAAATAGCTCCCGTGAGTTTACCAGTGTTAGTTGTAGGATTATTCACCTGCATACTGTTGGAGCACGTGAAATGGTTTGGATATGGTGAAACCTTACCCGATAGCATTCGTACCATTCTAGAAAATCATGATAAAAAACAGACTGCGCAAAGAACGCAACAACAGCAAATGAAACTCATTATTCAAGGCTGTGGTGCCATTTTATTAATCTTTTGTTTGGCTTTTCAGGTTGCTGAAGTGGGATTAATCGGATTAGCACTAATTGTATTTCAAACGGCGTTTAATGGAGTCACTGAAGAACATGCGATCGGACGTGCGTTTCAGGAAGCTCTACCCTTTACCGCATTACTTGTTGTATTTTTCACTATTGTTGCGATTATTCATGATCAACACTTATTTGCACCGATGATTCAATGGGTGCTTAGTCAGCCTGAATCCTCCCAAACCAGTTTTTTATTCATTGCAAATGGTGTGTTGTCAATGATTAGCGACAATGTATTTGTTGCGACCATTTATATTAGTGAAGTGAAACAGGCTTTTGACCAAGGATTAATCACACGTGATCATTTGGATCAACTTGCTATTGCGATTAATGTGGGTACCAATATTCCCAGTATTGCAACACCAAACGGTCAAGCCGCATTTTTATTCTTGCTGACTTCTTCCATTGCACCGTTAATTCGATTGTCCTATGGAAAGATGGTTTGGATGGCGTTACCCTACACGCTCATTTTAAGTGTTGTTAGTTTTGCTTGTGTGTATTGGATCGATTTGATTCGACTCTTTTAACAAACGCGATCAACACATAAAAAATTTTATTGTAGGATTCATATTATGTCTGTATCGCCGGACGATCTTCCTATCACCTTTGGTTTTCAAAGCGTATCACCTGAAGAAAAAACGCGTCGCGTTGGCAGCGTTTTTCGTTCAGTTGCGCAACGCTACGACATTATGAATGATTTAATGTCCGTTGGAATTCACAGATTTTGGAAAAAACTTGCAATCGAATATTTAAGTTTACGTGAAGGCCAACAGGTGTTGGATCTTGCAGGCGGTACCGGTGATTTGAGTCGCTTAGCGAGTCGCAAAGTTGGCGATAACGGCTTGGTCGTAGTCGGCGATATTAATTGGCATATGATGCATGTTGGACGCGATCGCTGTTTAAACAGTGGTGAAAATCGCGGCATTCGATGGAGTCAGCTTAACGCAGAACAATTACCTTTTGCTGATAATACCTTTGATCGCATGATTATCGGTTTTGGATTTCGAAATGTAACGCATAAAGAACAAGCGATTTCTGAAATGTATCGGATCCTGAAACCAGGTGGACTGGCTTTGATTTTAGAATTCTCAATGCCAAAATCAACCTTGCTTAAAAAAATGTATACGCCTTATTTATTTCATGTTTTACCCTGGTTAGGTGAACATGTAGTCGGTGATCGCGACAGTTATCAATACTTAGCTGAATCAATTCGCATGCATCCGAGCCCTGAAAAAGTTCGAGATCTTATGCTAGAACGCGGTTTTATTAGCTGCCAAATTATCGCGCTGCATCAAGGGTTGGTGACGCTGCATCGCGCGCTTAAATCGCCCTAGGGTATGTTGATGTTTTGGCATTCGAGATAAAAAAGATTTAAAAGGATGGAACACCAGGCAATTAGCAATAAAAAAACGGAATATATTTGTCAATCCATGAGTATTTTATTGCTTTTTAACACAGTGAGCCGCCTTTTGAGACATTTTTAGCCAAATTGACGAAACGTCAATACACCCTAATACCTTTCCTCAATTTTACGATTGATTTTTTAATAGGAGATAAATCGTGATTCCTCCTGAACACGATTGGAGTTCGCCACAATGGAAAACTCTGTGGCTAGAACCTGGATTAGCGGTTGCAGAAGCCACAATTAATCGAGCATTTGCGTGGTCACCCGATAGCGCGGCATACCTAGAACGTCTTGCAAACAAACATTTCAAACTTATGATTGCGCGACCTGCAATTTCAGTGAGCGTTATCTTCAGTAATGAAGGTATCCGTTTAGCTCGTGAATGTTCGATGGAAGTGGACTGTGCATTACGTATCACTCAAGAAGCGCTTACTAAATTATTATCAAACACCTTATTTAACAGTGGTACTACAATTATTCCGCCCGGTCTTCGCATTGAAGGCGATGCTTTGGTATTAATGGACATTAAACAATTAGTTCAATCGGTAGATATCGATTGGGCAGAACCACTCGCACCATTAATTGGTGGTCCGATGGCGTATTGGGTAAATTCGTTTGCGCATAATAGTAAAGAATTTGCACGTTCATCTTTTCATCGATTACGTGATACGACCCGAGAATTTATAGAGCACGAACGTAAAGATGCGATTCCAGATCGTAAAATCCAACATGTATGCGATGATATTGTCGACATGCAATTACGATTAGATCGATTAACAGCGCGCATTGCGCACCTTAACAAAGCATTAGAGCAAGAGCCTGAGAACGATTCATGAATAAAAAAAATCCTTCATGGATTCGTCGTTCGGGTCAATGGTTAGCTATCATTGCTAATTACCGTCTACTTGAAATAATACCAGCAAGCTTTATACGATTTTTATTAACGCCTATTTTTTGTCTGATTCGCTGGTGTTCATCCGCTTTAAGTATCGATTCTAATCTGTCTGAAGCACAACGATTTCGGTATGCACTTGAAGCAGTTGGGCCGGTAGGAATTAAACTTGGTCAGATGCTTTCAACACGGTACGATTTATTTTCTCAGCAATGGATCGACGAATTATCCTTACTGCAAGATCGTATTGCACCCTTTTCTTCTGAGTTAGCGCGCGCATTAATTATCCAAGAAATTGGCAAACCTATTGAACATGTTTTTTTAGATTTTTCTGACACGCCCTTAGCCACAGCGAGTATTGCGCAAATACACACTGCGCGGCTTACGACGGGTGAATCGGTTGTATTAAAAATTGTACGCCCCCATATTCGAGAGCAAATCGAGGCAGATTTTAATCTGCTAGAACAAGGGGCAAAAATAACGCAGTGGCATCCATTCTTACGCCGATTGCGATTAGTACAATTAATTAAAGATTATCGAACGATTATGCTCAATGAATTGAGCTTAACGCGTGAAGCACAGAACATGCTGCATTTTGCAAAAGATTTTGCGAATTCTGATTTACTCTATGTTCCAAAAATTTATACCGATTATTGCACCGATCGATTAATTGTTATGGAACGGATATTTGGTATTCCGATTGACGATATTGAAACTTTGGAAGCTTTAGGGATTGAACGTAAAAAACTGTCTGAACGCGGCGCAATGATTTTTTTTACGCAAGTATTTAGAAATAATTTTTTTCACGCGGATATGCATCCGGGCAACATTTTAGTAGATCCAACTCGAATTGAATTTCCACGCTATATTGCTTTAGATTGTGCAATTGTCGGGCAATTAAGCGATCAAGATCGCTACGTGCTTGCTCTGCAATTATTAGCATTTATGGATCAAGATTATCATCGACTTGCGCGATTAATGACACGTGCAGGTTGGGTAACGCGTTCACTGACTCAGCAAGAAATGCAGGCATTTGCTCAAGCGTTAGAGAAAGTCTGTCAGCCTATTTTTGCAAAACCTTTATCTGAAATTCAATTTGGTAAAGTGTTATCCGAATTAATGGGATTAGCGCGTCAATTTGATTTGTATTTAGTGCCTCAACTTGTTTTATTGGAAAAAACATTATTACATGTCGAGGGTTTAGGTCGGAGGCTTTACGATGAGTTAGATATTTGGTCGATTGGGCGGCCTTGGCTTACGCATTGGATTCGAAGCCAGTATCGACCGAAAGCTTTGCTTAAGCGAGCACGTCATGCTGCTCTGGAATTCGAAGATTTACTCGAACGTTTATCGGTTAAAATACATACATCCGAAACTTCACATAATGAAACCTCGTTTGTTTCTATTTCTCTGCAAATTACCTGGATCAGCGTACTATTCGGTGTAATCTGTGGCTATGATCCTCAACTGGGATTTTTAGGCTGGGATGCTCCATTGAGTAGCTGGAGTTGGTGGGCTATTGGGTTAGGATTTTTTCTTTTGCACTTAAAAAAGCAGGTACAGCGGAGATCATTATTTTCATGAGCCCAACTAAAAAAAATATAGATATTAATACAATTTATAATCAATTAATTTCTATTTTAGAAGCACGAAAAATTGCCTCTACCGATCAATCCTACATTGCAACCTTGTATCAACGAGGATTAAATACAATACTAAAGAAAGTTGGTGAAGAATCGACAGAATTTGTATTAGCGGCAAAAGATTTTGAAAAACTGGGATTAGCCGAAACTCAGAATGAATTGATTCACGAAAGTGCTGATCTTTGGTTTCATAGTTTAGTGGCACTTGTTCATCTAAATATTTCTCCCGATCAAGTCTGGCAAGAATTGGAAAAAAGGTTTAGCCAATCTGGCCTGGAAGAAAAAGCATCGCGTCGACATAAATGAGGAAATCATCATGGGATTTAGCGGTATTGGAATTTGGGAATTAGTAATTATTTTTCTCATTATTTTATTAATTTTTGGTGGCAAGCGCTTACGTAACTTAGGCGGTGATCTCGGCACCATGATCCGTGATTTTAAAGATAGCATTGGTGGCAAAGATAACAAATCAAATGACGCATCAACTTCGACAGATAAAACTGAGCATAGTGTTAAAAGTGAAGATCGACATAAACCTTAATTCTAAGAATTATATTCAAATAATAATATTTTAGAGAATTGACATAACAGATCTTCCCTGGCGTCATTTTCTAACATAAATGACGCCAAAATTTTTTAATAAATAACCATAAACTCACCATACCCGTAGCGTATGACCTTCGTTTTTTAAAAAAGGTAGGTTAAATGAAATGGTGAAGCATGAGGATTTTTTTTCGATTGCACGGCGTCTTGACGCTGCTTAGCCAAAGCTTTACGCAGTGAGAATGCTGTGACGCGTTCGAACAGACAACAAAGCAAGCGGAAAAAAAGATCATGATAAACACCTACTCTTTTTTAAAAGCAAAAGGTCATACGCTACGGGTATATACGTTTTAAATTGTACAGGCGCTTTATGTTCGATATAGGCTTTTGGGAATTATTTTTGGTAGCCGTTATTGGGCTAATTGTTTTAGGGCCAGAACGTTTACCACATACGGTACGTATGGCGGGTGCTTGGATAGGACGAATTCGACGTTCAATTTTGGATGCACAATATGAAATTACTCGCCAATTAGAATTAGAAGAATTAAAACAACGCTTATTAAAAATTGAACAAGAAAAAGATCATGAAAATAATGAAACGATCATTCATCCTGTAAATGACGAAGAAAAAAATTTAGATGACAATACTAATAATGTTTTACATGAACCCAATAATGATTCACGCATCGATGATTTAAATAATGAAAGATCTGGAACCTCTCGATAATACTCAACCGACTGATACGGAAATGTCGATACTTGAACATCTTATCGAGTTAAGACGTCGTTTGCTTTTTATGCTATTGATTGTCATAGCAAGTTTTCTTGTCCTAATACCGTTTTCTAATTTTTTATATAATAAATTAGCGCTGCCGATTTTAAAATCTCTGCAAACGGGCGCTTCAGTTATCGCAACCGATATTACTTCAACTCTTTTCGCTCCTTTTAAATTAACCTTTTTTGTAGCGCTTGTGGTTGCAATGCCCGCTTTGCTGTATCACATCTGGCGGTTTGTTTCTCCAGGTCTGTATCAAAATGAACGGCGATGGATTATGCCGCTTATGGTAGGAAGTTCATTCTTGTTTTATTTAGGAATCGCCTTTGCGTATTTTATTGTACTTCCTATGATTGCTTTCTTTTTTATTTCCACTGCACCTGAGGGAGTTTTAGTAACGCCAGATATTAATTTATTAATGAATTTTGCCTTAACATTATTTTTAGCGTTTGGTGCAGCGTTTCAAATTCCTGTTGCAATTTTACTATTACATGGCACAGGACTTATTCATTATTCTAAAATGGTAAAACAACGTCCTTATGTTATTGTTGGTTGCTTTTTTATTGGCATGATATTAACGCCTCCCGATATTCTAAGCCAAACCCTACTAGCAATTCCTATGATTTTATTATTTGAAGCAGGCATTATTATTGCCCGTTTTATTCCAAGTAAATCACGCTCTTCATCATCCGACATTATTGAAACTCTCGATAAAACATGAGTGTTATTTTATGTTTTTCAGGCATTGACCCCTGTGGTGGTGCCGGTCTGATTGCTGATATAGAAACCTTTGCCGCATTAGGTTGCCACACTTTAGCAATTCCAACTTCCAGCACAGCACAAAACTTCTCTAGAGTTGCCGCGGTTTTTCCGCATCCCATTGAATGGATGGAAAAACAATGGCAGTTATTATTCGAAGACAGCTTTTTAATTAAACAAGTTCAAGTGGTAAAATTAGGACTAATCGCTAACACTGAGCAGTTAAAATGGATTGCAAAAAAATTATATTTGCTCCAAGAAAAAAATTCTCATTTTAAATTAGTGATTGATCCAGTTATGCGATCAGGAAGCGGGCAAGATTTAACAGAAAAAATAAAACCAGAAAATTTTCGTACAATTTTTGATGCATTTGAACCACTTTGGACACCGAATACACATGAATTTTTGGCATTAAATAATTCTACTGATCTGTCAGAAAAATCATTTTTTCATTACGCTGAAAAAATGTCTGAAAATGCACTGGGTGTGTTGTTAACCGGAACACATGCAGCAACTACGGAAGTAATAAATAAACTGTGGTGGCGTGATTCAGAAAAATTAAATTATCTAGATTGGACATGGCAACGCCTAGCACATGAGTTTCATGGCTCCGGTTGCACCTTAGCTTCAGCCTGTGCTGCTTTTTTAGCAAAAGGGCTCACTGTTAGATTCGCTTGTGAGCAAGCTCAACAATGGACTTATCAAGCGTTAGAAAATGGAATTGTTCTTGGAACAGGTCAAGCACAGCCTCGTCGAATACACTTTTAAATATAGGCTTGGCATTTAATTATTAACTCGTACTATTTACGCTTTGAGAAGAAACTTCACTGGTCTGTGCTGCTCGAAAATCATTTAAACGCTGTAATACCATTTTTGCTAATGCATCTGCTTCAAATTTTGAAATAAAAGCGTCACACCCTACTTTTTCAACCATATATTTATTGAAATCGCCACTTAATGATGTATGCATTGCAATGTAAATACTTTTTAAAGGCGAACTACTGCGACATTCTGCGGTTAATCGATAACCATCCATTTCTGGCATCTCTGCATCGGTTACCATCATTAAAA
>JAZKFP010000185.1:0-6120 GCA_040386355.1 Pseudomonadota bacterium | reverse complement strand
GTTATTTTCTCAATGTCGTTTAATTGGCCGTCGATTTCGTTTGGCTCATGTTCGAGTTAGACGTGAAGTTATCGAAGTAGCAACCTTTCGTGCTGCGCATCAAATCGATACGTACGCCAACGACGATCAAGAACAGTCCGATGAAGGTTTATTACTACGAGATAATTGCTATGGAACTTTGTTAGAAGATGCCTGGCGCCGCGACTTCACTATCAATGCGTTGTATATAGACCCGGTTTCTTTCAAAGTCTTTGATCCAACCAATGGACTAAACGACATTGAACAAAAAACCATTCGGATCATTGGCAAACCGTTGGTGCGATTTCGTGAAGATCCGGTTCGTATCCTTCGAGCGGTTAGGTTTGCAGGCAAACTTTCTTTTCGTATTGAATCTGCCACTGAACAAGCTATTCCACAATGCGCTCAACTTTTAGAGTTGATTCCCAAAGCTCGTTTATTCGATGAATTCTACAAACTGTTCATGACGGGGCATGGCGTAAAATCGTTTCATCAATTGGAAAAATATCACTTATTAAAATTTTTAGCTCCGACCACGTTACCGTTTCTAAATCAAAGCTGGTTCCGTACCTTTGTTACTCAATCGTTAGAAAATACTGATGCGCGAATAGCAGCAGAAAAACCAGTAACACCCGCTTTTTTGTTAGCCGTTATGTTATGGGCAGCGGTTAAAAAGAAGTTTCAAGAAATTGAAGCACAGGGTCGTATATCAACGCATGAGGCATTATTTGAAGCGGCAGATTTTGCACTGGATGCACAAGCTCAAGCCACAGTTATCCCAAAACGTTATTCCACCATGGTTCGTGAAATTTGGAGTTTGCAGCCGCGGCTTGCGCGTTTGCAATTTCGTCGATGCGAAAGCTTGCTAGAACATAAACGATTTCGCGCAGCCTATGATTTTTTATTACTGCGCGAAGATTGCGGTGATTTAAAACCAGGTTTGGGCGCGTGGTGGACTGAATATCAAATTGCAAATGAAGAACGTCGTCGAGAAATGGTTCGTTTGGGAATCTAAGGAATTATTTTGGAAACCGTCTATATCGGAATCGGTAGCAATCTCGGCGACCGATTCAATAATCTTATACAAGCTATCGTTCAATTATATCTACATAAAAATATTAATATTCTTCAATGCTCTCCTGTTTATGAATCGGAACCAATTGGCCCAGAACAACCTTGGTATTTAAATACAGTTATTGAAATAACAACCGATTTAAATCCAGAAGATCTATTAATTACCGTGAAATCTATAGAGCAATCTATTGGCCGCACCCCTAGTTTTGAACGCTGGGCAGCACGCATTATTGATTTAGATATTTTATTTTTTGGCGATGAAAAAATTCAAACCAAAACTCTTACGATTCCTCATACAGAAATACCAAATCGTGCCTTTGTGTTACAACCTCTACTCGATTTAAATCCACTTTTAATTTCGACAAAAAATAGTAAGGCTCAGCTCGCATCGCTGCCGTTGAATGTGCTAAAACCAACATCCTTAGATTTAAAAGACGCATTAGAAGCCTTTAAAAAACGTCATAAAGAGCAACAAAGTCATGAACAACAACAGCAATAACTCAACATTGCCCAATACAGTAAAAAATACCGCACCAGTAACGCTTTCTAGTTTGCAAAAACAAAAAGCGCTTAAGGAAAAAACTACCTGTTTAACCGCATATGATGCATCGTTTGCGCGAGTTGCAGGCGAAGCTGGCGTTGATCTGTTGTTGATTGGTGATTCATTAGGGATGGTTTTACAAGGCAACACGTCAACATTACCGGTATCTATCGAACATATGGTGTATCACACCGAATGTGTTGCGCGCGGCCGTGTTCGTTCAATGATCATGTCGGATTTACCGTTTTTATCGACCGTGTCGGAAATTCAATGTTTGGACTGGGCCGGAAAACTTATGCAAGCAGGTGCAGAAATTGTCAAACTTGAAGGGGGTCAATGGGCAACTTCGTATGTGGAACAATTAAAACGCTGCGGCATTCCAGTCTGCGTTCATCTGGGATTAACGCCACAATATGTGCATCAATTCGGCGGCTATAAAGTTCAAGGTAAAAAACTAGACGCTGCACAACGTTTAATTGAAGACGCGCAAGTGTTAGAAAACTCAGGCGCGGATATGTTGTTATTGGAATGTATTCCAATTTCAGTTACTGAAAAAATTATGAATGCTGTACATATACCAGTTATTGGAATTGGCGCTGGCAAATTAACCGACGGCCAAATTTTAGTGATGCATGATTTATTAGGCGTAAGTCCGCCACCCCATGCACGTTTTGTTGAAAATTTTCTAACAAACCAAAATTCCATTCATGCAGCAATTGCAGCGTACGTTGATGCAGTTCGAAATCAAACCTATCCAACCGATGCGCAAAGTTTTCATTAATAACTAGCTGACTTAAAAATAATTTTTTTGAATAAATAAATCAAAACTTAAGTAAAGATTCATACAGTTATTTTGGAGAACATTTTAATGCAGGTTGTTCATACGCAGCAAGATTTACAACAAGCTTTAGGGGTTTCTGCATCTATTGGTTTTGTACCAACCATGGGAAATTTGCACAGCGGCCATATTTCGTTAGTAAAAATTGCACAGCAACACGCTGAAAAAGTTGTCGTTAGTATTTTCGTCAATCCAACACAATTTGGTGTGGGTGAGGATTTTGATGCATACCCTCGTACTCTAGAAAAAGATATTGAATTATTAGCCGCTGCAGGCGTTGATTGTTTATTTGCGCCGAGCATTGCAGAAATGTACCCCGAAGGTTTAGTCAGTGATTTTGCATTTGATGTTGGAGCAATTGGTACTATTTTTTGCGGCGCTTCTAGACCAGGGCATTTTAACGGTGTTGCATTAGTTGTAAGCAAATTATTTAATTTAGTAAAACCACAGATTGCTGTGTTTGGTGAAAAAGATTTTCAACAATTAAAAGTTATTCAGCAATTAACACAACGATTGTGTTTCCCTATACAAATAATTTCAGGTCGAACGGAACGCGCGGCCGATGGTTTAGCACTCAGTTCACGTAATCAATATTTATCGGAAGAAGAACGCACTGTTGCCCCGCATTTATACATCACGATGCAACAAGCCGCTGAAGATATTCAACGTCAAAAAGTAATTAAAGCAAAATTTTTAAATTCACTGTGCGATCATGCATTATGGCGACTCGTGGATTTAGGATTTGAACCCGATTATTTAACAGCAGTTGACGCAAGTAATTTATCCGATGTAAATGAGTCGACAAAATCGATTGTGATTTTAGCAGCAGCGCGCTTAGGAAAAACCCGATTAATTGATAATTTGGTAGTTACTAATTTCGCAGAATTTAAACAGCCCGATTTTATTAAAAGTTAAAGAAATTAAGCATTCAAAAACGGAATACAGAATATGGACATTCAACAATACAAAAACGCTTATAAAAAATCGATTGAAGATCCTCAAACATTTTGGCAAGAACAAGCATTACAAAATCTACATTGGTTTACAACATTCTCTGAAGTAAAACGTGGCGGCAACTTTAAAGAATTACTAAACAATAATTCAGAAACTACCGCTGAATGGTTTGTCGGTGGCGAGCTTAATATTAGTTACAACTGTATCGATCGGCATTTATCTACGCGTCATTCACAAGTTGCAATTATATGGGAAGGCGACGAACTAAACGATATTCGTACCTTCACGTATCAACAAGTTCACGATGAAGTATGTCGACTTGCGAATGCCTTACGCGCACAAGGTGTAAGCAAAGGCGATCGCGTTTGTATTTATTTACCGATGATTCCTGAAGCTGCATTTTCAATGTTGGCGTGCGCGCGAATCGGCGCAATTCATTCTGTAGTGTTTGCAGGATTTTCACCGCAAGCTTTGTCACAACGTATTCAAGATGCAGAAGCAAAATGCGTCATTACTTCCGATGGCGGTCGACGCGGTGGAAAATCGTTACCCATTAAAGCAAGTGTTGATGAAGCTTTAATGCATTGTAATTCGGTAAAAAGAGTTTTTGTTGTACAACACACTAAGCAAAAAATTGAATGGAATGCTCGTGATGTGTGGTATCACCAAATTACTGCGCATGAACCACCGAACGCAGAACTTGAAATTCAACAAGCAGAAGATCCATTATTTATTTTATATACCTCAGGCTCAACCGGAAAACCCAAAGGTGTTTTACACACCACCGCAGGATATTTATTAAATGCGAGTTTAACGCATCGTATTTTACTTGATCATCGTGAAGGCGATATTTATTGGTGTACTGCGGATATTGGTTGGATTACCGGACATTCGTATGTGGTGTATGGTCCGCTTGCAAACGGTGGAACCACATTAATGTACGAAGGTGTGCCGACGCATCCAAATGCAAGTCGTTGGTGGGAAATGATCGACAGACATAGAGTCACGACGTTTTACACCGCGCCAACTGCAATTCGCGCACTGATGGCGCAAGGTGAACATTATTTAAAAAATTCACATCGAAAAAGTTTACGATTATTAGGAACGGTTGGAGAACCAATTAATCCAGAAGCTTGGCGTTGGTATCATGAAAATGTTGGAAAAAAACGCTGTGCAATTGTCGACACGTGGTGGCAAACAGAAACCGGCGCAATAATGATTTCGCCACATCCACAAAATCAAACATTATTACATTTTGAAACTGCAAAACCTGGCGCTGCACAACAGCCTTTTTTTGGAATTGAACCGGTTTTATTAAATACCGATGGGAAAGAAATTCATGGCGCAGGTGAAGGATTACTCGCGATAAAAAATACATGGCCTAGCCAGTTACGCACTTTATATAAAGATCATGAACGCTGTCTAAAAACCTATTTTGCACCCTACCCTGGTTATTATTTTACCGGCGATGGTGCACGCCGCGATGCAGAGGGTGATTATTGGATTACTGGACGCGTCGACGATGTATTAAATATTTCTGGACATCGACTGGGTACCGCAGAATTAGAAAGCGCTCTCGTTTTACACCCTGCCGTTGCAGAAGCCGCAGTCGTTGGAATTCCACACGACATTAAAGGCCAAGGAATTTGCGCATACGTATGTTTAATGGAAGGTCAAACATTTACTGATCAACTTCGCCAAGAACTTATTCAATGGGTTGCAAAACAAGTGGGTCCGATTGCGAAACCAGATCAATTGCATTGTGCAAAGGCGTTACCAAAGACACGCTCTGGAAAAATAATGCGCCGAATATTACGTGTTATTGCAGAGGGTAGAATAAATGAATTAGGAGATACCTCGACGTTGGCAGATCCAAGTGTGGTGGAAAGTTTGATTGAAGGTATGAAGAAATAGACAAAGTTATTTAAAAAATTTCTAAAATATAAATTTAAACATGGATCATAAATGCTTTCCGAAACTGAGTTAAAAAATTTGATATTAAATATGGAATCAGACCGTATTGAACGAACTGAATCTGAAAAAAATACCGATAAATTTGCTCAAGCCATTTGTGCCTTTGCAAATGACTTAGCAGGTCATCGTTTACCTGGATATTTGTTAATTGGGGTAAAAGATAATGGTGAAATTTCTGGATTAAAAGTAACTGATGAATTATTAAAAGAGTTAGGTGCTATTCGTTCTAATGGAAATGTATTGCCCCAACCTGTAATGAATGTTGCAAAATTTACTTTTGATAAAGGGGATATTGCACTGGTAGAAGTATTTCCATCTGATTTACCTCCCGTACGCTACAAGGGCAGAGTCCATATTCGAATTGGACCAAGAAAAGCAATTGCAAATGAACAAGAAGAAAAATTATTAACAGAAAAACGTGTCTCTTTTGCCAAATCTTTTGACGCAACTCCATGCTTAGGCTCTACGTTAAATGATCTAAATCTTGCACTATTCGCTGCTTATAGAACAAAAGTGATTGATGAAGAAACCATCGCGGCAAATCATCGCTCCATAGAAGAACAACTTTCTTCGCTGCGACTCTTCAATCCAGAAAGACAATGTCCAAGTCATGCAGGAATCTTAATTTTTGGGAAAAACCCTAAATACTTTTTACCAGGCGCTTACATTCAATATTTAAAATTTCCTGCAAATAATTTTGAAGATATTCCAATTGATCAAG